>NZ_JBIUAQ010000028.1:0-115433 GCF_044547565.1 Amycolatopsis sp. NPDC052450 | reverse complement strand
GACAAATCCCTTAAAAGGACAGCCAAAGCGTCAGTCGTGAGTCGAGTCAGACCCACCAGCAACACCACCACGACCATCATCACTGTCGTGAGTGGCAAAGGTCGTTCTAGCGCTCATTGCCACTCACGACCCCCTCTTACAGCTGCGCAAAGCACTCAAATCGGGCACCCTGATCGAGGCTGGCGTCCCGAGTGGACAGTCGCGCCTCGGGTCCGCTGCCGGTGACTTGACCGGCTTGATCGAGCAGACCGGCAGTCGCTCAAGATCAACTTGAGCTACGTGGCATGGGATCAGAGCCAAGGGTGGCTTAGGTACCCATGGCGCTAACGAGAGTTTCGCGGTCGTGAGGATGTCGTGAAGGGGCCCTTTGAGACGATGAAGGTCTCAAAGGGCCCCTTCACGACATAGGAGTTCGACGCCCCGCTTTCGCGGCACGCCACTCACGACTCCCGATCGAAGTGTGTCAAGATCTTCAGCGCGTCGGCGGAACCCGGGTCCTTCGGTGTGTAGATCTCCAGCCGGTGGTCGGGACTGTCCGGCTGGAGCCACACCTGGTAGTCGACGCTCACCGTGCCGACCGTCGGATGCTGGAGATGCATGGCGCCGACGGTGCAGTCGGCGACGTCGCCGGTCGCCCAGAGGGTCGCGAATTCGTCGCTGCGCATCGACAGTTCGCCGATGAGCGCGGCCAGCCGGGCGTCGGTGGGGTGGCGGCCCGCGGTCAACCGCAGATAGGCGACGTGGACGCGGGCGAGTTCGGCCCGGTTCCGGTGCAGGTCGCGGGTGAGCGGGTCGAGGAAGAACATGCGCGGCAGCGACGGCCGCCGTTCCGGATCCGGCGGCGCGTCGAAATCGAGGTGTCCGGCCATGAGCGCGTGCCCGGCGTGGTTCCACGCGAGCACGTCGCCGCGACGGCCGAAGACGAGCGCGGGTACGGCCTCGCCGAGGTTCTCCAGCAGCGCGAGGACGCGGGGATGCGGATCCTCCTGGCCGGGGTCGGACAGCTTCGGGAGCGGGGACTGCCGGGCGAGGTTGTGCAGGTGGACGGTCTCGACGTCGTCGAGCCGGAGCGCGCGGGCGAGCGCGTCGAGCACCTGCCGTGAAGCGGTTTCGGCCAGGCCCTGTTCCAGTCGCGTGTAGTACCCGGCGCTCACCCCGGCGAGCTGGGCGAGCTCCTCGCGGCGCAGGCCGGGCACGCGTCGTGAGGTGCCGTAGGTGCGCAGGCCGAGTTCGGTGGGAGTCACCCGGTCACGACGGCTCTTGAGGTACCCACCGAGGCTTTCCATGACTCCAGCCTAGGCGCTGTCCTGTGAGTCTGTTCGCGGTCTTCGCGCCCAGGCGGTCCCTGACGGCACGGGCGGACGCGGCCGAGTACGACCCGGTACGAGGCCGATCCGCCCGCACCGTCAGGAACCACCTGGATCACGAAGCCCATCGAACAGACTCACAGGACAGCGCCTGGATTTCCGCGCGGCGCCGTGGGTGTACCTGCTGGGTGTACCCACGCCACGGGGATGGTTGCCGCGGCGCCGCCCGCGCACTGTCGACGGCATGACACGACAGCATTCCCGGGCCTGGTTCGGCCTGCTGGTGATCCTCTGCCCGGTCTTCCTGGTCTCCATGGACGGCTCGATCCTGTTCCTCGCGATGCCCAGGATCAGCCAGGCGCTCACCCCGACGGCCGATCAGGCGTTGTGGATCCTGGACGTCTACGGGTTCGCGGTCGGCTCGCTGCTGGTCGCCTTCGGGACCATCGGCGACCGGTACGGCCGCCTGAAGCTGCTGATGATCGGCGCGACCGTGTTCGGCGTCGGTTCGGCGGGCGCGGCGTTCGCCCCGAGCCCGGAGCTGCTGATCGCGTTCCGGGCCCTGATGGGGCTGGCGGGCGCGACGTTGCTGCCGTCCGCGCTGGCGGTGCTGAGCGAACTCTTCACCGACCCTCGCCGACGGGCGCAGGCCATCGGCGTCTTCGCGGCCGCGTTCGCCGCCGGTTTCGCGATCGGCCCGGTCGTCGGCGGGATCCTGCTGGAGCGGTTCCCGTGGGGTTCGGTCTTCCTGGTCAACCTGCCGGTGATCGCGGTGTTCCTGGCGCTCGCGCCGGTGCTGCTGCGGGAGGTGCGGGCCACGGGACGGGGACGCGTCGACGTGCTCAGCGTGGCGCTCTCCGCCGCCGGCCTCCTGCTCGCGATCTACGGGATCAAGCACGCGGCCGCCGACGGCCTGTCCGTGGTCGCGGTCTCCGCCGGGATCACCGGATCGGTGCTGCTGGTGTGGTTCGCCCGGCGCCAGCGGGGTCTCGATCACCCGCTGGTCGACTTCTCCCTGTTCCGCGACCGCGTCTTCACCATCGCGATCGTCACCGGGCTGCTGCCGCTGGCGGCGTGGTCGGCGGCCGCGTACCTGTCGGGGATCCATCTTCAGTCCGTGCTCGGGCTACCGGTCCTGCACGCGGCACTGCTCGCGCTTCCAGGGGCGGCCGTGCTCACGATCATGTGCGTCGCCACACCCGCGCTGGTCGACCGCGTCGGCAAACGCGCGGCGCTGGCCGTCTGCCACTTCTCCATCGCCGCCGGACTCGCCCTGCTGCTCATGACCGGTGTCACGGGCGGAGCGGGCTGGTACGTCGCCTCGACGGTGGTCGCCGGTGTCGGCTACGGCATCTCGTTCAGCGTGGTGGCCGACACGGCCGTCGCCGCGGTGCCCGCCGAGCGGGCGGGAGCGGCGGGCGCGATCGCCGAAACGAGCAACGAGATCGGCAACGCGCTGGGCATCGCGCTCATGGGTTCGCTCGCCGCGCTGGTGTTCCGCCTGGCGGGCCCGGACGTCGCGCCGACACTCGGCGAAACCCTCGAGATCGCGCCCACGGCCGCTCTTGACGCGAAGGAGGCGTTCGTCGCGGGCCTGCACACCGCCGTCGCGGTGCTCAGCCTGCTGCACGCCGGGCTCGGGATACTCGCCCTGCGCTGGCTCCCTCAGTCGGCGAAGGCGCTTGTGCCCCAGGCGTCGGCGTAGGCGAATTCGGCCAGCGGGACTCGCTCACGCGGCGCCTTCTCGCGCTCGATCCGCCAGTCCTCTTCGAGCACCGAGGGGTCCGCGGGCGAGCCGACGGCGATGGCGACCTTCGGGACGACGTCGTCGGGGAGCCCGAAGAAGTCCTTCGCGGCTTCGGCGGAGAAGCCCGCCATCTGATGCGCGATCAGGCCGAGGTCGACGGCCTGGAGCACGAGGTTCTCGCTCGCCAGCCCCAGCCCGTACTCGGCGTACGGGACGTCACCCTTCTCGTTCGTGGTCACCATCACGCCGATCAGCAGCAGCCCGGCGCGATGGGCCCACGCGCGGTTGCCCGAGTTGAGCGTCGAGAGGATGCGGTCGAACGACGGCGTGCCGCGTAGCCCGACCAGGTAACGGGCGGGCTGGGTGTTGCCGAACGACGGCGCCCATCGGGCCGCTTCGAGCAGCGCGCGGAGCTGATCTTCGGTGACGATCGCTGACTCGTCGTAGGCGCGAGGGCTCCAACGGTGGGCCAGGATCGACGCGATCGGGGTACTCGTGTCGGCGGGTTTGTGCATTCGCGGACCTTAACAAGGGGTGCTCTCCGTCACTAAAGTGAAAGCCCTCCGACTATTTCGTTGGTGTTAAGGAAGATTTACTTCCTGGAGTCCTCGAAGTGGTGGTCAGGACCACTTACGAGGGTGGCGAGCGTGCGTGACCCCGGTAGGCTTTCGCCCAAATAAGGGACGCGGGGGCTCCTCGGTGCCCACCAGGAGCACGCCCGGCCCGTCGAGGAGGTTCGGGCGTGGCCCTCGTGGTCCAGAAGTACGGCGGTTCGTCGCTGGAAAGTGCCGACCGGATCAAACGCGTCGCGGAACGCATCGTCGCCACCAAGAAGGCGGGCAACGACGTGGTCGTCGTCTGCTCCGCCATGGGTGACACGACGGACGAGCTGCTCGACCTGGCTCAGCAGGTCAACCCGGCGCCGCCGGAACGCGAGATGGACATGCTGCTCACAGCGGGTGAGCGCATCTCCAACTCGCTGGTGGCGATGGCGATTTCGGCGCAGGGCGCGGAGGCGTGGTCGTTCACCGGTTCGCAGGCAGGCGTGGTGACGACGTCCGTGCACGGCAACGCGCGGATCATCGACGTCAGCCCCAGCCGCGTGACGGAAGCCCTCGACCAGGGCTACATCGCGCTGGTGGCGGGTTTCCAGGGCGTGTCGCAGGACACCAAGGACATCACCACCCTCGGCCGCGGCGGTTCGGACACCACCGCCGTCGCGCTGGCCGCGGCGCTGAACGCCGACGTCTGCGAGATCTATTCCGATGTGGACGGTGTGTACACCGCCGATCCGCGGGTCGTGCCCGACGCCCGCAAGCTGGACACCATCGCCTACGAGGAGATGCTGGAGCTGGCCGCGAGCGGGTCGAAGATCCTGCACCTGCGCTCGGTGGAGTACGCGCGCCGCTACGGCGTCCCGATCCGAGTCCGTTCTTCCTACAGTGACAAGCCGGGCACCACGGTGACCGGTTCTATCGAGGAGATCCCCGTGGAACAAGCGTTGATCACCGGTGTGGCGCACGACCGCTCCGAAGCCAAGATCACGGTGACCGGAGTGCCGGACCACGCCGGTGCCGCCGCCAGGATCTTCCGGGTGATCGCCGACGACGAGATCGACATCGACATGGTGCTGCAGAACGTGTCCAGCACCGTCTCGGGCCGCACCGACATCACCTTCACGCTGTCGAAGGCCAACGGCGCCAAGGCCGTGCGGTCGCTGGAGAAGATCAAGGAGGAGATCGGCTTCGAGTCGGTCCTCTACGACGACCACGTCGGCAAGGTCTCGCTCGTCGGCGCGGGGATGCGTTCGCACCCCGGTGTCACGGCGACGTTCTGCGAGGCGCTCGCGCAGTCGGGCGTCAACATCGAAATCATCAACACCTCGGAGATCCGGATCTCGGTGCTGATCCGGGACGCGCAGCTCGACGACGCGGTGCGCGCGATCCACGAGGCATTCGAACTCGGCGGCGACGAAGAAGCCGTCGTCTACGCGGGGAGTGGTCGCTGATGCCGGAAGGTCTGCGGGTAGGGGTCGTCGGGGCGACCGGTCAGGTCGGCGGTGTCATGCGCCGTCTGCTGGCCGAACGGGGTTTCCCGGTCGCCGAAATGCGGTACTTCGCTTCGGCGCGGTCCGCCGGTTCGAAGCTTCCTTGGCGGGACGAGGAAATCGTCATCGAGGACGCGACGACCGCGGATCCGTCCGGTTTGGACATCGCGCTGTTCTCCGCCGGTGGCTCGACCTCCAAGGCGCAGGCGGAGCGGTTCGCCGCGGCCGGCGCCACGGTGATCGACAACTCGTCGGCGTGGCGGATGGACCCGGACGTCCCGCTGATCGTCAGCGAGGTCAACCCGGAGGCGATCAAGGAAGCGCGCAAGGGGATCATCGCGAACCCCAACTGCACCACGATGGCCGCGATGCCGGTGCTCAAGCCGCTGCACGCCGAAGCGGGCCTCGTGCGGCTGGTCGCGAGCACCTACCAGGCGGTGTCCGGCAGCGGGCTCGCCGGTGTCGAGGAGCTCGAAGGCCAGCTCGCCGCGGCGGCGTCGAACGCGGGCGCGCTGACCCACGACGGCGCGGCGGTGACCTTCCCCGAGCCGAAGAAGTACGCGCGGCCCATCGCGCACAACGTCCTCCCGCTGGCCGGGTCCATTGTGGACGACGGTGAGTTCGAGACGGACGAGGAGAAGAAGTTCCGCAACGAGAGCCGCAAGATCCTGAGCATCCCGGAGCTGCTGGTGTCCTGCACCTGCGTGCGGGTGCCGGTGTTCTCGGGGCACTCGATCTCGATCAACGCGGAGTTCTCGCAGCCGCTCTCGGTCGCCCGCGCGACCGAGCTGCTCACCGGCGCTCCCGGCGTGGAGCTGTCGGACATCCCGACGCCGCTGCAGGCCGCCGGCCAGGACCCGTCGTACGTCGGACGCCTGCGGACGGACCCGGGTGTCGACGGCGGCCGCGGTCTGGTGCTGTTCCTGTCGAACGACAACCTGCGAAAGGGCGCGGCGCTCAACGCCGTCCAGATCGCGGAACTGGTCGCCGCGAACTCCTGACGCCACAACGCAATCAGTCACCTACTTGCCGGAGGACGCCAGGCAAGTAGGTGACTAATTGCGTTGTCGGGGGCCTTCGGTCGGTGCATGCTCTGTGGAGGCAAACGTTTCCACGAAGGGAAAATCATGTACACGGCGGTCGAAGGCTCGCGGGTTCCGATCCGGATGTGGGCGGACCCCACATCGGTCGAGGACCAAGCCATGCGACAGCTGCACAACGTCGCCAACCTGCCGTGGGTGCACGGCGTCGCGGTCATGCCCGACGTCCACTACGGCAAGGGCGCGACCGTCGGCAGCGTGATCGCGATGCGCGACGCGGTGTCCCCGGCCGCCGTCGGCGTGGACATCGGCTGCGGGATGAGCGCGGTACGGACCTCGCTCACCGCCGCCGACCTGCCCGACGACCTGCTGAAGCTCCGCCGCCGGATCGAATCGGCCGTCCCGGTCGGGTTCGGCCTGCACAAGACCCCGGTGAACCCGGCGAAGGTGCACGGTGTCGGTGGCTGGGACGCGTTCTGGAAGTCCTTCGGCCACCTGCATCCCGGCGTCCAGGACCTGCACGACCGCGCAGCGCGCCAGATCGGGAGCCTCGGCGGCGGCAACCACTTCATCGAGGTCTGCCTCGAACAGGGCGGCGAAGACGAAGGCCGCGTGTGGCTGATGCTGCACTCGGGTTCGCGCAACATCGGCAAGGAACTCGCGGAACGGCATATGGCCGTCGCGCGGAAGCTGCCGCACAACGCGGACCTGCCGGATCCGGATCTCGCCGTGTTCGTCGCGGGCACGCCGGAGATGCAGGCGTACCGGCGCGACTTGTTCTGGGCGCAGGACTACGCGGCGCGCAACCGCGCCACCATGGTCGCGCTCGTCAAGCAGGCGCTGAAGGACGTCGTCCCGCAGACGACCTTCGACGACGCGATCAGCTGTCACCATAATTACGTCGCCGAAGAGACCTACGACGGCGTCGATCTGCTGGTGACCCGCAAGGGCGCGATCCGCGCGGGTTCGGGTGACCTCGGGATCATCCCGGGCAGCATGGGCACCGGTTCGTACATCGTGCGCGGCCTCGGGAACGCGTCGTCCTTCCAGTCCGCGTCGCACGGCGCGGGCCGCCGGATGTCGCGGAACAAGGCCAAGAAGCTGTACACCGCCGAAGACCTCGCCGCGCAGACCGCCGGCGTCGAATGCCGCAAGGACTCCGGCGTGGTGGACGAGATCCCGGCCGCGTACAAGGACATCGAAACGGTGATCAAGGCGCAGACCGACCTCGTCGAGGTGGTCGCGCATCTGAAGCAGGTCGTCTGCGTCAAGGGGTGAAGCGGGGTGGTGTGCCGGGGAACCCGACATACCACCCACGTTTCTCGCTACTGTGGTCGTCATGAAGAGGTTGGGAATCGCGGCGCTCCTGGCGGCCGCCGGACTCGCGCTGGCGGGCTGCAGCGAGGTCACGAACGCCGTCGATCAGACGAACAAGGCCGCGACGAAGGTCGGCGCGTGCGCCGAGGCACTCAGCCTCATCGACCTCAACCCGGACCCGGCGACCATCAAGGAGCGGGCCGCGGACAAGGAAAAGCGCCTGCGTGAGCTGGCGAACAGCGTCGGCGAGCAGAATGTGGCCGGCGCGCTCACCGGCATGGCCGACTCGTACCTGCAGGTCCAGAAGGAGAACATCCAGGACGCGGGCAAGGTCGCGGACTGGACCAAGCGCAACCTCGAGCGGGTCGACACCCTCCGCAAGGTCTGCGCCTAGCCCGTCTCCCGCAATTCGGCACCTGCTTGCGCTGGATGCGTGCGCAACCATCGCAACCAGGTGCCGAATCGCGTCAGGAGGAAGTGAGCGCGGGCACCCGGGCGGGGGTGCGGGAGCGACGCCAGAACAGGCCGACCGCGGCGATCATCAGCGCGCCCAGCGCCGAGGCCGCGAATCCCCAGCCGGGGCTGGAATGGTCGATCACGAATCCGATGATCGGGCTCCCGATCGCCAGCCCGATCCGGCTGGCCGCGTCCAGCAGGCCCATCGCCTCGCCGCGCACCCGCGGCGGCGCCGCCGCGCTGACCGTCTCCGTGCTCGCCGCGAGCGTCGGCGCGCACAGCACGTTGCTCGGGAACAGCACGATCGCCAGCAGCCACCACGGCCCGGCGATCAGCCCGACCGGCAGCGTCAGCACGGCGAGCAGCACCATCAGCGTGCCTTGTGAGAGCGACCGCCGGACCGCGCCGTGGATCGCCCCGCCCAGGACGGACGCGACGCACATCACCGTGATCAGCAACCCGGACCAGGCGATGTCGCCGCTCGCGCGCAGCGTCGCCAAGGCGGCGAGTTCCATGCCGACCAGGCAGAACAGCGCGCCGGCGGCGATGAACATCGCCATCACGAGCCGTCCGGTGAGCCAGCTTCGCACCGTCGGCCGTTCCCCGGTGAACACGCCGGCGTCGGCTTCGGCGCGGATCGGCGGGTTCTGCCGGTAGATCAGCGTCGCCGAAAGCGCGAAGCAGACTCCGATACCGGTGAGCGCGTAGACCGCGGGCAGTTGCGTGATCGCCATGATCCCGGCCGACGGCCCGATCATGAACGACGCCTCCACCAGGATCGTGTCCAGCGAGTAGGCCGCCCGGCGCTGCTCCAGCGGCACGAGCGCGGTGAGCACCAGCCGCGCCAGTGTTCCGGCGGGCACCGACAGCACACCCGCGGGGAGCGCGACCACCAGCAGCACCTGGTACGGCAGATGCGGCGCGCTGATCCAGAACGTCGACGAGGCCAGTCCGCAGATCGCGACCACCGGCCGCAGCCCGTAGCGGTCGACGTACCGGCCGACGAGCGGTGCCCCGATCGCGCTGCCGAGCGTGGTGGCGGCGCCGACCAGCCCGGCCGCGCCGTAGCCGCGGCCGAGGTCGTTGACCACGTACAGCGTCATCGTCACGCCCATGGCCGTCATCGGGAGCCGGGCCAGGAACATCAGCAGCATCGAGCTGGGAACTCCGGGCACGGCTAACACACGACGATACGGAGCGAGGGCCATAGGTCCGATGAGAACGTAACTTGGTACGCGCGTGCAACTTTATTTCGCGGTGTCCGTCACCCGACCCGGCGTGTTTTCTTGACTGATTCCAGATTGCGCGAGAGGGTGGAGGCAGCTGACCGCTCCACCACCACGAACCAGGAGGCACTGCGTGAGCTTGCCGACCACGAACAACGTGGGCATCCCCGTCGCGAGCGACAACGACTCGCTGACGGTGGGCGCCAACGGCCCGATCCTGCTCCAGGACCACTACCTGATCGAGAAGAACGCCCAGTTCAACCGGGAACGCGTGCCGGAACGTGTCGTGCACGCCAAGGGCGGCGGCGCGCACGGGTTCCTCGAGGTCACCGAAGACGTCAGCCAGTTCACGAAGGCCGCGCTGTTCCAGCCGGGCGTGCGCACCGAGAGCCTGGCCCGCTTCTCGTCGGTCGCCGGTGAGAACGGCTCGCCCGACACGTGGCGCGACCCGCGCGGCTTCGCGGTGAAGTTCTACACCTCCGAGGGCAACTACGACCTCGTCGGCAACAACACCCCGGTGTTCTTCATCCGCGACCCGATCAAGTTCCCCGACTTCATCCACTCGCAGAAGCGCCGCGCCGACAACCACCTGCGCGACCACGACATCCAGTGGGACTTCTGGACGCTGCGGCCCGAGTCCGCGCACCAGGTCACCTGGCTGATGGGCGACCGCGGCATCCCGTCGAACTGGCGCGAGATGGACGGCTTCGGCTCGCACACCTATCTGTGGGAGAACGCCGGCGGCGAGAAGTTCTGGGTCAAGTACCACTTCAAGACCGACCAGGGCATCGGCTACCTGCCGCAGGCCGACGCCGACCGCATCGCGGGCGAGGACTCGGACTACTACATCCGCGACCTGTTCAAGAACATCAAGCAGGGCAACCACCCCAGCTGGACGCTGTACGTCCAGGTGATGCCGTACGCCGAAGCCGCGGACTACCGCTTCAACCCGTTCGACCTGACCAAGGTGTGGCCGAAGGGCGACTACCCGCTGATCAAGGTCGGCCGCTGGGTGCTCGACCGCAATCCGGCGAACTACTTCGCGGAGATCGAGCAGGCCGCGTTCGAGCCGTCCAACCTGGTGCCGGGCATCGGCCCGTCGCCGGACAAGATGCTGCAGGGCCGCCTGTTCGCGTACCCGGACGCCCACCGTTACCGGATCGGCGCGAACTACACGCAGCTGCCGGTCAACGCGCCGAAGTCGCCGGTCAACAGCTACTCGCGCGACGGCGCGATGCGCTACAACAACCCGGGCGACCCGGTGTACGCGCCGAACTCCTACGGCGGCCCGCACGCCAACGCGGAGATCGCTTCCGAGACCGCGTCGGGCTACGGCGTCGAGGACGAGGTCATCCGGTCGGCGTACAAGCTCCACGCCGAGGACGACGACTTCGGCCAGCCGGGCACGCTCGTCCGTGAGGTGATGGACGACGAGCAGCGTGAGCGGCTCGCGAACAACATCATCGGCCACGCCTCGAACGACGTTTCGCGTCCGGTGCTCGAGCGCGTCTTCGAGTACTGGCGGAACGTCGACAAGGACCTCGGCGACAAGGTCGCGGACGCGTTCCGCGAGTAAAGAACCTCTCTTGGAGAGGCTGCTCCCACCACTGAACGCCCCCGGTGCCCGCACCGGGGGCGTTCCCATGTCCCCACTCGCATGTGAAACCAGAAGGTGGCGTGGCGTGCGTGGGGGACAACCCGAGTGGAGCAGTGCGACACGCCTGTCCGACGGAGTGATGAAGCGAAACGATCACCGTTTACACCGTTGTGGGTGAACGAACCGTACTACCGTGTCGATCGGTCACGGGTGGTCATAAAACGGCCGGAAAATGATGATCTTCAGGGGGAAGCACAAGATTTCGACGTTAATCAATTGCGGGGGTCTTCGCCGGGAATGAATCCGGCACGTAAGGGTTAGAAAACTGTCCTAACCGGTGATCGGGTGGTGTTCGGCCGATACGGCGGGTATCGATTTACCTCGTCAGGTCCCAGAGGCCAGGAGGTAAGGGAATGAAAGGCAACATTGCCCGGACGATTGCCGCGGTCGCCGCAGGCAGTCTGTTGGCGGTGGCCTCAGCCGGCGCCGCGACGGCTGGCACCGATGGTGGAAAGGGTTCGTCGAACACACAGGCACTCGCCGCGCAGGTGCTGCAGATGCGAGACGGCCTCACCAAGGTGGCCTACGCCGGAGACGTCGCCAAGACGCGGGCGGACTTGGACAAGCTCAGTCCCGTCCTCGGCGACATCGCCGCGGGCAAGCGCTACCAGATCCAGACCGAGACCCAGAAGCTCGGCGACCTGGCACAAGGCCGTTCCGTCGAGGCCGGCAGGCTGCTGGCCGACCCGACGGCCAAGGCCCGGCAGCTGCCGCCGTTGCCGGTGCCGATCCCGTCGCTTCCGGACCTGCCCGGACCGCTGAAGATCGTCAGTGACCTGGTGAAAGCCCTGCTCGCGGCCGTGACCGGCATCCTCGCCGGGCTGCTCGGCGGACTCCCTGTCCCGCCGCTGCCGGTCCCGCCCGTCCCGCTTCCCACGCCGTAGAGGAGACCGAAAATCGTCAGGGTTCGCCGTGCAGGGCGGCGGGCCACGATATGGGGGCCGGAGCCCGAGTGGGGACATTTCTCCTCACTCGGGCTCTGGCTTTCACTTCGGGGCGAGGCCCAGCCGCAGGGCGCCCGCCGCTTCGGCCGTCGCCTCGCGGAACCGCCGCCCGACGCCGAGGAAGTTGATGTACCCGTGGATCAGGTCCGGCTGGCGGCTGAGCGCCACCGGGACCCCGGCCTTCCGCAATTTCTCCGCGTAAGCCTCGCCCTCGTCGCGCAGCGGGTCGAAACCGGCCGTCGCGATATATGCGGGCGGCAATCCGGAAACGTCGCCGTGCAGCGGTGACAGTTTCGGGTTGTACAGATCGGTGCCTTTCGGCACGTAATGTCCTTCGAACCAGGTCATATCCGTATCGGTGAGGAACAGGTCCTCCGCGAACAATTCCCGGGAGCGGCGGCGCACGGTGAAATCGGTCGCCGGATAGAACAGCAGCTGGAACGCCGGGATCCCGGCGCCGCGTTTCACCGCCTGCTGCGCCGTGACCGCCGCCAGGTTCCCGCCCGCGCTGTCACCGCCGACGGCGATGCGCGCCGGGTCGGCGCCCAGGTCGCGCGCCTTCGCGAAGGCGTACTCGAACGCCGCGATCGCGTCTTCGGTGGCGCCGGGGAACCGCGTCTCCGGCGCGAGCCGGTACTCCACCGAAAGAACCCGCACGCCCGCCTGTTTCGCCAGGTAGCGGACGGTGTTGTCGTGGGAGGCGCGGCTGCCGACCACCCAGCCGCCGCCGTGGAAGAACACCAGCAGTCCGGACGGATCCGGCAGTCCGGCCGGCGTGTAGAGCGTGGCCGGCACGTCGCCGTCACCCGTCGGGATGAGCAGTTCCCGGGTGGCGACCGGTTCGATCGTCGGCCCGCTGACCAGATGCCTGCTCGCCAGGAGCATGCTGCGCGACTCTTCGACGCTTCCCCGCACCAGCGACGCCTTCGCCAGCTTCTGCAGGCGGAGCAGGAGCTGGGCGTCCAGCGCGAGTTCCTGTCCGTCGAGGCGGAGCGGCGGCCCGGCGATGGCCCTTCTGACCGGCTTCGGGAGCCAGAACGCCAGCTGCGAAAACGCGGCCTCGGCACGGATCTGGAGCGGTATCGCCATACTTCCTCCTGAGGGCTTCCGGTCAGGTTACTTTCGAGTAGGTATGCCGTCCAGCGGGAACCGGCGCCGTTGCGGCGAACGGGTGTGACGCAGACCTCCGTTCCAGATCCTGGTCCTCCACTTAAGTAGAGGGGTTAGCCTCGAAAGCGTGACTTCGACGAACGCGGTGCATGTCCTCGGTATCGGCGGCTCCCTGCGGGAGGGCTCGCAATCCGAGCGCGCTCTGCGCATCGCGCTGGGTAGCGCGGCCGAAGCGGGAGTCACCACCGAACTGATCTCCGGTCCCGAGCTGGTGCTGCCGTTCTACGACACCGCGTTGGACGAACGGCACGAACGGGCCGTGCGCCTGGTCGAGGCGATCCGCCGCGCCGACGGGATCATCGTGGTCTCGCCCGGCTACCACGGCGCGTTGTCCGGCCTGGTCAAGAACGCCCTGGACTACGTCGAAGACCTCCGCGACGACTCCCGGCCGTACCTCGACGGCCGCGCGGTCGGTCTCGCCGCCGTCGCGTTCGGCTGGCAGGCGGCGGTCACCACACTGGAGCAGCTGCGCACGATCACGCACGCGCTGCGCGGCTGGGCCACCCCATTGGGTGGTTCCATCAACACCGCGGAGACCAAGTTCGACGAAGCGGGCGGCGCCTCGGACGAGAAGAGCGTCCGCACCCTTCGCCTGATCGGAACCCAGGTCGCCGAGTTCGCCCTGAGTCGCGCCGGTCACTAGCCGGTTTGCCTCCGTCGTCGTCCGGGTAGTTCCCGGACGTGATGCCTGCCATGGGGTGGCAAGGTTTCGCGGTTGCGGGACGTTGACACCGAAGAGACGCTCAACGGGGCGTGTCTTGAGACCAGGAGGTAGGCGAAGAATGGCTGAGGCTTTGTACACCGCTGTGGCCACCGCTCGCGGCGACGGCCGCAACGGTGAGGTCACGTCCTCTGACGGCGTCATCGACGAGTCGTTGGCGATCCCGAAGGAGATGGGCGGGCCGGGCGGGGACAAGACGAACCCCGAGCAGCTCTTCGCCGCCGGCTATTCCGCCTGCTTCCACTCCGCGTTGCAGCTCGTCGCGCGCCAGGCGAAGGTGACGCTGGACGGCTCCACCGTGACCGCCGAGGTCAGCGTGCTCAAGCAGGGCGAGGGCTTCGGTCTCGGTGTGGCGCTCAAGGTTTCGCTGCCCGGCCTGGAGCAGGCGCAGGCCGATCAGCTCGTCGAGCAGGCGCACCAGGTGTGCCCCTACTCGAACGCGACCCGCGGCAACATCGAGGTCGCGCTGTCCGCGACGGTCTGATCCCGGCCGCGGCAGGTCCATTCCCGAACCGGCTAGTTTCTGAAAGGAAGACCGAATATGGGCAAGTCTCCGATCAAGAGTCCGCTGAGCGAAGCCGACAAGGAGATCACCGGTAACGCCTTGCAGGCCACGCTGGTCGATCTGGTGGACCTGTCGCTGATCGCGAAGCAGGCCCACTGGAACGTCGTCGGCGCGAACTTCCGCAGCGCGCACCTGCAGCTCGACGAGCTGGTCGCCACCGCGCGCCAGTACGTCGACGAGGTCGCCGAGCGCGCCAACGCCATCGGCATCTCGCCGAACGGCCAGGCGAAGGCCGTCGTGGAGAGCTCCGGCCTGCCGGACTACCCCGACAACTGGCAGTCCGTCGAGTCCACGGTCGCCGCGATCGTCGACATCCTGGCGGCGCTGATCGAGCGGCTGCGCAAGCGCATCGACGAGACCGACAAGAGCGACCTGGTCACCCAGGACCTGCTCATCGAGATCACCCAGGAGCTTGAGAAGGCGCACTGGATGTGGCAGGCGCAGCAGGCCTGACCTGCCCTCTCACACCGCTCTCGCGTGCAATGAAGGGGCCTTTCATAGCAAAATTTGCTATGAAAGGCCCCTTCATTGCACTTGGCTTGCCGACTTTCGCGCTGAACTTCTCGCGCCCCGGCGCGGAGGTGGCCGCGCAGTACTACCCGTTCGTCCGGCTCGGCCGTGAAGGTTTCCGTGCCGTGCAACAGGCTTCACGCGACGTGGCGACCCAGCTGGCGGACGGGATCGCCGGGCTGGGTCCGTTCGAACTGCTGACGCGAGGCGATCAGCTGCCCGTGTTCGCCTTCACGACGAAGGCGGACGTCGAGAGCTTCGACGTCTTCGACGTGTCGCGGCGGCTTCGTGAGCGTGGCTGGCTTGTCCCGGCGTACACGTTCCCGCCGCACCGGACCGATCTCGCGGTGCTGAGGATCGTGGTGCGCAACGGTTTCACGCACGACCTCGCGGATCTGCTGCTCGCCGACCTCCGGCGCCTGCTGCCCGAGCTCGATCACGGCCCGCGACCGCGGACCGCGTTCCATCACTGAGCCGGGTGCCCTGCGTCACGCCGGATTTCCCCTGGCCCTACCGGCGCGTAACGTCGGGGGCTATGGGAGTCGCCGGAGACGAACGTCGTGCGTTGAGCGAGCTTTTCGAAGAGGTCGGCCCGGACGCGCCGACCCTGTGCGCGGGGTGGAAGACGCGGGATCTCGCGGCGCATCTGCTGGTCCGTGAGCGGCGGCCCGACGCGGCGCCCGGCATCCTTGTCCCGGCGCTGGCGTCGTACACGCAGCGGGTGCAGGACTCCTACGCCGCGCAGCCCTGGTCCGAGGTCGTCGGCAAGGTCCGGTCGGGCCCAGCCTGGTTCTGGCCGACGACGATCGGCCCGCTCGACGAGGTCGTGAACGGCCCGGAATTCCTGGTGCACCACGAGGACGTCCGCCGGGGACAGTCCGGCTGGGAGCCGCGTCCGGCCGAACCCGCGCGGGACGCGGCGGCGTGGAAATCGGCGAAGCAGGCATCGAAGCTGAACCTGCGGAAATCGCCGGTCGGCGTGATCCTGAAGACTCCTGAAGGCCGCGAAGCGCTGGTGAAGGAAGGCCCGGACACGGTGACCGTGATCGGCGCGCCGATCGAGCTGCTGCTGTTCGTCTTCGGCCGCGACGCCGTCCGCCTCACCTTCGAGGGTGACGCTTACGCGGTGGACAGGCTCCGGAAGCACGACCGCGGCCTTTAGAGTTCCGGCCATGCCGATGATCAGCGTTTCGATGTTCCCCGGCCGCACGGCCGAGCAGAAGCAGGCCCTCGTACGCGAGGTGACCGATGCCTTCGTCCGCACCTGCGGCGGCAAGCCCGAAGGCGTCTGGGTGACGATCAACGAGATCCCCGCCGAACACTGGGCGGCGGGCGGGACGCTCTTCTCCGAGCGCTGACCCCCCTCCGCGGACGTCAGGAAAGGGTCGTTCAAGACATCTTTTGTCCTGAACGACCCTTTCCTGACATTTCAGCGAAGCCCGACCGCCCGCAGTGCGAAGAACACCTCGATCGCGGTCTGCTTGACCGTCTCGGCGATCACCAGCGACCCGTGGCCCGCGTCGAACCGGTAGAACTCGAACGGGATCTCCCGCTTCGCGAGCCTGTCGAGGTAGTTCTCGACCTGCCGGATCGGACAGCGCGGGTCGTTGTCCCCGGCGAGCACCAGCACCGGCGCCGTCACGGCCTCGACGTAGGTGATCGGCGAGCATTCCCGGTACACCGCGGGTACCGTCTCCGGCGAACCGCCGAACAGCGCCCGGTCGAAGGAGCGGAGCTGCTCCATCTCGTCCTCGTACGCGGCGACGTAGTCCGCGACGGGAACCCCGGCGATCCCCGCCGCCCAGCGCGCCGGCTGGGTGCCCAGTGCCAGCAGGCTCAGGTAGCCGCCCCACGAAGCGCCGTTCACCACGCATTTGGCCGGATCGGCGAGTCCACTTTGGACCGCCCAGTCGTGCACGGCGGCGACGTCTTCGAGCTCGGTCAGGCCTGGACGGCCTTCGATGGCGTCACGCCAGGCCGAGCCGTAACCGGTCGAACCGCGGTAGTTGACCTCGACGACCGCGAAGCCCGCGTCGAGCCACACCGCGCGGTACGCGGAGAAGCGGTCTTCGTCGGCTGAATGCGGCCCGCCGTGCAAGGAGAAAACCGTCGGAAGCGGCCCTTCGGGCGCGTCGGCCGGGCGTGAGACCAGTGCGTGGATCTGCCCGCCGATGCCTTCGACGAACGCGTCGGTGACCGGGGCCGATTCCGGAGCCCGTTCGCCCGGCGGCTCGAGGAGCACCGAGTCGACGCCATCCGCCGTTCGCGCGCGCACCGCCGTCGGCTGCGCGGCACTGGACCACGAGTACTCGACGGTGCCGTCGGGCCGCACGCCCGCGCCGCCGATCCTGCCCGGCGGCGTGTCCAAAGAGGACAATTCGCCGCTCGCGAGGTCGTACCGGTGAAGGGAACTGCGGCCTTGGTGGAAGTGGACGACCAGCAGCGCCCGCGCGTCCGGATACCAGCCCGCGACCACTTCGCCGGGCAGGTCGAGCTCGATCTCCCGCTCGGTGTCCGCGGCGGTGTCCCAGATCAGGAGTTCTTCGCGGCCGCGCCGCTCGTGCAGCACCAGCAACCGCTGATCGCCCGCGACCGGCGAGAACTCGAGCGCGCCGAGGCCCTTGCCCTCGCCGTCCCACTTGTCGGCGACCGCGGTGAAGCCGTCGGTCGACAGGACGCGCAGCGCGGGGTGTCGTGAATCACCGTGCTCGGAATGGGAGATCACGAGCAGCGACTCGTCGCGGGACAGCGAGGCGATCCCCGCGTCGTCCTCGTGCTTGTAGAAGCTGGTGGTCTTGCCGTCGATATGGGCGAAAAGTTCGCTGCCGTCGTCGGTGGAGACGCCGACGGCGACCACCTTGGTGCCGATCTCGAGCCCGGCGGGGTAGCCGTCGTGGACGTCCGGCACCGCGCGCTCGGCGGCGGCTCCCGGCGCGAACGGTTCGCGGACCCAGGAACCGAATTCGTCGCCGTCGGTGTCGTCGAACCACCAGATCCAGCGGCCGTCCGGGGACGGGGTGGCGTGCATGGTGCCGTTCGGCCGGTCGGTGACGCGGCGGTGCTCGCCGGTCGACCGGTCCCACGAGTAGACCTCCCAAACGCCGCTGGCGTTGGAGACGTAGATGTTCGCGTCGGGGGCGTCGATGGCCCACTCGGGGACCGAAATGCGCGGCGCTCGGAAGCGGGCCCGCCACCTGGCCTCGGCTTCGGCGTCGTCGAACAGGCGGTCCGGGACCGCCGCGGACGGATATTCAGTGCCTGGCTGCGTGCTCACCCCTCGATCCTGCCACTCCGGAGCCGTACTGTGTGCGGGGTGCTGGAGGGAAACCCGCCGCGCGCCGCGGTGTCCGCGCGGTTCGCGCGCCAGGCGGTCGAACGGGCCGTGTTCGCGCAACCGCTGTTCGGGCCGGGGATGGGATGTGTCGACGTCGGCTGCGGGCCAGGATCGATCACCCTCGGTATCGGAAACGGGCACAGAAAGTCCACAGTGGACTTTCTGGTCGGCGACCCGTGCGCGTTGCCGTTCGCCGACGCTTCGGTGGATGTGGCCTTCGCGCACGCCGTCTTCGAGCATCTGCGAGAGCCGGGCGCCGCGCTGGCGGAAATCCGGCGAGTCCTCAAGCCCGGCGGAGCCCTCGCACTGTCCACTTCGGACTGGAGTCGTGCGCGGCTGCGGCCGAAGACGGCGAACGTGGACGCCGCCCTCCGCGGGCACTATCTGTTGTGCCGCCGCGCCGGCGGTGACCCGTTCGCGGGGCGCTCGTTGCCCGCCGCGGTGACGGCCGCCGGTTTCACCGACGTGCGAACGAAAACCCGCTACCGCACGGACACGACGTACCGGGCGCTGGCGACGTACGTGGAGGGGCGTCTGGTGACGGCGCTGGAAACCGCGACCACCCCGGACCGCGACCAACTCGCTTCGGCCGCCCGCTCGGCCTGGTCCTGGGCGCGCTCCGGCGATGGGGACTTCGCGCAATGCTGGACCGAACTCCTCGCCACCCGCTGAGGTCTTGGGTGCCCCAATGCCGCATTGGGGTTCGGCTGCTCTCGGTTGTCCACACCTGCCCGCCGTTGTGGACAACCACCCCTGCCGTCCCCTCTTCCGGCCCATCCCGACACCCCCCGGCGATACGCTGGACCCGGGGTCGCCCCCCTGGGAGTGGCGGGGGCTGGGCGGGGCTCGGTTTCGCTGTGGGGGCCAGCTTGGTGCGGCGGGGTGCGTGTCCTGAAGGGGCCCTTTGGGACGTTGAGCGTCTTGAAGGTGACCTTGGGGACATGTGCGTGGTCCGCGGGTGCGCCCAATGTGGCATTGGGGGCCCTCGGCGTCCCCAATGCCACATTGGGAGCATCCGACTCCAGCCCCGCGGCAAAACAGGGCCCGCAACGCGAAAGAGCCTTGCTCGCCGAAGCGAGCAAGGCTCTTTCGATCCAACGTCGGGGTGGCGGGATTCGAACCCACGACCTCCTCGACCCGAACGAGGCACGCTACCAAGCTGCGCCACACCCCGGATACTTCTTAGCGGGTCGAGGAGAAGTTTAGCGGACGGTGTTTCGGGCTTTGCGGGGGGCTGCTTTCCGGTGGTTCGCGCTGGTCGTGCCCCGTGGCACGAGGGTCAGCAGGCTCGCCTCGGGCGGGCACGCGAAGCGGGCGGGGGCGTACGGGGAGGTGCCCAGTCCGGCGGAGACGTGGAGCCACATCTGGGCGCCCCAGCGGGACGCGCCGCGGGCGCGGGTGCGGTCGAGCTCGCAGTTGGTGACGAGCGCGCCGTAACCCGGGATCCGGAGCTGGCCGCCGTGTGTGTGCCCGGCGAGGACGAGGTCGTAGCCGTCGCCCGCGAACTCGTCGAGCACGCGTGGTTCCGGCGAGTGCGTGACGCCGATGCGGACGGCCGCCGCGGTGTCCACCGGGCCGGCGATGTCGGCGTAGCGGTCGCGGCGGAGGTGCGCGTCGTCGACGCCGGCGGTGAACACGTACTGGTCGGCGACCTCGATGGTGCGGCGGACGTGGGTGAGGTCGTGCCAGCCGTGTTCGACGAAGGCCGCGCGGAGGTCGCGCCACGGCAGGTGCTCGCCGTGGATCCGCTTCTTCTTGCCCTTCGGCATGAGGTAGCGCGCGGGGTTCTTCGGCTTCGGCGCGTAGTAGTCGTTGCTGCCGAAGATGAACACGCCGGGCCGCTCGAGCAGGGGGCCGAGTGCGCGCAGCACGGACGGCACGGCCTGCTGATGTGACAGGTTGTCACCGGTGTTGACGACGAGGTCCGGTTCGAGTTCGTCGAGCGCCGCTACCCAGCGTTGCTTGCTCACGTGGCCGGGAAGCATGTGCAGGTCCGAGATGTGGAGGATCGTGAAGGGCTTCGCCCCTGCCGCGAGGACCGGGAGCTCCGCGGTGCGAAGCGTCCACCGGCGCCTTTCGATTCCGACCGCGTAACCGAGGGTCGCGGCTCCCAGGGCGACGGTTCCCACGGCCAAGCGCCGTACCGTCGCCCCTGAAGTGCTTTCGTTACTGAGCGTGCTCACAATGTCCAGTTTACGTGCTCGTCGGTGGTGATCGTCCGCCCCCATTCCGGCGATCTCGGTAAATCGCTGGAATGGCCTCTTTTCTTCACCTTCCGTGGTCAGCGCGGGGTCTCGCGATCAGTCGACATGATCCCGTCGGCCGTTGTTCCCCGTTAAGCCGCCAGCCGCTCACTCAAAGTTAGATTCACGTGACTCATCGTAATTCACGCTGGTGAATGCGGTCAGCGTCCGCCGCCCATGTACTTGGGGTCCGGCTGCGGCAGCGGCAGCGCCTCCTGGCCTTCGAGGATCTTCGACATCGCCCCGAACCAGGTCTGCGCCGGCGTCTTCCCGCCGAACATGTTTTCGCAGCCGCGAGTGGTCACGTTACCCGGGCCGAGGTAGCACAGGCCGCCGTTTCCACCCTTCGGACGGAACACCATCGCCGCGCCGGCGAGCTGCGGCGTGGCCCCGAGGTACGTCCCCGAGCCGTTGCCCTGGGTGGTCCCGGTCTTGCCCATCACCGGCCGGTTCCACCGGGCGCCGCTCGCGGCGACGGCCGATGTCCCGCCGGGCTGACTGTCCCTGCTCAGGCCGACCGCGAGGGTGTTGGCGAGGCCTTCGGGCACCACCTGCTCGCAAGCGGCTTCCTTGACGGGCACTGGCTTTCCGTCCCGGTCGGTGACGCCGGAGAGGGGGGTCGGCGGGCACCAGACGCCACCGCTCATGATCGTGGCGCCGACGTTCGCCAGTTCCAGACCGCTCAGCGGGGCCGGGCCGAGGGTGAACGAGGCGTTCCCCGGCCAGCCGGGCCGCGGGCCGAAGGCCTGGAGCTGGCTGGTGTTGGCGCCGGGGTTGTCGGATTTCGGGTCGACGGCGCCACCGCCGAGGTTGCTGGCCATGGTGTCGCGCATACCGAGTTTGCGCGCCATCTCCACGATCGGCCCCGTGCTCCCGACCTTCTCCTCGAGGGCCACGAACGCCGTGTTCGGCGAAGTCGCCAGCGCCTGCTGCATCGACATGGCGCCGCCCGCGGGGTTGTAGTCGGCCGCGTTGCCGAGGCAGTACCAGCGAGAGCGCAACGGCGGTCCGGTCGGGGCGCATTTGGGGCCACCACCGGCGAACACGTGCGAGGTGTAGAAGTCGGGCACCGGCAGGGGAGAGTTGATCCCGGCCACGCCCGCTTCCAGCGCCGCGGCGGCGGTGAAGACCTTGTACGCGGAGCCCGCGCCGCCCGTGTTGTAGACGCCGGAAGGCAACGCGAACGTCGTCTGGCCTTGGTCTTCGTGAAGCCCGTAGTCACGGTTCGCCGCCAGCGCCACGACTTCGTGTCGCTGCTTGCCCGGCTTCACCAGGGAGAGCGTGTTCGCGACGTTGTCCTGGGTCTTTTTGACCTGGGCTTCGGCCGACATCTTGGCTTCGTGGTTCGCCCGTTCGTCCAAAGTGGTCTTGATCCGGTAGCCGCCGGTGTAGAGATCGTCCTTCGTCATGCCGTTCTTGAGGAGATAGTCCTCGACGTACTGGCAGAAGAAACCGTTCTCCGGACCGGCGCCGGTGCAGTTCGACGCGGGTTTCTGCGGCCCGCCTTCGACGACGCCGAGCGGCTCGGCCTTGAAGCGTTCCGCGTCCGCCTTCGCGAGCTTCTGGTTGTCGACCATGCGGTCCAGCACCAGGTTGCGGCGCTCGGTCGCCTTCGCCGGGCTCTTCCACGGGTCGTTGACGACCGGGTTGTTCACCAGACCGGCCAGCAACGCCGCCTGCGGCACCGTGAGCTTCTCGACGGGCGTGTTGAAGTACGCGTTCGCGGCCGCGCCGACGCCGTAGATCTCGCGCGAGAATTCGACGACGTTCAGGTAGCCGGTCAGGATCTGCATCTTGTTCAGCTTGGTTTCCAGCTGGATCGCGATCCGGGCTTCCTTCAGCTTCCGGGCGACCGACTGTTCCTGTGCGCGCTTCTGTCCCGGCTTGTCGTCCCGGTAGACGACGTTGATCAGGTAGTTCTTGACGTACTGCTGGGTCAGCGTCGAGGCGCCCTGCGTGTCCCCGCCGGTGCTGTTGCTGACCGCGGCGCGCAGCGTGCCCTTCCAGTCCACCCCGTTGTGCTCGTAGAAGCGTTTGTCCTCGACCGAGATCAGCGCCCACTTCATGGCGTCGTTGATCTGGGTCTCGGTCGTCGGGATGCGGAACTGCTTGTACAGCGTCGCGATCTGCTTGCCGGTGTTGTCGGTGATCGTCGTCACCAACGGCGGCGGTATGTCCGCAAGGTCCGAAGATGTCTTGTCGACGGTCTCGCTCGCCTGGTTCGACAGCACCCCCGCGGCACCCGCCACCGGGAACAACATCCCCGCGACCAGCACCCCCGCGAGCACACAAAGGCCAATGAGCTTCAGCAGACCGTCCGTTTTGCGCACGCGGACCAGGGTACGCGGAACCCGTTAGCCCACCGTGACGTCACCTCGCTGTGGGTGGGGATTTGATTACGAAATCGACCCCATGCGGTGACGGCTGGTAACGGGAGGCATTCTAGGGCTTGGCGGGGGGAACCGAGGGCCCCTACAGTCCGTCAACGTCTCACGTATGAAAAAGCCGACAGACGGGTGAGTGCGAGCGGCAGTCGCATTCGACCGAACGGAGGCACCGGCACCGGGGAGGTGTCGGTTCAACCGACGTGAGCACACAGGGAGACACGCTCATGGGGGCAGGAGCGCAGGCTTTTCGTCCTCCCGTGGTGTGTCGAACACCAGGGTAGGGAGCTGGGGGTATGGAAACCAACCAGTCGAGCTGGCGAGTCAATGCGTCGTGCCGCGACACCGATCCGGACGGTTTGTTCGTCCGGGGGGCGGAACAGAACCGGGCCAAGGCGGTCTGCCTGGGTTGCCCGGTCAGGACGGAATGCCTCGCCGAGGCGCTCGATGGCCGGATCAACTTCGGCATCTGGGGAGGTATGACCGAACGGGAACGGCGGGCGCTGCTGCGGCGGCGGCCGGACGTGACCAGCTGGGCAGACCTGCTTGAAGCGGCGAAGCGCAGTTTCACCGGGATCGACGAAGAAGAAGACGTACGCGTCCGAGTCTCGTGATCATGATTCCGTGAAGGACCTCTTCCCTGAGTCCAAGGTAGGGAAGGGGTCCTTCACGGAAACTCAGGACTGGGTGGCGAGGCGGACGCCGATGTCGCGCAGGCCTTCGAGATCGTGCACGTCACTGGGGAGCGCGGGCACCCGCACCAGCGGGACCTCGGGATGCGCCCGCGTGAACCTGGCGAGCAGCCGCGTCTCTCGATCGGCCAGCGCGACACGGTCCGCGTGCAGGCGAAGGACGGCTTCGGCCAGCGGCGCGCCTGCCTCGCCCTTCGCGAGCTGTTCGGCGGCAGCGATGGCCTCCGCGCCGGACAACGGGGCCAGCACCGGATGCGTCCGGTTCGCGACCAGCCCGGCCAGCGGCATGCTCTCTTCCGAAAGCCGCTCCACGAAGTAGGACGCCTCGCGCAGCGCGTCCGGCTCCGGCGCGGCCACCACGAGAAAAGAAGTGCCGCCGGACCGCAGCAGCTCTGAGGTCTTGCGCGCGCGTTCGCGGAAGCCGCCGAACATGCTGTCGAAGGCCTGCATGAACGCCGAAGCGTCGGTCAGCAGCTGGCCGCCGATGATCGTCGAGACGGCCTTCGCGAACATCGAGAACCCGGCGTTGACGACCTTGCGCAGGCCCCAGCCGCCGGCCTTCGCGGGCCCGGTGAGCAGCCGGATCATCCGGCCGTCGAGCGCGCTGGAAAGCCGTGTCGGCGCGTCGAGGAAGTCCAGAGCGGACCGGCTCGGCGGCGTGTCGACGATGATCAGATCCCATTCGTCGGTGGCCGCGAGCTGCCCCAGCTTCTCCATCGCCATGTACTCCTGCGTGCCGGAGAAAGACGTGGAAATGGTCTGGTAGAAGGGGTTCTGCAGCAGCTGCTCGGCGCGTTCCGGGCCGGCGTGCACGCGCACCATGTCGTCGAAGGTGCGGCGCATGTCGAGCATCATCGCCCAGAGTTCGCCCTTGGGCTCGAAGCCCTCGACCCGCACCTGCTTCGGGTGATTGCCGAGTTCGCGCAGGCCGAGTGCCTGCGCCAGCCGCCGGGCCGGGTCGATGGTGAGCACCACCGTCTGCCGCCCGCGTTCGGCCGCGCGCAACGCCAGCGCCGCCGCGGTGGTCGTCTTGCCGACCCCGCCGGATCCGCAGCACACGATGACCCGGCTCTCCGGATCGTCGATGAGCTTGTCGATCTCCAGGACGTCCGACATCAGCGCACCCCCTGCTCGGTCAGCGCCTCGGCGAGGTCGTAGAGCGCGGCGACGTCGACCCCGTCGGTCAGGTCCGGCAGTTCGAGGCCCGGCAGATCGGCTTCGGCCAGTTGCTCGCGGGCGCGTTGTTCGGCCGCGACCCGCACGGCGTGCTCGACGGTCTCCTCGACCAGCGCGTCGAGGGTGCTGTCGGGCAGGTTCAACCCGGCCGACGCGAGCCCGGCGCGGACGCGCGAGGCGTCGACGCGGCCGTCCGCGGCGGCGGTCACCGAACGGGCGGGCAGCCGCGGCGGGCGGACCCGGTTCACCAGCACCGCGCCGGGGCGCAGATCCGCGCCGTCGAGTTCGGCGACCGCTTCGACGGTCTCCCGGACGGGCATCTCTTCCAGCAGTGTCACCAAGTGGATGGCGGTCTCGCCGGAGTGCAGCAGCCTGACGACGCCGTCCGCTTGGCCGCGGATCGGGCCGGTCTTGGCGAGGTCGGTCAGCGCCTTGGTGACGTCGAGGAACTTCACGACCCGGCCGGTGGGCGGCGAGTCGACGACGACGGCGTCATAGGTGTGGCGGCCGTCCGATTCGGTGCGGCCGACGCATTCCTTGATCTTCCCGGTGAGCAGGACGTCACGCAGACCCGGCGCGAGCGTGGTCGCGAACTCGATCGCGCCCATCCGCCGCAGCGTCCGCCCCGCGAAGCCGAGGTTGTAGAACATCTCGAAGTATTCGAGGAGCGCGGCCTCGACGTCGATGTGCAGGGCGCGCAGCTCCCCGCCGCCGGGAACGGCCGCGATGCGCTGCTCGGCGTACGGCAGCGGCTCGGTGTCGAAGAGCTGGGCGATGCCCTGGCGGCCTTCGACCTCGATCAGCAGCACGCGGCGCCCGCCCTTGGCGAGGGCGAGGCCCAGCGAGGCGGCGAGCGTGGTCTTGCCCGTCCCGCCCTTACCGGTGACGAAATGCAGCCTGGCTCTCGCGAGTTCGTCGGTCCAGCCGGCAAGGGATGTGCTCACCGGTCCCACCCTAATTGAGCCTTCAGCCCGCCAGCATCATGACGCCGAGCGCAGCGGCGACCACTGCGACGACGCCCCAGGTCACAGCTCCGGGCAGCACCGTGAGCATCACCACACCGAGGAGCAGGAGAACCACGAAGGCCACCGCGCCGGTGATCGCGACCGTCGCCGAGCTGTCCGTGCGGTCCCGTGCCTTTGCCATCAGGACCAGCACCAGCGGCAGCCCGGCCGCGGCGAGCAGGACGGTCGCGACCACGCGCCAGGTCTCCACGGGCCCACCGTAGCGCCGTCATACGCGTGATTGAGCGCGTAACTCGCGTGCTTGGGCGGGTCAGCTCCCGATGGGGGTGGCGGGAACGCAGGGGACCGGTTTCGCGTGGGCCGGGTCCAGCGCGTTGAGGACGTGCCCGGCGGCGTTGCGGTCGGCGGCGACGCCGGCGTGCTCGGCCAGGTCCAGCAGGCAGCCGTCCTGCAGGACGATGTTCTTCACGTTCGGGCCCTTGCCCATGCCGCTCGTGTACGGGACGACGGCCTCGTCGTAGCGGGTCATGATGTTCGTGTAGGTCACGCCCGGCTGGAAGACGCCGTTGCCCGACCGCAGGTTCGTGAGGAACTCCGAGCCGCGCAGGAACTGGCGGCAGGAACCGCAGGCCGGGTCGAGGATGCCGTTGAAGCCGGTCGCGAGTCCCAGCGCGCCGGCGAGCGCGTAGAGATGCGAGGCGCCGAACAAGGTCGTGCCCTCCCAGAGCGGGGTCAGGCTGACGTACTTGTCCACTTTGGACGATCCGCCGAGGAACTTCACGTAATAGGAAGGCATCAGCGTTCCCTCGGAATGCCCGAGGAGGTCCACCTTGGACGCCCCGGTCGCGCCGAGCACCTTGTCGACGAACGCCGAGAGCTCCTTCGCGCTCTGCTCCATCGGCAGGAGACCGCCCGGCTGGTAGATCGGCAGCGGCTTCCCGGGAACGCCGTAGGTCAAGGAGAAGACGCAGTATCCGTTGTTCTTGAGCAGCGGGCCGAACGTCTGCCAGTTCACCGTCTGGTTGGCGCTGAGACCGTGGGTGAGCACCACCGGATTCGGATGGGCCTCGCTCGGACGGCAGCCGAAGTCGTTAGCGCCGGGTGGCGGGCCGCCGGGAGTCGCCGCCTGCGCGGGCAGCGCCGCGGCGAGCGTCCACGGGACGGGGAGTTCCTCCTCCGCGATGGCCGGTGAAGCGCAGATCAGGGCAAGGGCCGCGGCCAGGAAAGTGGCGGCGAGGGACTTCGTCGTCCGCATGTCGGCGTCCTATCTACTCCCGAGTAGGTGTGAAGTGAACCACATCGACGGGAAATCGGCGAACCGGTCGCGAGAGGGTTTTCCGCATGTGTGTCGGGGGCGCCCTTGCCGGTTTGGCTACGCTCCCGGGCATGAGCGCCACCAAGTGGGAGTACGCGACCGTCCCCCTGTTGATCCACGCCACCAAGCAGATCCTCGACCAGTGGGGCGAGGACGGCTGGGAGCTCGTCACCGTGCTCCCGAACCCGACCGGCGAACAGCACGTCGCCTACCTCAAACGAGCCAAGAACTGAGGGATTGAAGCCATGACCTGGAGCGATCGACTCGCCGAGCTCGGTATCGAACTGCCGGCCGTCGCCGCGCCGCTGGCGGCCTACGTGCCCGCCGTCCGCACCGGTTCGCACGTCTACACGGCCGGTCAGCTGCCCTTCGTCAAGGGCGAGCTCGAAGCGACCGGCAAGGTCGGCGCCGAGGTCAGTCCCGAAGAGGCGAAGCAGTACGCGCGGACGTCGATCCTGAACGCCCTCGCCGCGGTCGACTCGGTCGCCGGGATCGACAACGTGGTCCGGGTGGTCAAGGTCGTCGGGTTCGTGGCGTCCGCGGAGGGCTTCACCGGCCAGCCCGCGGTGATCAACGGGGCGTCCGAGCTGCTCGGCGAGATCTTCGGCGAGGCGGGCATCCACGCCCGTTCGGCCGTCGGCGTCGCCGAGCTGCCGATCGGGGCGCCGGTCGAGATCGAACTGATCGTGGAGGTGAAGTGATGGACCCGGACATCGAGAAGTCCTCGCACGAGCTCCTGCTCCGGCTGGCCGGACGGCTGCCGGACCAGCTCCTGTGGCGGTTCCGCGACTGGCTGGGCGAAGGTGCGATGGGGACGCTCGCGCGGACCCTGCCGCGGTCTTTGCTTAAGCACAGGATCGACCTCGATCAAACCGAATATCGCCTGCTAGTCGCCGGGCTCATTCCTCACGGGGCCGACTGGCATCAGGTGAGTTCCACCCTGGGGGTAGACGACGTCACCGAGACCAGGTACACATTCACGCAGAGTGCGCCCGAATGGGTGAACTCCGTCGACTCTGTGTCCGTATTGATCCACGCGACGTTGCGGGGACGGCCGGATGTGGGTGAAGTGCGGCAAAGCTGGCGACACCTCGGTGTGGTCGGCGAGGGTGGGGCGAAACGAGTCCTCCTGGTCACGGCGCTGAACGGGCTGCCGAGGCTGACCGGTGAACTGCAGCGCGTCCTGCGCGTGCTGGGTGACGAGGAGCCCGGCGTCGAGGTTCTGCCGCCGAGCATCGACCTCACCGGCTATCACCGCACCGCGCTCGCCAGCTCCGAGCTCGTCTGTGTGGGCGCGGTGGACACCGGAAGTCGGCTGGTCGCCGCTTAACGCTCGCTCCACCAGGCGAGCCGGGAGGGAGCAGAGCAATGGTGGAGGTCCACGACGGCCCGCCCATGGACGGGTTCTCGGTGCCCCTGCGCCTGCACAACCTGTTACTGGCCCTGGCGGGTCGTATCGACGACAGTGCTTTGACCGAAGCGCGTGAGCTGATCGCGCGTGCGCACATCGACGAAGCGGTGGAGCTCACCACCGGCACCCTGATCGCGGGGAAGATCCCGGTGAGCTCGTCCGAACAACGTGAACTCGCCCTCGTCCTCGAGATGAGCCGGTCCGACGCCACCTTGGCGAACGACCTGCTGGTCGTCGAGGAGGACGAGCCGGTGCTGACCCACCGGTTCACCGGCGAGAACCAGCCCGAATTCGGCCTCGCCGAGGCGCTCGACCGCACCCTGCAGGTGCTGCCGGACGTCCGGTCGGTGCACGCGGTGTGGCGGAACACGCCGGCGGGCAGCGTGCCCGGCGCGTTGCCGCAGCGGGTCGTCCTGGTCGAGATCGGCCCGGAAGGCAACCCGCCCGCGGTCGCGTTCCGCGTGGACACCGCGCTTCGCCGCGCGGGCATCCGTTCGGTCGTCGAGGTCGCGGGACCCGGCGTCGCGCGGTCCGCGTACCACCAGGCCGCTTCGTCGGCCGCGAGTCCTGTCTGGGTCACCGGGAGTACCCATTCCAGTGACTTTCGGTCCGAGCCGGTGACTCCGCCGCCCGCTCCCGCCCCGGCTCCCGAGCCGGTCAAGGAGCAGCCGAGCAGGCATGGGCTGCGGCCGGTCAGCAGCAGCACGCACGAACCGGTCGAGCCGATCGCGCCGGTGGTGCCGATCGTGCAGCAGGCGCCCGCACCGGCGACGCCCGCTCCGGAGACGGCGCCGCCGCGCAAATCGCGGGCGGAGACCCGTGCCGAGCGCACGGCAGACCTGACCCCGGCCGAAGTGGCGCAGCTGCGCCAGGCGCTCAAGGAGGACCCGGAAAAGGGCCGCGAGATCGCCACGGGAAAGCCGAGCATGCACGAGGTCGTCGAGCTGCCCGCTCTCGACCTCGACGACCCCAGCCTGAGCGAGCGCGACCGCGCTCTCCTGCGCGAGCTGCACGCCGAGCTCGCCGAACGGGAGCGCGCCGAAGCGGCGAAGATCCGGCTGAACGGCGCTTCGCGCAGCAGCGGCTCGAGCTGGTCGTAGCAAGTCCCACGCAATTCGGCACCTGGTTGCGATAGTTGCACGCGCAACGATCGCGACCAGGTGCCGAATTGCGATGTTAGGTTGCTGGTGTGGCTGAAGAACTGACATTCGACATCCCGGTGGGGGCCGGGGTGGGCACCCGGGCCAACGCCGACGGCGAGCCGGTGACGCCCAAGGACGCGGCGACCGTGATCCTCCTCCGCGACGGCGCCGACGGCGTCGAGGTCTTCCTGCAGCATCGGGTGAAGGGCATGCCGTTCGCGGGCGGGATGACCGTCTTCCCCGGCGGCGGCGTGGATTCCCGCGATGTCGACACCTCGGTGAGCTGGGCCGGCCCGGAGCCCGCTTGGTGGGCGGAACGCTTCGGTTGCGACGAATCGCTGGCCCGCGCCCTGGTGTGCGCGGCCGTGCGGGAGACGTTCGAGGAGTCGGGCGTGCTGCTCGCGAGCACCGGGGACACCGTCGTCACCGACACGACGCCGTACCACGACGCCCGCGAAAAGCTGGTCTCCCGAGAACTCTCGCTCGCCGCGTTCCTCGAGGCGAACGGCCTGACGCTGCGCGCGGATCTCCTGCGCCCGTGGGCGAACTGGGTCACCCCGCCGCAGGAACCGCGCCGCTACGACACCTGCTTCTTCGTCGCCGTGCTGCCCGAGGGGCAGGACGCGGACAGCGCCACTTCCGAGGCCGTCAGCTCCGGCTGGCAGCGGCCCGAAGAGGCCATCGCCGACGCCAAGGAAGGGCGCCGCATGCTCATGCCCCCGACCTGGATCACGCTCGCGGAACTGGCCGAGTTCGACTCGGCGGCCGCGGCACAGGCCGTCGAACGCGAGATCTCGAAGATCATGCCGACGCTGGTGCGCGACGGCGACAAGGTCCGCGTCATCCTGGACCCGGCGTGAGCGCCCCCGCATACGGCGTGCTGCGCCAGGTCACGCCGACGGCTTCCGTGCTCCTGGAGCACAACCCGTCGTCGATGACGTTGGAGGGCACCAATTCCTGGGTGCTGCGCGGATCCGGAGCGTCCGGTTCCGTGGTCGTCGACCCCGGCCACGAGGACGTCGAGCATCTGACGCTGCTGGCGGAGACCGGCGCCGTCGAGCTGATCGTCCTGACCCACCACCACCCCGACCACGCCGAGGGCGCGCCCTGGTTCGCCGAACGCGTCGGCGCGCCGGTGCGGGCCTTCGACGAGTCGCTCTGCGTCGACGGAAAGTCCCTTGTGGACGGTGAAGTGATCGAGGCCGGCGGCGTCCGGCTGTCGGTGCTGCACACGCCGGGCCACACCGAGGACTCGATCTGCCTGGTGTCCGACGGGCAGATCCTCACCGGTGACACCATCCTCGGCCGCGGCACCACCGTGCTGCACGACCTCGGCGACTACCTGCGCTCGCTGCGGAAACTCATCGAGCTGCCCGGCGGCACCATCGGCCTGCCGGGCCACGGCCCGGAACTGCCCGATCTGGCCGCGACCGCGCGCGAATACCTGGCACACCGGGAAGAACGGCTCGACCAAGTGCGTTCGGCCTTGGAGAAGCTCGGCGCGGACGCCACTCCGCGTCAGGTCGTCGAGGTCGTCTACGCCGACGTCGACAAGGCTCTGTGGGCGCCCGCGGAGTGGAGTGTGCAAGCACAGTTGGACTACCTGAGGTCGGAGGACGGCGAATGAGTGACGTCGAGGTCGAGTTCTACTGGCGGCCCGGATGCGGGTTCTGCGCCGCGTTGGAGCGGCCGCTGTCGAAGAGCGGCTTCACCGTGAAGCGGGTCAACATCTGGGAGGACCCGGACGCCGCCGCGCGGGTGCGTTCGGTGGCGAACGGGAACGAGGTCGTGCCGACGGTCTTCGTGGGCTCGAAGGCGATGGTGAACCCTTCGTTCGGTGAGATCGAGGCCGCTGTGAAGGCCGCTTCGGCCTGAGTCGCCAGATGCCATGAACGGTCCGTTACTTGCGAATTTTGCAAGTAACGGACCGTTCATAGCATTCGGCAGGGTGGATGACTGCGTCGCGATTCAGCGCCCAGGTGGTGTCGCGAAAGCCACTTTGGGGACGTCAGGCGTCGCGAAAGTGGCTTTCGCGACCTCCTCGGGAGGGCGAGGCTGTTGCGCTCCTGGGCACGTCTACGCCGCCATCACCACGTTGCGAAAGCCACTTTCGCAACCCTCAACGTTGCGAAAGTGGCTTTCGTAACACGGCTTCGCCTCGGTGAGTCCTTTGTGGATGGTCGAGAGCCGGTGTCAGCGCGGCAGCATCGGCATCACGTAGTACGTCAGCTCCACATCGCCCGGCTCCACCGCGCGGATGACGCAGGCCCGCATGCCGGGCTGGATGTCGAGTCGTACCCGCTCCCCGGCGAAACCCTGCAGCGCGTCCAGCAGGTAGCGCGCCTGGAATGAGGGCGACGTCCGGCCGCCCGAAACTTCGGCCTTCAAGGTCTCCTCGGCCTCGCCGGTGTCCTGCTTCGCGCTGGCGAGCCGCAGCTGCGAGTCGCCGACCTCCAGGGTCAGCACCCGGCGCTCGTCGGCGTAGACGCCCACCCGGCGCACGGCGGAGGCCAGCGCGTCGGCGGCGACCTCGACCGTCGTGTCCACAGTGGACGATTCGATCAGCTTCTCCGACAGGAATCCCGCGTCGAGGACGGCGGTGGTGACGGTGACGCCTGCCCAGCTCAGTCCGAAGCGGGTCTTGTCGCCGTGCAGGCCGACGACGCCGCGTGCCTGCTTCGCCGTCTCGGCCAGCAGGCCCGCCGGGACCAGCGCGTCGATCGGCTTGCCTTCGGAGCGCAGCGGCAAGGTGGCGACGGCCATCCGGTACCGGTCGGACGCCGTCAGCCGCAGCTCACGGCTGAAGCTCTGCACGCGGACGCCGGTGAACATCGGCAGCGCGTCGTCCTTGGCGGCCGTGCCCGCGACCGTGCGCAACGCGGTCACCAGCGCGTGACCGTCCACTTCGGACACCTTCGGCGGCAGGTCCGGGAGGTTCAGTTCGCGGCTCAGCAACGGAAGCGCGAACCGGCCGCCTTCCACACGCACGGCCAGCCGTGATCCCTCGACGACCAGGCGCACCAAGTCGCCGTCGAGCATCCGCAGCGTTTCCGCGAGCGGCCCGGCCGGGACGAGGACCTCGCCATCGGTGTGGACCATGGCGTCGCTGGTCAGGCGGACCGCTCGTTCGCTGTCGCTGCCGCCGACGGTCAGGCCTTCCCGCCCGGCGCGCAGGAGCAGACCGGAGCGGGCCGACAGCAACCGTGCGGCGGCGGAAACGGCGGACGAGAGGGAGCGGGTGTCGGCAGTCAGGTCCATGCCCGCAAGTTAGCGGGCGGCACCGACAAGTTCGGGGGCTTCGGCGACGGGCCCGGAAGGCCGCGGGCGGAAGGTGCCGCGCATCAGCCACACCACCGCGGCGAGCGCGAACCCGACGGCGCCGGCGGCGAGGAACGCCGCTTCGTGCCCGGCGTGCTCGACGAGGTAACCGCTGATCGACTGCCCGAACGCCAGGCCGAGGGTCACCGCGGTGAGCACCCAGCCGAACGCCTCGGCCGCCGTGCCCTTCGGCGCGGCGATCTCGATGGCCGCCGAATGCGTCGTCGACTGCGGCGTGATGAGCGCGCCCGCGGCGAGCATGGCGAGCGCGAGGCCCCAGAGCGAACCCGGAAGCGCGAGCAGCGCCACCAGTGCGCCGAAGCCCGCCAGCAGCACCGGCAGCCGCAGGCCCATCTGACGCGGCCACGGGCGCAGGCTGTACGCGACGCCGAACGCGACCGAGCTGACCGACCAGGCCGAGAGCAGCAGTCCGCCGATGGAGGTGTTCCCCGCTTCGGCGGCGGCCGCCGGGACGGCGACCTCGACGAAGCCGATCACGGCGCCGAAGCCCAGCGCGGCGATCGCGAGCGTGCGCATGCCCGGGCTGGCCAGCGCGCCGAGCAGTTTGCCGCCCGAGGACGGCGACGGTCCCCAGGCCCGCACGGTCGGGCTCAGCGCGAACAGCACCGCGCCCGCGATCATCGTCAGCGAGCCGGTCACGATGCCGGTGCCCGCCCACGGCGCGGCGATCAGCAGCCCCGCGAACCCGGGGCCGAGGATGAAGAAGACCTCCATGCTGATCGCCTCATACGAGAACGCGGCGTTCCGCGTCGGCCCGGCGGGCAGCAGCCGTGTCCACAGCGCCCGGGAGGCCGAACCGACCATCGGTTCCGTGATCCCGGTGCCGAAGGCGAGGGGGACCAGCACGAGAGTGGGCGCGTGCGCCTCGATCGCGAACACCAGCCCGGTCATCGCCAGTGCGAAGAACACCGTGGTGGTCAGCAGCGGCCGTGTCGGCCCGAAGCGGTCGATGAGCCGTCCCTGCACGACCGCGCCGACCGAGACACCCACCAGCGACCCGGCCGAAACCAGCCCGGCCGAGGCGAAGGAGCCCGTCTCGCGCTGCACGTAGAGCAGCGCGGAGATGCCGATCATCGCGATCGGCAGGCGGGCGAGAAGGGACGCGATCACCGCCGCGCGGGATCCGGGCGCGGTCAGCGCGGCACGGTAGTCGGCGAGGGAGGTGCGGTGGCTCTCGGCGGAGGCGGACACAGACTGGGACACGCGTACCAGTATGAACTACTTTGGTACGCGAGTACCAGTTCTGCGGCGGTAAGTTTGGTCACCACCGGATTCGGGTACTTCGGGCAATGAACTGGCCCGGTTCGTCACGATCGGATAACAGTAAGCCCATTTTGGGTCATTCGGGGCAACAAATCGACGCAGATGGCGTCCTTGAGAGTGAAAGAACTTGAGTTCACGGCCGATGGCCGTGGATGGTTGTACGACAACCACACAGTCTCCAGCTCCCTCCGGCGTACGGGTCGGGGCCTTGTTCCGGAGGGCGGGGAGCGCGGATCGTCGGGGGATGGTCCGCGCACAGCGAAGAGCCGGTGCGCCACGTCGGGGGTGGCGCCCGGCTCTTCGTTGTTTCTCCCCGCGCTGGGTCACGCGAATGCAATGAAGGGGCCTTTCATCGCAAAATTTGCGATGAAAGGCCCCTTCATTGCGCTTGAAGCAAGGGACTAGCGGGCGCGGCGGGCCAGGCGCTCCGGGTCCAGGATCAGGACGCTCTTGCCCTCGAGTCGAAGCCAGCCACGGTGCGCGAAGTCGGCGAGAGCCTTGTTGACGGTCTCGCGCGAAGCGCCGACGTACTGGGCGATCTCTTCCTGCGTCAGGTCGTGGGTGACCCGCAGCAGACCGGCTTCCTGGCTGCCGAACCGCTGCGCGAGCTGCAGCAGCGCGCGCGCCACGCGTCCGGGGACGTCGGTGAAGATCAGCTCGGCGACCATGTTGTTCGTCCGGCGCAGCCTGCGGGCGACCACACGCAGTAACTGTTCGGCGATCTCCGGGCGGGTGGAGATCCACTGCCGCAGCGCCGGGCGGTCCATCGTCACCGCGCGGACCTCGGTCACGGTCGTCGCGCTGGACGTCCGCGGGCCGGGGTCGAAAATGGACAGCTCGCCGAACATGTCGGACGGGCCGAAGATGCCCAGCAGGTTCTCGCGGCCGTCGGGTGACTTGCGGCCGATCTTCACCTTGCCGGACTGGATGATGTAAAGCTTGTCGCCGGGTTCACCCTCGTTGAAGATGACATGCCCGCGAGGAAACTCCACGGATTCCAAGGTCTGTGCCAGCGCCTCGGCGGCTGCTGGCTCAACACCCTGGAAAATGCCCGCTCGGGCCAGGGTTTCGTCCACCTCGGGTGCCTCCTCATCGAGATACGACGTCGGTCCTCATCTGCCGAGGACCGTGTCGTCGATCACTTTTCGCGTCAGTCTAGGTCGTGCGCGCGAGATCGCTCGTCGGCACGCCGAACGTGCGCGCGTGCCTGGAACGATCTCGCTCGAACGTGGAGCCTAACTCCGCACGCGTCGCGCGCGAAGCCTGGCCGCCTTCCCGCCGAGCCTGCGCAGCCGGAAAAGCTCGAGCGCGCGCCCGATGCCGTGCCCGTAAAGGGCCCTGACCTCGTTGGGCTGTGCCTGCTCGAGGAACTCTTCGACTTCGTTCTCCTGCACCGCGACGTGCTTGAGCCGGGTCTCCACGCGTTCCATGAACAGCGCGAAGAACATGATCACCAAGGGAACGAGGATGACGAACCAGACGGTCATGCGCCCTGCCCCGGGAATTCCGAAAAGTTGTGCATTACTCCAGATCCTCGCTCATGGCGTCCTCGATCGAAGCGCCGAGGTGGTGCTCTGGCGTGTCGGCCGTCGACCGGCGGGTGCTCCCCACTGGCTCGTCCGATGGCGCCCGTAGGCTATCGGGGTGTCTCCTGCCCCTGCCAATGCCCCCCGTGCGGGGGGTGCGGGTGAAAGCCGGCTCGCATTGGTGAGACGCGCCAGGCGGATGAAGCGTTGCCTCGACGACGAGTTCCCGGACGCGCACTGTGAGCTTGACTTCACCAACCCGCTCGAACTGCTGGTCGCGGTCGTGCTGTCGGCGCAGACCACCGACGTCCGCGTGAATCAGGTCACGCCCGCGCTCTTCGCGCGCTATCGGACCGCTGCCGACTACGCCGGCGCCGATCGCGCCGAACTCGAGGAGTACCTCCGGCCGACGGGGTTCTTCCGCGCCAAGGCGAACTCGGTGATGGGACTGGGCGCCGCGCTGGTGGAGCGCTACGACGGCGAAGTGCCCGGCAAGCTGAAGGACCTCGTCACGTTGCCCGGTGTCGGCCGCAAGACGGCCAACGTCGTGCTCGGCGACGCCTTCGGGGTCCCCGGGATCACCGTCGACACCCATTTCGGCCGCCTGGTCCGCCGCTGGGGCTGGACCGAGGAGGAGGACCCGGTCAAGGTCGAGCACGCCGTCGGCGAGCTGATCCCGCGCAAGGAGTGGACACTCCTGTCGCACCGGACGATCTTCCACGGCCGTCGCGTCTGCCACGCCCGCAAACCCGCCTGTGGCGCCTGTCCGCTGGCCAAGATGTGCCCCTCGTACGGAACCGGCCCGACGGAGTTCGAAGAGGCCGCGAAGCTGGTCAAGGGCGAAGAACGCGAACACATCCTCGACCTGGCGGCGCGCCGGTGACCAGGGTCACCAAACTGGCCCTCGGCGCCGCCGTGCTGGTGGTGGCCCTGATCGTCGCGTTGCTCACCACCCGTGACGGCAAGGAACCCGCCAAGACGTCGGGGGATCTCACGGCCGCCCGTGCGAAGGCCGCGCTCGCTCCCTGCCCGCCGCCCGGGCCGGGCGAGGTGACGAAGTTGCGCGGCGTCGACGTGGAATGTCTCGGCGACGGCTCCAGGGTCGACCTCGCCAAGGTGCTGTCGGGCGGTCCCGTGCTGGTCAACCTGTGGGCGTCGTGGTGCGAGCCGTGCCGCGCCGAACTGCCGTTGCTCCAGGAGTACGCCGCGCTGTCCGGCGCCGCCCGCGTTCTCCTCGTCCAGGTCGCGAGCTCCGGGGCCGACGGGCTGGCGATGCTGAGCGACCTGGGCGTCCGGCTGCCGTCGGTGTTCGACGGTGACGGACAGTCGGGCCCGGTGCGGACGGCACTAAAGGTCCCTTCCTCCCTTCCGGCGACGTACCTGGTCACGGCGGGTGGCGACGTCAGACTCATCGAGAACCCACGCGTCTTCCTGAACACTGACCAGGTGCGCGCCGCTGTGGAAGGAAACCCATGACCGGCCCCCTCGTGGACACCGACGCCGTGCCCGCCTGGTTGCAGCCGCTGGTCAAGATCAGCGGGGATCTCGACGCGGCCGCCTTCAGCCGGTTCAGCGTGCCGCCGGACGCGAGCTACCGGTCCGCGTCCGTCCTGATGCTCTTCGGCGAGGGCCCGCAGGGGCCGGACGTGCTGCTCCAGCGCCGCGCCGACACCCTCGGCTCGCACGCGGGCCAGGTCTCCTTCCCCGGCGGGGGCGCCGAGCCGGACGACGACGGGCCGGTCGGCACCGCGTTGCGCGAGGCGGAGGAGGAGACCGGCGTCGAACCCTCGGGCGTGCTGCCGGTGGCGATCTTCCCGGAACTGTTCGTGCCGGTGTCCGCGTTCGCCGTGACGCCGGTGCTCGCCTACTGGCGGACACCGTCCCCGGTGCACGCCGTCGATCCCGGCGAGACGGCTGCGGTGGCCAGGGTGCCGATCGCCGAACTCACCGACCCGGCCAACCGGTTTCAGGTGACGCGCGAGGGGTACGACTGGAAGGGGCCCGCGTTCGACGTCGGCGGGCTCTTCGTCTGGGGATTCACGGGCGGCCTGCTGGCGATGACGCTGTCGCTCGGTGGCTGGGAACGGGACTGGGACCACGGCGACGTCCGGGACCTTGACGTAGCGTTGGCCGAACATCAGGCGCGGGTCGACGGGCGGCAAGTGCCGGAGAAGGAGTAGGCGCCGGTGAACTGGGTCGACGTACTGGTGATCCTCCTCGCGCTGCTGGCGGGCGTGTCCGGCGCGTTCCAGGGCGTGATCATCGCCCTTCCTTCGCTGGTCGGAGTGGTGCTCGGCGCGCTGGCGGGGATCAAGATCGCGCCGCTGATCGTCGAACTCTTCGAACATCCGGCGGCGAAGGTCGCCTTCGCGGTGGCGACCGTGGTGTTCCTGGTCGCGCTCGGTGAGACCCTCGGCGTCTGGGCAGGCCGGAGACTGCGGCAGAAGATCAACCCGGACAAGCTTTCCGGGGTCGACAAGACACTCGGCGCGGTGGTGCAGGCCGCCGTGGTGTTCGTGGTCGCGTGGCTGATCGCGACGCCGCTCACGGCGGTCTCGGGAGTGCCTGGGCTGGCGAAGTCGATCAACAGCTCGGTCGTGCTCGGCGAGGTCAACAACGTCATGCCGGACGCGGCGCAGGGCTTCCCCAGCGAACTGCGCAAACTGCTCGACGCTTCGGGCTTCCCGTCCATTGTGGACCCGTTCCAGAAGCCGAACGTCCAGGACACCAGCCCGCCGGACACCGCCTTGCAGGCGAGCGCGATCGTCAGGCAGGTGCACGGCAGCGTGGTGAAGATCCGCGGCAACGCGACTTCGTGCTCGCGGGCCTTGGAGGGCAGCGGTTTCGTCATCGCGCCGCAGCGGGTGATGACGAACGCGCACGTCGTCGCGGGGACCGACGAGGTCGCCATCGAGTCGACTTCGGGCAAGTTCCCGGCCAGGGTCGTCTACTTCGACCCCGAGGCCGACGTGGCCGTGCTCGCGGTGCCGAGGCTTCAGGCGCCGGTGCTCCCCTTCAAACAGCAGGTCGCTCGGGCGGGCGACGACGCGATCGTGCTCGGGTACCCGCTCGACGGCCCGTACACCGCGACGTCCGCCAGGGTGCGCGGCCGGATCAACCTGCGCGGACCGGACATCTACGAGTCCAACACCGTGCAGCGCGACGTGTTCACCGTGCGCGGGCAGGTCCGCAGCGGCAACTCGGGCGGGCCGATGATCAATCCCGAGGGCGAGGTCATCGGGGTCGTCTTCGGCGCGGCCGTCGAAGACCCGGAGACCGGCTTCACGCTGACTTCGGAGCAGGTGCGGCCGGTGGTGGACACGGCCCCGGCGTTGAGTGCCAACGCGTCGACCGGTCCCTGCGCGAACTGAGCCCCTCACGTGCAATGAAGGGGCCTTTCATAGCAAAATTTGCTATGAAAGGCCCCTTCATTGCACGCGCGGAGGGTGAATCAGGAGCTGGACGAGAGTCCTTCGCGCCAAGAAGCGACGGTCTCCTCCACGTCCAGCGGCCGTGCCCGCAGCACCGGGCCGCCCGCCGGACGCCGGTGCTCGGCGCGGATCCGTTCGTTCAGGTCCTCGACGATCTCCCGCACCCGCGCTTCACGGCGCACCCGCGTCAGCGTGTCCGGCAGGTCGTCGAGTTCCTTCGCGATGGCCAGCGACGGCGGCAGCAGCGCCGAAACGTCGTGCCCCTCGGCACGGACCTTGTTCACCACCCAGGCAAGAGCCGAGTCGTCGCCGTCGGTCTTCGGCAGCGGTTTCCCCGCGCCGGGAAGGTCGTCGAACTCGCCCTTCGCCTCCGCGGCGCTGACCTGCCGGTCCACCCAGGACTCGAACGACACGCCCGTCGGTTTGCGCTCGGTCATGCTTCCAAGATACGGAGGAAGTCCAGCAGCGCCACAGACGTGCGCTCCGGGGCCTCCAGATGCGGGAAGTGCCCGATGCCGGGCCAGCGCTCGAGACGGGCGTCCGGGGCCCAGCGACGCGACGCCGCCGCTGTCTCGGGCAGGACGCATCGGTCTTCCTCGCCGTGCAGTTGCAGCACGCGGGGAGCGAAGCGGCCTCGCAGTGCTTCGCTGAACCGGCGGCCTTCGCCGCGGAACTGCGCGCGGAACGCCCATCGGTAGTACTCGAGCGCGCTGTGCGGCACTCCCGGCACGAGCATCGCCTGCCGGAACGTCCGCACGGTCTCGGTGAAGTCGGAGGTGTCCGTCCACTGTGGACCGGACCAGGCGCGGAACAGCTCTTCGACGGCGAGCGCTTCGTCCTTGACCAGCCATTTTTCCGGCGCCATCGGCAGCTGGAAACGGAACAGGTGTCCCGACGCGCGCAGCTGTCCCGGCCGCCGGACGGCCCGGCGCAACGCCAGGGGATGCGCGCCGCCCAGCACACTGACCGAAGACACCAGCCGGGGGTGCAGCGCGCCGACCGTCCACGCGAGCATGCCGCCCCAGGCATGTCCGACGAGATGGGCCTTGCGTGCGCCGAGCGACTTGATCAGCCCGCCGACGTCACCGGCCAAGGTCCACGCGTCGTAGCCGCGCGGGGGCTTGTCGGAGTCGCCGTAGCCGCGCAGATCGACCGCGATCGCGCGGAAACCGGCGTCGGCGAGCGCCGTCAGCTGGTGGTGCCAGGTCCACCAGAACTCGGCGAACCCGTGCAGCAGCAGGACCACCGGCCCGTCGCCGAGTTCGGCGACGTGCAGCCGGATGCCGTTCGCCGAGACGTCACGATGGGTCCACGGGCCGTCGATCCGGACGATCGACGGATCCGGTGTCGCCTGCACCGCTCGAAGACTCAGTCTTGGTCTTCGGCGCCGTGACGCGGCTTGAACGCGGCGGCGGTGTCCTTGAAGCTGTTGATCGTGCGCTCCGGCGCCTTGATCTTCTTCACCTTGCGGTAGCCGAGGAAGCCCGCGGCCGCCGTCGAGACGAGCATCAGCCCGAACACGATCAGGAACGCCGCCCAGCGCTGCAGGAACTCCGACAGCAGTTCGCCGAGGAAGAAAAAGAAGAAGAACGAGCTGTACAGGCCGATGACCAGCGCGACGAGGAAGAAGATGGCGCCCTTGAGGCCCTTCTTCGCCTCCGCGACGACCTCGGACTTGGCCAGCTCGACCTCGGCGCGGATCAGCGTCGAAACGTGCTGTGTGGCATCGCCGACGAGTTTCCCGAGGGACTGCTCGCTCGCTACCACGTCGTCATCGCTCGACAGGGGGAGGTAGGGCACGGCCCCCACGCCGTCGGGGCCGGTACGTTCGTGCTTGGGGCTGCTCACACCGGTCATCGTGCCACGTGCCCCGATCACGGGCGCGGCGGACCGGCGAGTGTCGCAGGTTCAATCCTCCTTCGCGTGCACGCGGCTGCGGTGCACGAGCATCGCGGCGGCCGAAAGCGAGGCGATGGCCGAAGCGATCAGCACCGCCGCCTTCGCCAGTTCGACGGACTCCCCGTCGAGCGCGAGATCGGCGATCAGCAGGCTCACCGTGAACCCGACGCCGCCGAGCATCGACAGCGCGCCGATGTCCCGCCAGCCCATCCCCCTGGGTTTCTCCGCGAGTTTGAACTTCACCGCGAGCAGGCTGGCGCCGAAGATCCCGATCAGCTTCCCGCCGACCAGCCCGATCAGGATGGCCAGCGGCAACGCCGTGGTGAACACCTCGCCGAGCGATTCGGCGTCCACCTTGATCCCGGCCGCGAACAGCGCGAACAGCGGCACCGCGACCGCGGCCGACCACGGCTGCAACCGGTGTTCGAGCCGGATCGCGGGCGCGTGCTCCTCGCCTTCGTCGGCGCGGACGCGGGTGAGCAGGCCGAGCGCGACGCCGGCGATGGTGGCGTGGACGCCGGCCGAGTGCACCGCGATCCAGGTGATCAGGGCCAGCGGCACGTAGATCCAGGCGCTGCGGACGCGGCGCTTCTGCAGGTAGGCGTACAACGCGAGCGCCACGACGGCGACGCCCGCGGCGACGAGGTCGAACTTCGCGGTGAACAGGATCGCGATGACGAGGATCGCGCCGAGGTCGTCGACCACCGCGAGCGAGAGCAGGAAGACCCTGGCGCTGCTCGGCAGGTTCGACGCGGTCAGGGCGAGGACACCCAGCGCGAACGCGATGTCCGTGGCGACCGGGACGGCCCACGCGCGTTCGATGCCCGGCGTTCCCCAGCCGACGGCGAGCGCGACCAGCGCCGGGACGATCATGCCGCCGATCGCGGCGACCACCGGCAGGATCGCCTGTTTGAACCGGGAGAGCTCGCCGACCACGAGTTCGCGTTTGAGTTCCAGCCCGGCGACGAAGAAGAACAGCGCGAGCAGGCCGTCTTTCGCCCAGTCGCCGATCGTCAGATTCAGGTGGAGGAATTCGGGGCCGAGCCGGAAATCACGGATCGCGCGATAAACGTCGTCGATGGGCGAATTGGCCCAGAGCAGGGCGATCGCGGTGGCGCCGAGCAGGATCAACCCGCCGGTCGTCTCCGTGCGCAGGTAGCGGGCGAATTCGGCGACGGCTTTTGCGGGGCGGGTGGGTCCGGACAAGGCATCCTCCGGGTTTTCGGCGACGACGAACACTGTTGCCGACCAGACTTCCCGGCGCACCTTGACGCGATTTTAATGCCTCAAGCTGCGGAAATCTCGCTTTCATGACAGCTGCCACAGAGATCATGCGGACGTCGGTGTCCCGTCCACATGGTGGGCTTCTAGCATGTCAACCGGAAACCGACAACGATGTCTTCACAAAGGACGGCATGGTGAGTACCTCTACCGAGGTCCAGCAAGACACGAGGTTCTTCGGGCACCCACGAGGGCTCGCGAACCTCTTCGGCGTCGAGATGTGGGAGCGGTTCTCGTACTACGGGATGCTCGGCATCCTCCCGATCTACCTCTACTACGAAGTCAGCCAGGGCGGCCTGGCGCTGCCGAAGGCCTCCGCGCTCGGCATCGTCGGCGCGTACGGCGGCATGGTCTACCTGTCGGCCGTGATCGGCGCCTGGGTCGCGGACCGCGTGCTCGGCTCCGAACGGACGCTGTTCTACAGCGCGATCCTGATCATGATCGGGCACATCAGCCTCGCCGTCCTCCCCGGCCTGGCGGGCATCGGCGTGGGCCTCGCGTGCGTGGCCATCGGCAGCGGCGGGTTGAAGTCCAACGCCACCACCATCGTCGGGACGCTGTACGCGAAGGGCGACGAGCGTCGCGACGGCGGTTTCACGATCTTCTACATGGGCATCAACCTCGGCGGCTTCGTCGGGCCGCTGCTGACCGGGCTCGCGCAGAGCGAGATCGGTTTCCACGTCGGCTTCGGGCTCGCGGCGGTCGGCATGGCGCTGGGCCTGATCCAGTACACGATCGGCCGCAAGAACCTCGGCGAGAAGGCGAGCGAGATCCCCAACCCGCTGCCCGCGTCGCGGCGTCCGGTGGTCTACGCCGGCACCGCGACAGGTGTCGCGGCGATCGTCCTGCTGGTGGTCTTCGGCGTCATCAACCCGGCGAACCTGGTCGACATCGTCGTCTGGACCGTCGCGGTCATCTCGGTCATCTACTTCGTGGTGATCATCAGCAGCAAGAAGATCACCGCCGACGAACGCACCAGGGTGTACTCGTTCATCCCGATGTTCATCGCGAGCGCGGCGTTCTTCTCGCTGTACCAGCAGCAGTTCACCGTCGTCGCCGCCTACACCGACGAGCGATTGAACCGCACCGTCTTCGGCTGGGAGATGCCGGTGGCGTGGGTCAACTCGATCAACCCGGTGTTCATCATCCTGTTCGCGCCGGTGATCGCGGCGATCTGGACGAAACTCGGCCCCAAGCAGCCGTCGTCGCCGATCAAATTCGTGCTCGGCACCGTCACGATGGGGTTGGCGTTCCTGCTGTTCCTCCCGATGGTCGGCAGCGGCAAGAACGCGAGCCCGCTGCTCGCGCTGGCGGGCATCCTGTTCGTGTTCACCATGGCGGAACTGATGCTTTCGCCGGTCGGTCTCTCGTTGTCGACCAAACTCGCGCCGGAGGCGTTCCGGACGCAGATGGTGGCGCTGAACTTCCTGTCCATTTCGCTCGGTACGGCGATGTCCGGAAAGCTCGCCGAGTACTACTCGGTGGAGAACGAAGCGCCGTATTTCAGCATCGTCGGCGGGGTGGCCATCGTGGTCGGTGTGGCGCTCCTGGTCGCGACGCCGATGATCCGCAAGCTGATGAAGGGCGTTCACTAGACGCTCCGATTCACCTGATGAAGGCCCTCTTCCGGCGCACAACGCGGGAAGGGGGCCTTCGTCCATTCCGGTCCGGGAACCCCGCGGCGTCGAACCGCGTCAAAGCCGACGAACTGAGACGATCGCCATGGACGACGCAAAACGGACCACCAGGGTTGACGAAATGACCAGTCCCGAAAACGCACAGCCGGAAAGCAAGCCGATCCCGCGGGAATTCCCGCCGGTCGTGTACCTGCCCTGTATGGAAGCGGTGGCCGACGCCACCGAGGCCCGCGTCGCCATGCGCACGACGAGAGACGGCAGGGTCGCGCTGCTCGCCTATTCCGCGCTCGATCGCCTGCACGATTGCTGTGGTCCCCATCAGCCGTGGATCGTCATGCCGACACCCGGGCTCGACGCGTTGCAGAAGGCGCAGCCCTTTCAGCTGCTGCTGCTCGACGTCGTGATTCCCGAGGACAAACGGCAGGAGGGGGCGGCGTGACCGGGCCTAAGGTCGATCACGACGTCCTCGACGGCATCGCCGGCACGCTGCGCAACGCCAGCTCCGATGTCGACGCTCTGGGGAATTCGGTCCCCGGCGCTCCCGACGCGGGAGCCGGTACGCCAGCGGTCGTCGGCATCCTCGCCCATTTCGTCGAGAACGCGAGTGCGCTGGTGCTCGGCGCGGCCGGTGCCGGCGACGACGTCGCTTCGGCGAACAAGGGCTACCGCGAGCAGGACCACGCCGCGGGAGAAGACATCCGTAAAGCGGCCGGGGAGCGCTGACCATGGGGATCGACACGAAGATCGAGGGAAATCCGGAAAGCGTCCGCGGCGCGGGGCATTGGCTGCGCGACTCGCTGGCGAAAAGCGTTTCGGACGCGGCGACGCAGATCTATAACGCCAGGAACAGCGCGGACGCCGGATGGGGCGGCGAGGGCGGTCAGGCCTTCCGCGTCAAGATGACCACCGGCGCCGAAAAGACCGACCAGTTGTCCGCCGCCGCCAAGACGGCCGCACAGAACTTCGACACCTACGCCGCAGACCTCCACCGCGCCCAGGAAGACATGCGCGGGGTCCGGAAACGCGCCGCCGCGGCCGGGCTCACGGTGAACGGCGACGTCATCGAGGATCCGGGCAAGGGCCCGTCCGCGCCCGGCGCCGCACCGACCGGCGAGGGCGCCACGCCAGAGGCGATGAAGGCGCACAGCGACGCCGTCACCGCGTCGAACGCGCACGCGGCCAAGGTCAAGGCGTACAACACAGCCAAGACCGAGTCCGACGCCGCGAGTCATATCGCGAAGCTCGCGGGCGACACGCTGAAGAACGTCTGGCAGGACGTCACGCAGAAGTGGTTCCTCGTGGTCGGCGACCTCACCAGCGGTGCCGCCGGGACACTCGCCGCCAAACACTCGTCGATTCTCGGTAAACAGGCGAAATTCCTTTCCGAGGAATCCGCGAAGTTCCTGGAGCGGGCGCGAACCGCGCCGGCGGGGACTCCGGCGTCGCAGATCTATCGCGACGTCGACCTCGGACGGACCGCCGCCCAGCAGGCGGACGACGTCGCCGCGGCGGCGAAGAACACCGACGCCAACGCGGCCAAGTGGGGCCTTCGAGCGGGTGGCGCGCTCGCCGTCGCCGGTGTCGCCTACGACATCGCCAACGGCAAACCGGCCGCGCAGGCGATCGTTTCCGGTGGCGTCGGATTCGGCGCCTCGGTGGCCGCCGGCGCGGCGATCGGCACCCTGATCCCGGTGCCCGTCGTCGGAACGGCGGTCGGTGCCATCGGCGGTGCTGTGGTAGGTGTATTCGCGTCGGGCATGGTCGATTCCCTGTGGACGAACGGGATCGGCGACGTGGGCGGAGCGATCGAGGACGGGGCCGAAGCTGTGGGCGATGCGGGCAAGGCCATCGGCGGACTCGCCAAGGACGCGTGGGATGCCATCTTCTGACCTCGGCGAGCGACCCGCGGAATGGCCGCCAGGTGACGGCGCGAAGTACAAAGCGGCGCTGGTCTTCGTCGTGCTCCTCGGGGTCGCCTGTGTGCCCGTCGGGTTCGGGTTCGTCGCGATCGGCAAGGCCGGGGCGCTGAAGTACGCCCTCCTGCTCGCGGCGTTGTTCCTGCTCACAGCGGCGTACGGGCTGGTGACGAGGATCCGTCCGGGGCATCGCCATGCCGACATCGCGATCACCACGTACGAGGGGCGCCCGGCCACCGAAATCCGCTACTCGCAAGCGGCCTTCACGGTCCTGACGCTGCTGATGGTCTGCCTGGCGGCCCTCTGCGCGCTGGGCGTCTGGGACTTCCTGTCGGCGGGCGAAGAGGTGCCGGCGGCACCAGCCGGAGCGGCGTTGATGGGCATCGCCGCCTTGTTCTTCTTGAGTTTCCTCGTGTTCGTGGTGGCGGGCCGGTTGCAGCGCGGCCGGGTCGTCCTGGCGCAGCAGGGGATTTTCCAGCGCGGGAGGGCCTTTTCGTCCTTCCTGCCGTGGGAGGCGTTCGCCGGGGCGAAGGCCGCGTACAACGGAACGCCCGAAGTGCTGGTGATCGCCTACACGAACGCGCCATGGGACAAGCGGCGGCTCGGCGGGATCTGGAAGCTCGACAAGCTGCCGCCCGCGCCGATGATCGAGATCGACACCACGTCGTTCGCGCTCGACCCGACCGTGGTCTACCACCTGGTGCGGTTCTACGTGGAGAATCCGGCCGCCCGCGCGGAACTGGGCACGGACGCCTCCCTGCGCCGGTTCAGCCCACGCTGACGCCGAACAGCACACCGACGTAGTAGGTCACCAGCATCGTCAGCGCGCCGACGCCGACGTTTCGCGCGATCGCGCGGCCGACGCGGGCGTCACCGAGTTTCGCGCTGACGAACCCGGTCAGCACCAGGCCGACCACCACCGCCGACGCGCACGCCCAGACCCGCGCCGAGGTCGGCGTCCACGCGATCGACAGCAGCGGCAGCAGCGCGCCGACGGTGAACGCGACCAGCGAAGCCCACGCCGCCTGCCACGGGCTGGTCAGATTGTCCGGATCGATGCCGAGTTCGGCTTCGGCGTGTGCCTGCAGGGCGTCCTTTTCGGTCAGTTCGCGGGCGACCTCGGCGGCGAGTTCCGGGGAAAGCCCTTTCGACTCGTAGATCTCCGCGAGTTCCCGTTCTTCGGCCTCCGGCATCTCTTTCAGTTCACGCTTTTCCAGCCGCAACTGGGCGCGTTCGGTGTCGCGCTGGGTGCTCACCGAGACGTATTCGCCGCCCGCCATCGAAAGGGCGCCCGCGACCAGTCCGGCGATTCCCGCGGTCGCGATCACGGTGGAGTCGGTGGTCGCGCCCGCGACGCCGACCACGATGCCCGCCACCGAAACGATCCCGTCGTTCGCGCCGAGAACCCCGGCGCGAAGCCAGTTCAGCTTGCCGCCCAGATCCGCGTGCGGCTCGTGCGGATGTGAAGTCGATACGGTATCGGTCACCTTTTCAGTGAAACACAAAGAACGGGGATCGGCGAGGGAAGACCGTTTCGGTGAATAGAGGCAATCCTTATTGACTATTGCCTTGCCTAACCCATCGGCTAGGTTGAGTCCGTGGCCGAGGTGGTGATCCTGATCGGGCTCCAGGCGTCCGGGAAGACGACGTTCTTCCGCCGGGAGTTCGCGAGCACGCACGTCCATGTCAGCAAGGACACCTTCCCCAACGCCCGGCGTCCCCAGGTCCGGCAACTGCGGATGCTGGCCGAAGCGCTCGAGGACGGCCGTTCGGTGGTCGTGGACAACACCAACCCCTCGCCGGCGGAATGGGCGCCGCTGGTCGAGGTCGCCAGGCGGTACGGCGCGCGGGTGCGCGGCTACTGGTTCCCGCCCGACCTCGCCGGGTCCCACGGGCGCAACGCGCTCAGGAAAGGGAAAACCCGGGTGCCCGACGTCGGTCTGTATGCGACGCTGAAACGCCTGAGGCGACCTGGCGCCGAGGATGGTTTCGATGAGCTGTACACCGTCGGTTTCGACGGTGAGGGCGGTTTCGTCGTGGAACGGGGGTGACCGTGGAATCCGGTGGTTTCGAGGCGCGGCAACGCGAACGCGAGTGGTTCCACGGCCTGACCGTCCCGCCGGGATCGTGGACGGTGCTCCGCGTGGACGGCCGCGGGTTCTCCAAGTTCACCGAAGCGCGGTTCGAGAAGCCTTTCGATCCCCGGTTCAGTGAGTGCATGGTCGAGGCGGCCAAGGCTTTGATGGCGGACTTCGCCGCGCCGTACGTCTACACCGAGAGCGACGAGATCTCGATCCTGCTCGATCCCGCCGCCGACCTGTTCGGCAGGGGAGTCGAGAAGCTCGTGTCGATCTCGGCCGGGATCGCGTCGGCGGCGTTCACGCACGCGGCCGGAGTGCCCGCGCACTTCGACGGCCGGGTTTGGCTCGGCACGACGGCGGACGACGTCGTCGACTATTTCTCCTGGCGTCAGGCGGACGCGACCCGCTGCGCGCTCAACGGCTGGTGCTACTGGACCTTGCGCAAGGCGGGGAAATCGGCGCGGGAAGCGGGAGACGCCTTGGCGGGTGCGGGTATCCCCGAGAAGAACGAGCTGCTTTACGCGCATGGCGTCAACTTCACCGAAGTGCCGGCCTGGCAGCGACGCGGCGTCGGGTTGTACTGGGAATCCTACGAGCGCGCCGGATTCGATCCGGTGCGCGAGATCGAGGTCCCCGCGACCCGCCGCCGCGTCCGCGTGGAGGGTGAGTTGCCGATGAAGGACGAGTACCGCGTCTTCCTCGGCGAACTGCTTCAGCCGATCGGTTCGGGCAGCCGCCGCACGGTGTAGGCGAGTTCGATCGTCTCGCCGGTCGCCGGGTCGCCCAGTTCCACGCGCCAGGAGTCGGCGAACTGGTCGACGCCGTGCACCATCGGGATGGTCCCCGAGATCAGCACGGTGCCCGGAGCGTGGAGGCCGCGTTCGCGCAGCACGTCCAGCCAGTACGACGGCGGCAGCAGCTCCGCGAGTTTCCCTTGCTGGATCAGGGTTTCCCCGGCCCAAGCCGAGAGGGTGAGGTCGTCAAGCCGGTCCTGGACATCGACGAGGCGCCAGGCCTTGGCGGCGAGCACGTCGGGGCCGGCGTTCTTGCTCCACGCGACGCCGTGCGCTTCGAGCGCGCGGTCGGTGTGGTCGCAGGCGGCGGTCAGGAGGACGTCCTCGGGCGCGGGGCCGGTGATGACGATGGCCCATTCGGCCTCGCCGGAGGTCCGCTCGTGCTGCACCGGGACCTCGTCGGTCTGGCTCGCCAGGTACGGCGCGACCGGATAGAGCGCCGGGATCACCGAGGGCGCGGGGACGCCGAGTTCGGCCAGTTCGGCCACGTGGGCGGCGACGTCCTCCTGGCTGCGACCGGCGTATCCGGCGTTCAGCAGCGTGTGGACCTCGGTCCGCCGCTCCTCGCCGCCGGGAAGGGTGAAACGCAGCTCAGGCATCTGTCCTCCGAGATTGGGGGTTGCGCATACAGCTTGTATACAAGGAGTATATCCGCAATTCAACCCCTCCCGGCGGGGTTGCGGATCTCCTACGGACGGGACGTGGACATGACCTCACCAGCCGGTGACCGGCGTTCGCTGCACAAGGCCTTCGCGGCCAGCCTCTCGGGAACAGCGCTCGAGTGGTACGACTTCGCGGCCTACTCGGTGGCGGCCGCGACGATCTTCGGGCAGCTCTTCTTCCCCTCGGAAGACCAGCTAGCGAGCACGATGGCGGCGTTCTCCACCTACGCCGTCGGCTACCTCGCCCGGCCGCTCGGCGGATTCCTCTTCGGCCGCCTCGGCGACGTACTCGGCCGCAAGCGGATCCTGGTCATGACGCTCGTGCTCACCGGCGTGGCCACGTTCCTCATCGGCGTCCTGCCCACGTACGAGAGCATCGGCGGCTTCGCGGCCGTGCTGCTCGTCGCGCTGCGGTTCGCGCAGGGTGTGGGCATCGGCGGCGAATGGGGTGGCGCCGTCCTGCTCTCGAGCGAGTTCGGCGATCCGGCCAAACGCGGGTTCTGGGCGTCGGCCGCGCAGATCGGCCCGCCCGCGGGCAACCTGCTCGCCAACGGTGTCCTCGCCGTACTGGCCGCGCTGCTCACCGAGGCCCAGTTCAACAGCTGGGGCTGGCGGATCGCGTTCCTGCTTTCCGGCGCGCTGGTCGGTTTCGGCCTGTGGATCCGGCTCAAGCTGGAGGAAACGCCGGTCTTCAAGCAGATCCAGGAGCGCGGCGAGCGTTCGTCGGCGCCGATCTCCGAGGTCTTCCGCACCGAACGCCGCGCGCTGGTCGCGGCCGTGCTGATCCGCGTCTGCCCGGACGTGCTGTACGCGCTGTTCACCGTCTTCGTCCTCACCTACGTCACCACGCACACCGACCTCTCGCGTGGCGCGGGACTGGCCGCGGTGATGATCGGGTCCGCGTTCCAGCTGATCCTGATGCCGCTGTTCGGCGCCCTTTCGGACCGGGTCTCCCGGCGCAAGATGTACCTGGTCGCGACCATCGCCGCCGGGATCTGGCCGTTCGTGTTCTTCCCGATGGTCAGCGGCGGTTCGTTCCTCATGCTGGCGATCGGGATCGTGCTCGCGCTGGTCATCCACGCCGCGCTCTACGGGCCGCAGGCCGCGCTCGTCACCGAGCAGTTCTCGCCGCGCCTGCGCTACACCGGCAGCTCGCTGGCGTACACCCTCGCCGGCGTGATCGGCGGGGCGCCCGCACCACTGCTGTTCACGGCGCTGCTCGCCGGTTTCGACACCTGGCTCGCGATCGGCGTCTACCTGCTCGCGACCGCGGTGGTGACCATCATCGGTGTCGTACTCACCCGTGACCCGGACCGCGAGGAGGCCGCTGCCATGGAGCACGCGCGATGACCTGGTCGCCGATGTCCACAGTGGAGGGTCTGCCGCTGATCGGCGGACAGGGCCGGTTCCGGACGCTCGCGACGGCGGAAGGCGGGCTGGCGTACGAGATCCACTACCCGGCGGGCGTCGCTTCCCCCGTGCACAGCCACGATCACGACAGCATCGTGTACCTGCTGTCCGGTTCGCTGCGCGGCACTCTCGACGGCCGGGAAGTGACCCTCGAAGCGGGCGGCACGATCGTCCACCCGCGCGGTGTCCCGCACAGCGTCGAGGCCATTGTGGACAGTCAGTGGGTCGAGTTCAAGACACCGCTGCCCTCGCGGCCACCGATCGCGGAATGAAAAAGCCGGGGCGGACACTGATATCCAGCGTCCGCCCCGGTCGGGAGAAAAGTCTTACGCGTCCAGCTCGGCCAGCGCCAGCTTCGCCTTCTCCAGCTCGGCTTCGAGCTGAGCGACCTTCGCGGCCTGCAGCTCACGGGCGGCGTTGATGACCTCGTCGATCGGGCCCGACAGGTCGGCGTGCAGTTCCTTGGCGGCGCGGGACACGGCCGCGGCCGGGATCTCCAGGCCCTTCGCGACCCACTTGGCGCCGTTCTTGAGCTCGGCCTGCCACTCACCGTCGGCGGTGCCGGTGACCGTGAGGGTCAGCTCGACGGTGCGGGTCTTCTTCGCCGTCGTGGCGACCTTCGGGCGGCCACGCTTGGGCTTGGGGGACTCCACCGCGCTGTCGGTGGCGTCTTCGGTGGTCTCCGGGGTTTCCGGAGTCTCGGTCTTGGCCTCGGCAGGGGCTTCGGCCGTCTCCGCCTGCGGCGTCGAGTCGACGGGCGCTTCGGTAGCCGCTTCTTCGGACACGGCGTCAGTGCGTGTCAAGGCATCCACGGTCATCGTCGGTGTCGTCTCCTTGCCCGGGTATGGGGTGGTACCCGGCACATCCTAGAACAGGCGTTCGAGTGATGCGAACCGGGGTGTGGTAGGCGTGTCGATGTCAGGAAAGGGTCGTTCAGGACGAAAAGTGTCCTGAACGACCCTTTCCTGACGTTTTGGGGCGCTACTCCTCGGACTTGCCGGTCTTCAGGCCCGAAGAGATCAGGTCCATCACCGACGAGTCGGCCAGCGTGGTCACGTCGCCGACCTGGCGGTTCTCGGCGACGTCACGCAGCAGGCGGCGCATGATCTTGCCGGAGCGCGTCTTGGGCAGCTCCTGCACGACCAGGATCTGCCGAGGCTTCGCGATCGGCCCGATCTCCTTGGCGACGTGGTTGCGCAGCTCCTGCACGGCCTTGTCGCCACCGTCCACCGCGTTGCCGCGCAGGATGACGAACGCGACGATGCCCTGACCGGTGGTCGGGTCGGTCGCGCCGACGACGGCGGCCTCGGCGACCGTCGGATGCGAGACCAGCGCCGACTCGACCTCGGTGGTCGAGATGCGGTGCCCGGACACGTTCATCACGTCGTCGACCCGGCCCAGCAGCCAGACGTCGCCGTCGGCGTCGTACTTCGCGCCGTCGCCGGCGAAGTAGTAGCCCTGGTCGGCGAAGCGGGACCAGTAGGTCTCGCGGAAACGCTCCTCGTCGCCCCAGATGCCGCGCAGCATGCCCGGCCACGGCTTGTCGAGCACGAGGTACCCGCCGCCGCCCTTGCCGACCTCGACGCCCTGGTCGTCGACGACCTTCGCCGAGATACCCGGCAGTGCCCTCTGCGCCGAGCCCGGCTTCGTGGCGGTGACGCCCGGCAGCGGCGAGATCATGATCCCGCCGGTCTCGGTCTGCCACCAGGTGTCGACGATCGGCGCCGAGTTCGCGCCGACGTTCTCGCGGTACCAGATCCACGCTTCGGGGTTGATCGGCTCACCGACGCTGCCGAGCACGCGCAGCGACGAGAGATCGTACTTCTGCGGGATCTCGTTGCCCCACTTCATGAACGTGCGGATCAGCGTGGGCGCGGTGTAGTAGATGGAGACCTTGTGCTGCTGGACGATCTCCCAGTGACGGCCTTCGTGCGGGGTGTTCGGCGTGCCTTCGTAGACCACCTGCGTCGTCCGGTTCGCCAAGGGCCCGTACACGATGTACGTGTGCCCGGTGATCCAGCCGATGTCGGCGGTGCACCAGTAGACGTCTTCGCCGGCCTTGTGATCGAAGACGTTGTGGTGCGTGTACGCGGCCTGAGTCAGGTATCCGCCGGAGGTGTGCAGGATGCCCTTCGGCTTCCCGGTGGTGCCGGAGGTGTAGAGGATGAAGAGCGGGTGCTCGGAGTCGAACGCCTGCGGCGCGTGCTCCGCGGACTGGCCGTCGACCAGTTCGTGCCACCAGAGGTCGCGGCCTTCGGTGATCGGCACCTCTTCGCCGGTGCGCCGGACGACGATGACCTTCTCGACCGATTCGGCGCCTTCGAGCGCTTCGTCGACATTGACCTTCATCGGGGCGGCCTTGCCGCGGCGGTACTGGCCGTCGGTCGTGATGACGATCCGCGCTGCCTGGTCGTCCACCCGGGATCGCAGTGCTGTCGGGGAAAAACCACCGAAGACGACACTGTGCAGGACACCGATGCGGGCACACGCGAGCATCGCGACGATCGCTTCGGGCACCATCGGCATCTGGATGGCGACCCGGTCGCCCGCCGTGAGGCCGAGGGACTCGAAGGCGTTCGCCGCCTTGGAAACCTCGTCCTTCAGCTGCGCGTAGGTGATGTCACGGTTGTCGCCGGGCTCGCCGACCCAGTGGATGGCGACCTGGTCGCCGTGCCCGGAATCGACGTGGCGGTCGACGCAGTTGTACGCGACGTTGAGCTTCCCGCCCACGAACCACTTCGCCACCGGCGCATTGGTCCAGTCCAGTACCTGGGACCACTTCGTTTCCCAGTCGAGGCGCTCGGCCTGCTTGGCCCAGAACGCTTCACGGTCGGCGTCGGCTTCGGCGTAGAAGTCGGCGGTGGCATTCGCTTGCGCGCTGAAAGCCTCGCTCGGGGGGAAGGTCCTGCTCTCCGTGAGCAAATTGTCCAGCGCCGGCGACTGCTCGGTCATGGTGCGATGCCTCCTGTGATTCGCGTGTCTTCACGCCCGTTGGCACGCTATCGACGTTACGACGCGAAGTAAAAGGTTGCATCGTGGTTGCGCGCGGCATTCACACGCTTGAGGACAAAGCGGTACGGACCGCCGGCCATTCTGGTCCGGTGACGGAGTAGACGACGGTGTCACGGATGGTTCCGTCGGGCCGGACGCGATGCGCGCGCAGCACCCCTTCCCGTCGCGCGCCGAGACGTTCGATCGCCTTCTGGGACTTCAGGTTGCGGATGTCGGTCTCCCACGAGACCCGGTTCGCGCCGAGGTCGTCGAAAGCGTGGCGCAGCAACAGGAGTTTCGACTCGCGGTTGAGTCCGGTCCGCTGCCATTCGGAACCGATCCAGGTGTAGCCGAGGGAAACGATCTTGTGGCGCGCGTTCATCGCGTAGAACGACGTCGTGCCCGCGACCTCGCCGGTGCGGGCGTCGATCTGGGCCCAGGCGCGGCGGTCCGGGTCGGCGAGGATGTCGTCGACCATGGTTTCGGCCGCGGCGATGTCCCGCGGTTGCCGGAGGCTGAGCCAGGTCCAGATCGCCGGGTCGGAGCCCGCCGCGAACAAGCCCTTCGCGTGATCGCGGGTGAGCGGTTCGAGATGGACGCGATCGCCGCGCAGGGTGGCATGGACACTCCAGCTGTTCCAGTCGGTCACGGGCTCGACGTTACGGACGGCAATGGCCCTACTGGAGAGCCAGTTTCGAAGCATTCGAGAAGGCCACTGGGGCGTTGCCTATGCTCGCGGGAACGATCGAGAAGGCGAGGCAGCATGGCCGAGGAGCGGGAAGAGCTCACCTGGGAGTTGTTCGGGACGGCCAGCAGGGAGCTGGCGCAAGCCGTCGCCGACGACGGCTTCGAGCCGGACCTCATCCTGTCGATCGCGCGAGGCGGGCTGTTCGTCGCGGGCGCGCTCGGCTACGCGCTCGACGTGAAGAACCTGCACGTGATGAACGTCGAGTTCTACACCGGCGTCGATCAGCGCCTCGACCTGCCGGTGATGCTGCCGCCGGTGCCGAACGTCGTCGACCTGACGAAGAAGAAGGTGCTCGTCGCCGACGACGTCGCGGACACGGGTGCGACCTTGAAGCTGGTCCGCGACTTCTGCGCCGACCACGTCGCCGAGGTGCGCTGCGCGGTCGTCTACGAGAAGCCGCGCTCCGAGGTCAAATGCGAGTACGTCTGGAAGCACACGGACCGCTGGATCAACTTCCCGTGGTCGGTGCAGGCACCGGTCGTGCGCCGTGAGGGCCAGGTGCTGGACGCGTGACGGATCCGCTGAAGCCGCTGCTGGACCTCGAAGGGGTCGCCGCGGCCGCGAAATCGGCACAGGACGCGGTGTTCGCCGTCCACCGGCTGCCCGCCAACCTGCGCGGCGGCGCGGAGACGGCCGCCGAAGCGTCCGTGCGGTCGGCGCGGGCGTCGGCGGGGATCGAAGGCGCCGCGCCCGAACTGCCCGAATCCGGTGAAGTGACCGATCCGGTGCTGGCCGGCGCGCTGCGGGTGGCGGAAGCGCTGGAAAGTCTGCTCCCGACGTGGCGGCGTGCGCCGTTGCAGGCGTTGGCGCGTTTGCACCTTCTCGCCGCGTCGGATCTGGTGACGGATCCCGACGCGCTCGGACGGCCGCGGTCGTCCGGCGACGTCGGTCCGCGGCTGGAGATGCTGGCGCAACTGATCACCGGCGCGACGTCGGTGCCGGGGCCGGTGCTGACCGCCGTCGTGCACGGGGAACTGTTGGCACTCAAGCCTTTCGGATCCGCGGACGGCGTCGTCGCGAGGGCCGCGGCGCGGCTTTCGGCGGTGGCGACCGGCCTGGATCCGAAGGCGCTGACGGTGCCCGAGGTGGCGTACTTCCGGCGCGTGCCGAAGTACCTCGAAGCCGCTTCGGCGTTCTCAGGCGGGACTCCTGAGGGCGTCCGGGCTTGGCTGCTCTTTTCGTGTGAAGCCTTCGAGGCGGGCGCCCGCGAGGCGAAGTCGATCTCCGACTCCGCCGGCTGAACCCCGCAATTCGGCACCTGGTTGCGATACTTGCACGCGCAACCATCGCAACCAGGTGCCGAATTGCGGAGTGTGTGGCGCCCACATGGGATCTTGGGTAGGTGTGGGGCGTAACCACATGGTCTAAGTGCCGGGAGCGACCTAACGTCGTCCGGCATGAGTGGTGCGTATCACAGCGATCTGGCCGGTAAGTCCGCGCTGGTCACGGGCGCGGCGAGCGGGATCGGCCTGGCCTGCGCCGAAGCGCTCGCCGAGGCGGGGGCCAAGGTCCACCTCGCCGACATCGACGACGCCGTCGAGAAGGCGGCCGCCGGCATCAACGGCATCGCGCACGTCGTCGACCTCACCGACGCCCAGGCCGTCGAGACCCTCCCGGCCGAGATCGACATCCTCGTCAACAACGCCGGCTTCCAGCACATCGCGCCGATCCACGAATTCCCGCCGGAGACGTTCACCGGCATCCAGGCGCTCATGGTCACCGCGCCGTTCCTGCTCATCCGCCGCGTGCTGCCGAACATGTACGAACGCGGCTGGGGGCGCGTGGTCAACATGTCCAGCGTCCACGGCCTCCGCGCGAGCCCGTTCAAATCCGCGTACGTCACCGCGAAACACGCGCTCGAAGGGCTCTCCAAGGTCACCGCGCTCGAAGGCGCGGAACACGGCGTGACCAGCAACTGCGTCAACCCCGGCTACGTCCGCACACCGCTGGTCACCGGCCAGCTCCAGGCACAGGCCGAAGAACACGGGCTCGAACGCGACGCCGTCATCGAGCAGGTCCTGCTGCGCCGGTCGGCGATCAAGCGGCTCATCGAACCCGCCGACGTCGCCGCCTGCGTGCTCTGGCTGTCCGGCGACCACGCCGCCCACGTCACCGGCACCTCCATCCCCCTCGACGGCGGCTGGACCGCCGCGTGACCCCTGTGTCTCCGGTGAACCCGCGACCGCGATCGACGTCGGCGGGGCGCTGCCCGGTCGTCACCGCGATAGCGGGGCCTTCGGACGGCGCGGGTTCATGCGTTCGGCCGCTTTCGGAATCCACTTCCAGCTCCGCCAACAGGTACTAAAGAAAGGAAGCCCTCGGTGACCACCCAGAACCGCGGCTCGATCGCGAAGGTCGTCAGCGCCAGCCTGATCGGCACGACGATCGAGTGGTACGACTTCTTCCTCTACACCTCCGCCGCGGCGCTGGTGTTCGGCAAATTGTTCTTTCCCACCAACGATCCGCTCACCGGCACACTGCTCGCCTTCCTCACCTACGCCGTCGGTTTCCTCGCACGGCCGGTCGGCGGGCTGGTGTTCGGGCACTTCGGCGACCGGGTCGGCCGCAAGAAGCTGCTGGTGCTGAGCCTGCTGCTGATGGGCGGCTCGACCTGCGCGATGGGCATCCTCCCGACGTACGCCTCCGTCGGTGTCCTGGCGCCGATCCTGCTGACACTGCTGCGGCTGGTGCAGGGTTTCGCGCTCGGCGGCGAATGGGGCGGCGCCGTGCTGATCGTCTCCGAACACGGCGACGACAAACGACGCGGGTTCTGGGCGTCTTGGCCGCAGTGCGGTGCGCCCGGCGGGAACCTGCTCGCGACGGCGGTCTTGGCGATCCTCGCCGGGACGCAGTCCGATGAGGCGTTCCTCAGCTGGGGCTGGCGGATCCCGTTCCTGCTTTCCGGTGTCCTCGTGGTGATCGGGCTGTGGATCCGGCTCGCGGTCAGCGAATCCCCGGTGTTCCTCGCCGCTCAGAAGAACAACGCGACCACGCAGGCCCCGGTCGTCGAGGTGTTCCGCAAGAGCTGGCGCGCGGTGCTGATCACGATCGGTTCGCGGATGGCGGAGAACGTTTCGTACTACGTGATCACGGCGTTCATTCTCGTCTATGTCACCACCGGGCTGGGTTTGCCGAAATCGGCCGGATTGAACGCGGTACTCATCGGTTCCGCCGTGCATTTCGTGACGATTCCCCTGTGGGGCATTCTTTCCGACCGGATCGGCCGCCGGCCGGTCTATCTGTTCGGCGCGATCGGCATGGCGGCGTGGAGTTTCGCGTTCTTCGCGATGCTCGACACGAAGAATTCCGGTGTCATCATTCTCGCGGCGACCGTCGGGCTGGTGCTGCACGGCGCGATGTACGGACCGCAGGCCGCGTTCTTCTCCGAACAGTTCCCGACGCGGGTCCGCTACACCGGCCTTTCGGTCGGCGGGCAGCTGTCGTCGATCGCGGCGGGGGCGGTGGCGCCGCTCATCGCGGTCGCGCTGTTCAAGGAGTTCGGCAGCACGATCCCGGTGTCGCTCTACGTGGTCGCGATGTGCGTGCTGACCGTGATCGCGCTGCTCGCTGCCCGCGAGACCAAGGGCGAGTCCCTGCACTCCGAAGTTCTCCCGGAGCGCGGTCACGTGCCAGCATGACCGCTGTGGACAGTTCCGCACAGTTGCGCCGGCTGCTCGAACTGCTCGCCTCCGGGGCGGGCAGCGAGCAGCTGGCGCACGTCCCCGTCGATCCGAAGGCCACCGAGCTGGCGCTGCGGATCCGGGACACCGTCGCCGAGCACCGGCGGCGCGAGGCGGAGCTGGCCGCGCTGTTCGACACGGCCAGCGACCTCGCCCGGCTGGACGATCCGGACGCCGTCCTCCGGTCGATCGTGCGGCGGGCGCGGGCGTTGCTCGGCGTGGACGTCTCGTATCTCAGCCTCAACGACGAAACCGAAGGCAAGACCTACGTCCGCGTGACCGACGGCTCGGTTTCCGCGCTGTTCCAGGACATCGTGCTGGGTATGGGCGAGGGGCTCGGCGGGCTGGTCGCGCAGACCGCGCGGCCGTACGCGACGGCGGACTACTTCAACGACAAGCGGTTCCGCCATACGTCGTCGATCGACACCGGGGTGCTCGACGAGGGACTGACCGCGATCCTCGGGGTGCCGCTGGCGATCGGCAGCAAGGTCATCGGGGTGCTGTTCGCCTCCGACCGCACCACGCGCGAGTTCTCGCCCGACGAGGTCGCGCTGCTGTCGTCGCTGGCCGACCACGCGGCGATCGCGCTGGACAACGCGCATCTGCTCGACGAGACGCGCCGCGCGGTCGCCGAGCTGAACGCCGCCAACGCGACGATCAGCGCGCACAACGACGCGATGCGCCGCGCCGAAGACGCGCACGACCGGCTGATGGATCTCGTGCTGCGCGGCGGCGATCTGGCCGAGGTCGCCGCCGCGGTCGCGGACGTGCTCGGCGGCGCCATCGCCGTCTACGACGCGGAAGGCGTTGTCCTGGCCCGCACCGGTGCGGAGCTGAGTCTCTCGCGTGCGGCGGTGTCGGCGTCCCGGGCGAGCGGCCGGGCGGTGTCCACTGAGGACGGTTGGCTGTGCGCCGTCCAGGCGGGGCAGGAATTCCTCGGCAGCCTGGTGCTCGGCGGCGGTCCGTCGCTCGGCGAGGCCGATCGGCGGCTGTTCGAACGGGCGGGCGTGGTCACCGCGGTGCTGCTGATGCAACGGCGTTCCGTCGCGCGCGCCGAGGACGAGGTGCGCGGGGAGCTGCTGTCGGACCTGCTCACCGCGCCGGGCCGTAACCCCTCCGCGCTACTGGCTCGCGGTCGCCGCTTGGGAGTCGATTTGTCGACACCACACGGGGTGCTGATCGCGCATTCCGACGGCGTCTCCAGGCGGCGGCTGGCCGCGGCGGCCGCGCGGCACGCGGATCTGGTCGGTGTCCACGCCGACGAGGTCGTCCTGCTGGTCCGCGGCGCTGATCCCGGGGCGCTGGCCGGATCCGTCGCCGCGGAACTGACGTCCACAATGGACTGTCCGGTGACGGTGGGTGCGGCGGGCCCGGCGGCGTCGCCGCGGGAGCTGGCCGTGGCGCACGCCGAAGCCGCGAGGTGCGTCGCGTCGTTGCTGGCGCTCGGGCGGGCGGGGGAAGGCGCGAGCATGGCCGATCTCGGGTTCGTCGGGCTGCTCCTCGGCGAGCACGCCGACCTCGGCGCGTACGTGACCGCCACGATCGGCCCGGTGCTCGACTACGACGAACGCCGCGGCACGGATCTGATCGGCACCCTTCGCGCGTATTTCGCCTGCGGCGGCAACTTGACGCGGGCGAAGGAACTTCTCCACGTGCACGTCAACACCGTCGTGCAGCGGCTGGATCGCATCGCGTCACTGCTGGGCGAGCACTGGCAGGCGCCCGAGCGCGCGCTGGAACTCCAGCTCGCGCTCAGGCTGCACCGCCTCACCAGTGACCGAAGCGGATGACCTCGTCGAAGCCGCGGCGAGCGACTTTGGTCGCCGAAGAGCCGGGCGAAGGTCCGGGTTCGTCACCGTGTCCGAGCGCCACGACGCCGATCGGGTCGTGATCCGCGGGCACCCCGAACTCGCTGTGAAGCCGCTCCACGCTTTCCGGCGCGAGCCCGAAGAACACCGCGCCGAGGCCCTCGTCGACGGCCGTCTGAAGGATCAGCATCGTCGCCATCCCGGTGTCGACATCCCAGTACGGCACGCGCCACCACGAGTCGTCGCCCTCGGCGAAACCCTTGTCCGGCTTCGCGTATCTGTCCAGATAGGCGTTCTTGACCGAGAGCGGGACGATCGCGACCGGTGCCGTGGTCACGGTTTCCGGCGCCCAGCTCGCCCCGAACTCCCAGAACTTCGCCAGTTCCTCGCCGGTGAGGACGAGAAATCCTTGTCCCTGTGAGAAACCGGCAGAGGGACCCTTCAGCGCGTTGCGCAGGATGCGTCGCAGACTCTCTTCCGCGACGGGTTTATCGGTGAACTTCCGGACCATGCGACGGCGTCGTACGACGTCCTGGAATTCCATCCGATCAGCTTAGTGCGCAACTGGCCGCGAGGTCACCGCTCGCGCGCGGGATCGTCGCCGAAGCGGGCGGGCGGACACCGTAGAGCCAGCCTTCGAGCGCGGTGAACGCCGTGCGGAAACACGGGCCGATGGGCCGCAGCTTGTCCGGGTAAGCGTCGTAAAGCCCGTCGACGTGGTTGCCGTCGACGATCCGGTAGTAGCGCTGTAGCCCGGCGCGGCCCTGTTCGGCGATCATGCGCTGGTAGACGTCGGAATCGCGGGTGATCGGCAGGAGGGTGTCGAGGGTGCCGTGCAGGGTGATCAGCGGTTTGCCGATCCGGCCGGTCAGCGAGATCCGTTCGACCGCGCGGTGCACCGACCGCGGCCGAGTGGCGTAGTCGTAGCCGGTTCCGGCGAACGCCGGGTCGAACTCGGCCTGGTAGATGCGTTGCGTCAGGCCCCAGTAGACGTCGTTGTGGTACTGCCAGAGGAATTCCGAGCCCGGCGCGAAACCGGCGTCGAGGATCTGCTGGTGGGCTCGCGCGGAGCCGGCGACGTACGCGGGATAGGCCTTGATCGCAGGGGGCAGGAAGGTGAACAGGTTCGGGCCGTCTTCGTGCCAAAGCGTGCCCTCCCAATCGATGCCGCCGTCGTAGAGCCACGGCCGGTTCTCGAGTTGCCAGCGGACGAGGTAGCCGCCGTTCGACATCCCGGCCGCGAGCGTGCGGCTCGGCAGGCGTCCATAGCGATGTGCCACGGCGGCCTTCGCGGCGATGGTCAGCTGGGTGACGCGCGAATTCCACTCAGCGAGCGCGTCGCCCGGCCGTCGTCCGCCGGTGTGGAAATCAGCGCCGGTGTTGCCCTTGTCGGTGGCGGCGAACGCGTAGCCGGCGGCGAGGACCTGGTCGCCGATCGCGCGATCGTTCGCGTACTGCCGCCGCACGCCGGGTGACCCCGAGACGACGAGGCCGCCGTTCCAGCGATCGGGCAGCCGTAGCACGAATTGCGCGTCGTGGTTCCAGCCGTGCGTGGTGTTCGCCGTCGAGGTGTCCGGGAAGTAGCCGTCGATCTGGACGCCGGGAACCCCGTTGGACACGGGGAAACCGGCCGAGGTCAGCCCGGCCCAGTCGGCCTGGACCGTATGCCCGGTGGCCAGCGTGCCGGTGGTCGTCAGATCGTCCAAACAGGACAGTTGTTGCATCGCGGCCCCGGGAACGCGCACGTTCCCGCAACCGCTTGCCGCCTGGGCGGGGGTGGCCAGGGCCAGCATCATCGCGAGGACCAGAATGAGCCGCATCGGCCGACGATAAGCGCGGTTTTCGGACGCCGGTACCGGGCGCGACCACACAAAACAGGCCGCGGCTGTGGTGGTCTGCCACGTGGAAAACCGGCGGGCCGCGGTTTTAGCCTCGGGTGATGCGAAAACTCCTCATCGGCGCGGTGGTTTCGGCATTGACCCTTCTCTTTTCGGCTCCGGCACAGGCGGCGACGATCCGCCCGGTCACCGGGTTCGGGAGCAATCCCGGTGCGTTGCGGATGTTCGAATACGTTCCCGACGGGCTGCCGTCCGGACGTCCGGCGGTGGTAGTGCTGCACGGCTGCACCCAGGACGCGGCCGGCTACGCGCGCGGCTCCGGCTGGATCGGGCTCGCAGACAAGCTGCGCTTCAAACTCGTTCTGCCACAACAGGTTTCGGCGAACAACTTCAGCAAGTGCTTCAACTGGTTCCAAGCGGGCGACAGCAAGCGCGGGTCCGGGGAGGCCGAATCGATCGCGCAGATGACGCGCTACGCGGCCGGAAGCCGGACGTACGTGACCGGTCTGTCGGCGGGTGGCGCGATGACCTCGGTGCTGCTCGCGGCGTATCCGGAACTGTTCGCTGGCGGCGGTGTCGTGGCGGGACTGCCTTACGGCTGCGCGACTTCGATGATCGACGCGTACTCCTGCATGAACCCCGGCAAGGATCTGACCCCGCGGCAGTGGGGCGACAAGGTGCGGGCCGCGGGCGCGGGGCCGCGGTCGCCGGTCAGTGTCTGGCACGGGACCGCGGACTACACGGTCGCCCCGATGAACATGCGCGAGCTCGCCGAGCAGTGGACCGACCTCGGCGCCGCCGTCGACACGCACGCCGTCACCGGGATGGGGCACGGTCAGCCGATCGCGCCGGGATCCGGTTGCGGTCAGGCCGGGCCGTATCTGCTCGACGTCGGCGTGTGCGCCGCGGCCGAGTTCGCGGCGAAGTGGCGGCTAGGCGAGGACAGCGTCCAGTAGCCCGGGGAACCGCGCGTGGACGTCCTCGGTCCGTAACTCGACCCAGCGGGTCCGGCCCTCGACGAACGTCGTTGTGAGGCCGGCCTCGCGCAACACCTTCCAGTGATGGGAAAGCGTCGGCGCGCTGATCTCGACGTCGTACTCGGTGACGGCGCAGCTTCGCGGAGAAGGGTTGCTTCGCAGGGCGCGGATCAGCTCCAGGCGTACAGGATCCGCGAGCGCCTGGAGGACCGGCACGATCTCGATCTCGTCGGTCGCCGGCTGGGGCAGCGTGGTGCTCACTTCGCTCCAACTGTTTGACAGCTATCGAATAGTCCGGCCACTATACCTCTCATGACGATTCGACGATCATCTAATGATCGGCTCGCTCTGGGGGCTCTGCTGGTACTCGCCGTCGGGACGTTCACCGTCGGCACCGACGGGTTCGTCCTGAACGGGCTGCTGCCCACCATTGCCGCCGACCTGCGCGTTTCCGAAGCCGTCGCGGGCCAGCTGACCACGGTCTTCGCGGTGACCTACGCGGTTTCCTCGCCGCTCATCGCGGCGTTCACCGGCAAGCTCGATCGGCGGTGGGTGCTCGGCGCGGGGATGGTGCTGTTCACGATCGGCATGGCCGGTCAGGCGCTCGGCGAGTCCTTCGCCGTGGTCGCCGTCGCACGCGTGCTGGCCGCCCTCGGCGCCGCCGCGTTCCAATCCAACGCCTACGTCCTCGCCGGGGCACTGGCCTCGGACGAACGCCGCGGCCGCGCGCTGGCCACCGTCTCCGCCGGGATGAGCGTCTCGATGGTGCTCGGCGTGCCGATCGGGGTGCTCGCCGGGAACTGGTTCGGCTGGCGCGCGGTCATGTGGGGGATCGGCGCGGTGGCGGTGGTGGTGACGCTGCTCGTGCCGCTGCTGCCCGGCGTCCGGATGCCGACGGTGACCCTGCGCGCCAGGCTCGCCGTCGTCGCGCGGCCGCCGATCGCGCGCGTGCTCGGCGTAAGCGTTCTGGGCACCGCTGCCGGCTTCGCGGCCTTCGTGTACCTGCCGGTGTTGGTGGCGCCCGTGGCCGCGGGCGCGATGATCTCGTGGCTGCTCGTCGGTTTCGGGATCGGGCAGATCGCGGGCAACGCCTTCGCGGGCCGGGCGACCGACTCACTCGGCTCCGCGCGCGTCCGCTCGATCTCGCTCGTCGGCACGGTCGCGACGCTGGCGCTGCTGGACGTCGCCGTGCTGAGCCTGCCCGGCGCCCTGGTCTTCGCGCTGGCTTCGGGGGTGTTCGGCGGGATGCTCATGGTGCCGCAGCAGCACCGGCTGTTCTCGCTGGCGCCCGACGCCCCGACGGTCGCCATGGGGCTCAACGGTTCCGCGATCTACGGCGGAGGCGCCCTCGGCGCCGCGCTGGGTGGCGTCGTCCTGTCGTCGGCGGGCGTCTGGTGGGTCGGCCCCGTTGCCGCCTTCGTCGCTCTGCTCGCCTTCGCGCTTTCGGTCCCTTCGCGGAGGCCGGTGGCCCAGCCCGCCTGACCGAAAGCTTTTCCCGTGGTGCGGTGCCCCCAATGAGGCATTGGGGGCACTCAGCGTCCCCAATGCCACATTGGGGGCACCGGGGTCACACGAGCGCGAAGGCATCCCGGACACGCCTGCGGCGCCGAGCCCGTACTGGCGCGGCGCCACGAAAAGCGTCAGGACCCCCAGCCGATGACGCCGAGCAGCGTCATCCCGGCGACGGACACCCGTTCGCGTCGCGTGAGCGCGAAGCGTCGGGATGAACGGGTCTGTCCGCCGGTGGTTCAGCTCGCGCGCACCCGCAGGGAGTCGAGAGCCTTGCGTACGTGGCCATCGTTGGCCGCCAGCGCCTTCGCCGCGTTCGCGACGTCCTCGCCGGACAGCAGATGGACCAGCGCGACCTTGAGGTCGCCGTCGGCCTCGGTGAGCGCGTCGGAGCAGTCCGCCATGCTCATCCCGGTGGCCTCGCGCAGGATCCGGATGGTCCGTCCGCGCAGCTTCGCGTTGGTCGCCCGCATGCTGACCATCAGGTTCGAGTAGGTGCGGCCGAGCTTGATCATCGTCGCGGTGGAGAACGCCGTGAGGATGATCTTCTGCGCCGTGCCCGCCTTCATCCGCGTCGATCCGGCGATCGCCTCGGGGCCGGTGTCCACCGCGATGAGGACATCGACCCCCGGCGGCGTCACCGCGGCGGGATTGCCCGAGACCAAAGCGGTCCGGGCGCCGCGACGGCTGGCCGCGGCCAGCGCGCCGAGGACGTAGGGAGTCCGGCCGGAAGCCGTCAGCCCGAGCACGAAGTCGCCGGGGGCGACCGACTCGGTCACCTCGGCGGCTCCGGCCTTCGCGTTGTCCTCGGCGTCTTCGACGGCTTGGCGCAGCGCGCGTGCGCCGCCCGCGTGATGCGCGATGAACCAATCGGAGGGCACGTTGAACGTCGGCACGAGCTCCGCCGCGTCCAACGTCGCCAGCCTGCCGGAGGTGCCGGCCCCGAAGTAGTGCACGCGGTTTCCCGACCGCAGCGCTTCCACGGCGAAGTCGACCGCCCGTGCCACCTGCGGCAGCACCGCGGCGACGGCTTCGGGGACCCGGCGATCCTCGGCGTTGATCGCGCCGAGGATCCCCATGGTCGACATCAGGTCGATGTCGGTCGTTCGTGGATTGCGCTGTTCGGTTGGCGAATCGACGTGCACCACCTGGCGTGGGACGGTCATCATGCGCCTCACTTTTTCGCTCATTTGCCGGTTTCCCGCGGCCGCCGCCTGCCGTCGGGCCGGACGCCCAGACGGTGCGAGCCAACCGCGTCCCTGGTCGCGTCGAGCGCGTTGACCGACGCGTCCATGTGCCGCTGCGCGACACCGATGAACAGGCAGTCGATGACGGTCAGCTGCGCGATGCGACTGGCGGTCGCACCCGAGCGGAACGTCGTCTCCCGCGCGGCCGTGGTCAGTACGTGGTCGGAGACCTCGGTGATCGGCGAACGCGGGAAGTTCGTCACGGCGACGGTGATCGCGCCGTGCTCGCGGGCCACCCGCAGCGCCTCGACGGTGTCCGTGGTCGCGCCCGTGTGGGAGATGCCGATCGCGACGTCTCCCGGGCTCAGCACGGCGGCCGAGGTGAGCATGATGTGCGTGTCCGACCAGGCGAAGCTGACCCGACCGATGCGGTGCAGCTTCTGCTGCAGGTCCGCGGCCACGAACGCGCTCGCGCCCACGCCGTAGACGTCGACCCGGCCGGCGCCCGCCAAAACGTCGATCACCCGCTGTAGCGACGGGACGTCGAGCTGGTCGGCGGTCTCCTCCACGGCACGGGCGTCCGCGAAGCTCACCTTGCCGATCACCGCGGCCAGGTCGTCCTCCGGGCCGATCTCGCCGCCGAGGTTCCGGCTCGACCGGGCCTCCGTGCGGGCGGTATCGGCCGCCAAGGCGATCCTGAGCTGCGGATATCCGCCGACACCGACGGCCTTGCAGAACCGCGTGACGGTGGTTTCGCTCGTGTTGGCCGCGAGCGCGACCTCGGTGATGCTGCGTCGTGCGACCGTCGCGGGGTCCTCGAGGACGACCTTCGCGACACGCTGTTCAGCCCGGGCGAGCCCGGGCAGGAGGGAGCGAATCCGGACAAGCGGGCTCGCGTCAGCGTCCCGTGTCGGCTGCGCCGGCACGGCCTCGGACGGTGCGGCCGCGATTACGGAATCGGTATCGCCCACCGTGGGAAAGTTACTAACCGTTGGCATCTGCGACAAGGCTACCCACACCCTTCGGGAAGATCGCAACCTATCCGTGTCTGCGGATTCGATTTGCGATTAATCGTTGACCAGAAAGTCGCTAACCAGGTCGAGGCCGTTAACGAGGTCGAGCTAACGACTTGGCAACTTAGTGTCGCGACGCAAGCGGCTGTGTCCCGGTCAACGGGGCAGTCAGGTCAGCGCATCGGAACCGGCTGGTTACCTAGGGCTCAATTTCCAGCCGGTAGCGACGAAAGTAGGCGGATTATGCTCACTGTCCAGCAGTGTGCGGCCGCGTTCAGTGACTTTCACACCGTCCAAAGAAATTCCCCGTCCGGTGTAACGGGCATCGGTCGTGTAACGCCAGCGGAGGGCGATTTGTGAGCTTTGCGACACCTCGGCGGCGACCCGCCACCAAGCCCGATGGCCGTGCCCGCCGAGACCGGGTCGGTCCCCGGCGGGAGCGCCTGGTCCGGTTGCACGCAGAGTAATCGTTTTCCAAGTGGCTCCCCCGTCGGTACTCACTTCCAAGAAGAGCGAGTCCGAGGGGCCTTCGGTGTCCACGAAGGTGGCGAAGGAGACCTTCAGCGGCCCGCCACGCGTCTGTAGCGGCGGACTTGTGAGCGTCGCTGTGGAGACGTCTCCGGCGCCGCTGAACCACGCCTCGCGGCCGTGCGCCGGGCGGACGGCCATCGCCTTCGCGAGCGAACTCGCCCACGTCTCCCTGGCGAGGTTGATCGAGCCCCAGCTCCGCGTCGGGTGCACGCGGTTGGTGAGCAGGATCGCGAACGACCTCGACAGCGGGTCGATCACCAGCGAGGTCCCGGTGAACCCGGTGTGGCCCGCCGTCGAGGGTGCCGACAGCGCGCCCATGTACCAGGGCTGGTCGAGTTCGAAACCGAGCCCGTGGGAGTTGTCGGGGAACTTGTGGTTGTAGTTCGTCAGCATCGACTGGACGGTCTCCGGACGCAGGATCCGCTGACCGCGGTACGCGCCGCCGTTGAGGATCGTCTGTGCCAGCACGGCCATGTCCGGCGCGGTGGAGAAGATGCCCGCGTGTCCGGCGACGCCGCCCAGCGACCAGGCGTTCTCGTCGTGGACTTCGCCGCGTACGAGCCCCCGAGGCGGCTTCGCGGCGTACTCGGTCGCCGCGACCCTGGCGAGTTTCGACACCGGCGGGTTGTATCCGGTGTCGGCCAGGCCCAGCGGGCCGGCGATGCGGTCCTGGACCACCTTGTCCAGCGGTGCCCCGGCCAGCTTTTCGACCAGGAAGCCGAGCGTCAGCAGGTTGATGTCGGAGTACAGGTACGTACTGCCGGGCGCGTTCTTCAGCGGGCTGTCGAGGACGGCCTTCCGGCGCGACGGGATGTCCGGGTAGCCCTCCCACAGCGACGGGAGCGGTGTCGCGGCGAAGCCCGAGACGTGCGTGAGCAGCTGCTGGACGGTGACGGCCTCTTTGCCGTTCACCCCGAACTCCGGCAGGTACCGCACCACCGGCGCCGAGATGTCCAGCTTGCCCGTCTCGGCCAGCTGCATCACCGCGATGGAGGTGAACAGCTTCGAGATCGAGGCCATGTCGAAGATGGTGTCCGCGCGCATCGGCACCTGCTGCTCCGGTGGCAGCTCAGTGCCCTTCGCGTCGGCGTAGCGGACAGCGCCGCCCACAGCCTGGCGCTCGACGACCACGCCGTCGTGCGCGAGCAGCCCGACCGCCCCGGAGAAGTGGGGATGCCCGGTGGCGTCCGGCTTCGTCCAGCTCTCGATGAACTGCTCGGCCGCCTTGATCGGCGCCGGATCGAGGCCGACCTCGGAGGGCGCGCCGTCGCGCAGGACGGTGGACGCGGGCGCGAAGCCCTCACGCGGCTTGTCGAACCGGCCCGCCGCGCGGTCCGCCTGTTCTCCGTTACCCGGAATCGCCTGTGCTCCCGCCGTCGACAGCGTGGTCGCCGCGACCAGGACGGAAACAGCCGCGATCAGGATCTTCCTAACACGCAAGGTCGTTCCCCTCAGCGCTGGTCGGGGAACCCGCGACCGCGATCGACGTCGCCACGGCGCGGACCTGGTCTTTCCGGTCAAGGTGGCGGACACGGCGCCGTGGCACCGCGATAGCGGGGCCTTCGGCCGGGGCGGGTTCACACGTGCGGTCACTTTTCGGATGCATCTTCAGCTCCGCCGTCCCTTCAGCGATAGATGAGATGGCGACGGCGTTTCCGGTCGAACTCGGCCAGTTCGGCCTGCCAGGACCCGACGATCTCGTCCGGCCCGGCGCCCTTGTCGATCATCGTGCGCAGCCTGTCGGAACCCGAGAGCTTGTCGAGGAAGTTGTCGGGCCGCCACTTGAACTTGTCCGGGTGCACCTGTTTCGCGGTGACGAACATGGTGACCGCGGTGCGGATGGCGTCGAAAGCGCGCGGGTCCGTGACGGTCACCTGCACGCCGCCGCAAGGCTCGTTGACGAACTTGCCGAACGTCGGCACGAAGTACGCCTCACGGAACTTCACGCCGGGAAGCCGCAGTTCGCCGAGCTTCTCGCGCCAGCGCCAGTCGAGGCCGGGCGCGCCGATGATCTCGAACGGCCTGGTGGTGCCGCGGCCTTCGGAGAACACGGTGCCCTCGAACATCCCGGTGCCGGGATAGACGAGCGCGGTGTCCGGCGTCGGCATGTTCGGGCTCGGCGGGACCCAGGTCAGCCCGGTGCGGTCGAAGAGCTGATCACGCCGCCAGTCGCGCACTTCGACGATCTCGAGCTTGCCCGGCGTGACACCCTCGGCAGGCAGGAACTCGGCCGCGAAGAACCGCGCGAGTTCGCCGACGGTCATGCCGTGCTGCTGCACGATCGGCTTCCGCCCGACACCCGAGGCGAACGCCGGGTTCAGCATCGGCCCGGCGGCCCTGCCACCCAGCGGATTCGGCCGGTCCAGCACCACGACCGCCGCGCCGGCCTTCGCCGCCGCGACCATCGCCGTGTACAGGGACCAGATGTAGGTGTAGAACCGCGCGCCGACATCGGCGATGTCGAAGACGACGGTGTCCACACCCGCCTTCGTGAACATCCCGGCGAGCTTCGCCGCGTCGGCGCCGTACGCGTCGTACACCGGCACGCCGGTGCGCGGATCGGTGTAGTCGCCTTCGGAACCGCCCGCTTGAGCGCTGCCGCGAAAACCGTGCTCCGGCCCGAACGCGGCGAGCGGCCGGACGCCGGCGGCGACCATCGAGTCGACGATGTGGTCGCCGCTCGCCAGGACCCCCGTCGGATTCGACAGCACTCCGAGCTTCCGGCCGGACAGCGGTGCCCAGCCCTTGGCGGCGAGCACGTCCGCTCCGGTGCGGGTGAGCGGGAGACCTTTGCTCTCGCTTTCCGGCTGCGCCCGCGCGACCGAGGAGCCGGCCGTCAGCGCGGGGACCGCGAGCGCACCGGTGGCGAGGAAGTGGCGGCGGTTGAGGTTCACCAGGTCAGCCCATGGCCGAAGGGGTACTTCACCGTGCCGACGTCCTTGCCCGCGGGGACGTCCACCGGCAGCTTGCCCTGCGGCTTCACCTTCCCGAGGATCACCTTCGCCAGCGCTTCGAGCGAAGGCGAGATGTAGCCGTACGTGGCGAGCCACGTCTTGATCGGGTTCTCGTAGCCGGCGTCGTAGGGGATCTGGGCGGCGACCGCGACGACGGGTTTCCCGGTGTCGGCCAGCGCCTGCAACAGCTTGCCCTGCAACGGATACGTGCCGACGTTGTTGGTCAGCACGACGACGAGGTCGACGTTCTTCGCCGCCGCGACGGCCTGCGCGATCTGCGCGTCGGTCGGTGTCTGGCCGGTCTGCAACGCCGTCGCCTGCGTGCCGTGCGCGGTGAGCTTCGCGGCCAGCGACGTCGTCGTGCTCACGCCCCAGCCGGTCACGAGCGTCTTCGCGGGCTGCTGCTTGAGCGGCAGGACGCCGCCGTCGTTGCGGATCGCGGTGACCGACCGGTCGGCGATGCCCTGCGCGGTCGCGAGGTTGGCCGGGGTGCCGACCTTCGACATCACCTTGGCCGGGTCGACGAACGGCGAGGTCAGGATGCCCCGGTTCAGCTTGAGCTTGAGCACCCGGAGGACGCTCTCGTCGATGCGCCGCTCGGTCAGTTCACCCTTGCGGACGGCGTCGAGCACCGAGTTGATCGCGAGTTCGAGGTTCACCGGCATGAGCAGCTGGTCGATGCCCGCCTTCAGCGCCAGCACCGGGATCTCCGCGTCGCTGTGCATCTCGCGCACGGCGTCCATCGAGAGCGAGTCGGTGACGACGACACCGCGGTAACCGAGCTCCTCGCGCAGCTTGCCGGTGAGGATCGGCTTCGACAGTGTCGCGGGCTCACCCGACGGGTCGAGGCTCGGGAACTGGATGTGCGCGCTCATGATCGAGTCGATGCCCGCCTTGATCGCGGCCTTGAACGGCGGCACGTCGGTCTCGCGCCAGCTGGCCTCGCTCCGGTCGATCCTGGGCAGCTCGTGGTGACTGTCGGTGGCGGCGTCGCCGTGACCGGGGAAGTGCTTCGCGGCGGCGGACACCGTCTCGGAGCGCCGTCCCCAGCTCGAGGTGCTCTTTCCCGCCGAGGGCGCGTCGACAGAGTTCTGGAAGCCCTTGACCTGGGCCGCGACGAACTCGCTCGCCAGATCCGGGCGGCCGGAGAAGGAACGGACACCGATCACCGGGTTCGCCGGGTTCGAGTTCACGTCGGCGTCGGGGGCGAAGTCCTGGTTGATGCCGACGGCGCGCAGTTCGTGCCCGAGGATGCGGGCGGCCTCCTGCGCGGCCTTGGTGTCACGGCCGGCCGAGATCGCCATCGCGTTCGGCAGTTCGGTGGCGGGGGCACCCATCCGGGTGACCGTGCCGCCTTCCTGGTCGGTCGCGATCTGCAGCGGGATGTGGGCGCCGCTGCGGAGGGCGGCCCGCTGGAGCCCGTTCGACAGCTTCGCGACCTGCACCGGATCGTCGAAGTTGTCGCGGCTGTCGTTGTTGAAGTAGATGACGCCGCCCAGGTGGTACTTCTCGACCACCTGTGCGGGGGTGTCCACGCCGAAGTCGGCCTTGTTCTTGGCGTTGACCTCGTCGGCGGACTTCCCGTTCACCCAGGTGACGAACAGCTGCCCGACCTTCTGCTCCAGGGTCAGTCCGCGCAGCGTCCGCTGCGCCTCCACGTCCGCCGTCACCGGTTGCGCGGTCGCCGGAACGGCCGTGACGGCGAGGGTGAGCAGGCCCGCGAGGGGCACGGCGAGCGCATGGATCCTCCGATGACGGGCGTGCGCGATTCGGGTCGTCACCTCAAGCCTCCCAGATTCGTGCCTGACTCTCAGGTGGAAAGAAGTCCACCTGGAAGCACTGATATCCGGAAGCTACCCACGAGCACTTTGCTTGTCCATCGGCCACCCCCGCGACAGGTCCGTTCATACACAAAGGGACGCGAACGGGCCTGTCACGCTTGAAAACAGGGGTGAAACACTGGCGGCGCCCGTCGGCCGAAGCCGGCGGGCGCCGCCAGTCAGTGCGGGCAACTCGGGCGACCAAGCGTGCAACTCTGGTCGTACCTTCATGGACTCGGCGTCCGGCGTCCCGGTACGCAGTCCCTAGACGACGAGCCTCCCGCGGCGCGCTGCGCGTGGGTACCCGGTGTCCGCACACGGAGATTCGCCGGGGTGGAACAGGCTTCTCTTCTACCTGTTCCCTGGCCGACCGAACGTCCGCACCTACTTTCTACGCCGTGAGCGGGGTCACTTCAAGTGCGCAGACGGGTGCACCGGTACAGAGGCTCGATCTAGTGACACGGGCACCCTCCGCGACGGACAATTCGCGGCCCTGGCTGCGAAAACCGGTTCGGTACCGCCGTGTGAGTGTGCGCTCAGCGGGTGCGTTTGCGCCGGTTGTAGCCGTACCAGGTGGCCCCCGCGGCGAAGGCGCCGAGCGCCACCAGCCCCGCCGATCGCGCCGGGATCCGGGTCCGCAGCGACATCGGGTGCTCGAAGGCGAGGATCTCCCAGCCCTGCTCCGTCGCGTGCTTGCGCAGGACGCGGTCGGGGTTGACCGCGTGCGGCCGTCCGACGACTTCGAGTAGCGGGATGTCGGTGCTCGAGTCGGTGTACGCGTGGCACTGGGTGAGGTCGTAGCCGTACGTCGTCGCGAGTTGCTTCGCGGCGACGGCCTTGTTCTCGCCGTAACAGTAGAAATCGACTTCGCCCGAGTAGCGACCGTCCACGATCTGCATCCGCGTGGCCACGCTGCGCGTCGCGCCGAGCATTTCGGCGACCGGGGCGACGACTTCCTCGCCGGTCGCCGACAACACGACGACGTCGTGCCCGTCCGCGCGATGCGAGGAGATCAGTTCCGCGGCTTCCGCGTAGACGAGCGGGTCGACGACGTCGTGCAGCGTCTCGCGGACGATCGCGGACACCTGGGCGACGTCCCATCCGGCGCACAGCGCGGAAACCTCGGCCCGCATCCGCTCGGTCTTCGCCGCGTCCGCGCCCGCGAGGGAGAAGACGAGCTGGGCGTACGCGCTGCGAAGCGCGGCTCGGCGGTTGATCAGGCCTTCACGCAGAAGAGGCTTGCTGAAGGCCAAAGCGCTCGAGGAGGCGATGATCGTCTTGTCGAGATCGAAGAACGCCGCGACCGTGCTGGGCGTCGTGCTGGGTCGGTCCACCCGCCAAGGATAGGAGAGCCGGACACCGGCCCGCCCGTTGGTCGACCACGGCCGGGATATCGCGGTGGAAAATCCACGACCGCGCACCGGATCCGGCGCGTCGTGCCGTTATCGAATTGTGGGTACCGGCGTCGCCCGCAACGGGCCGGTATCGGAGTTACAGTGAGATTGTCCGGTGTAGCACCGGGCCTTGGTTCAGTCCGACCCCCCGGGGCTGAACCCCAGGCGGCCCTCGTCCCTCCCCCCTGGCGAGGGCCGCCCTCAACTTTCCCAGCCTGCCAATGGTTCAGACCTTGTCGGCCATGGAAATCCCTTCGGGACAAGGCTGAATCGGCCGGAGTGCGTTAACTTTCCTTTCTCTCAACGGTTTCCGCATGCGGTTTCGTTGAGGTACAGGACGCGCGGAAAGCCGGGAAGTGTGCCGGAAGGGACCGACAAAACCGCCGGGAAACCGATCTCTCGTGGCGGAGTTGTCCACAACACCCCGGTTGTCCACAGGCGGGACGGAACGGCGTTGTGCGCGGCCGGAAGCGGCGCGACCGTGGAGTCACAACCCGAGTCCGACCGATCACTGGGGGAGCCATGACCGAAGAACATCCACTCGTCGTCGCCGGAGACGACATCCTGCTCGACGAGATCCTGCGCGTGGCGGCGGCCGCGGGCTGCGAGGTCGAACGAGCACCGGATCTGGACGCCGCACGCGGGAGATGGGCCCGCGCGCCGCTCGTGGTGCTCGACGAGGAGGCCGCGAGCACCCCGAATCGCCTGCTGCGACGGAACAAGGTCCTGCTCGTCTGCAAGGGCGCGCCGACCCCGGTGACGTGGGAGCGTGCCTTCAACACCGGTTCGGAGAAGGTCCTTTCGCTGCCGGACGAGGAAAGCGACCTCATCGGCGAGTTCGCCGACATCGTCGACGGGCCCGCGCGGGACGACGGCGTCGTCATCGGGATCATCGGCGGGCGGGGCGGAGCCGGTGCTTCCGTACTGGCGGCCGCCGTCGCGTACCGGGCGGAGAAGTCCGGGAGCGGCGGCCTGCTCGTCGACTGCGACCCGCTCGGCGGCGGGGTCGACGTCCTCCTCGCCGCCGAACGCGATCGCGGGCCGCGCTGGCCGGAGCTCGACCTCGGCGGCAGGGTGTCGATGACCGCGTTGAGCGAAGCCCTGCCGCGAAAGAAATACGCGACCGGCTCACTGTCCTTTGTGTCCTACGGCAGGGAAGGGCGCGGCCCCGGGCCGGACGCGATCGAGGGCGTGTTGTGCGCCGGGCGGCGGGCGGGGCGGACGGTCGTCTGCGATCTGCCGAGGTATTTCGGCACCGAAACGTCCGCCGTGATCGGGCTGGCCGATCTGGTCGTGGTCGTCGTCCCCGCGGAACTCCGTGCCTGCGCGGCGGCGAAACAGGTCATCGCCAGGCTCGAACCCCACGCGACACGGATCGGTGTCGCGGTCCGGGGTCCGTCGCCCGCCGGGTTGATCCCGCAAGAGATCGCCGACGCCGTCGGCGTCCCGCTCATCACGTCGATGGGCCGCGAGCGGTCCCTTTCGGCGGCCCTCGATCGAGGCGAGTTCCTGCTGAAGCCGCGCGGCCACTTGGCGACGGCCGCCACCGAAGTGCTCGCGGCCGCACGCGGAAACCTGGCCGGTGCCTCGCGATGACCGACGATCTGGTCGAGCGGGTCCGGCGGCGGCTGGCCGGATCGGCCGTTCCGGCGGATCCGGTGAGCGTCGCGCGGGCGGTCCGCGCCGAAGCAGGCGGGGCGCTCGGTCAGGACGCCGTTCTCGGCGCGGTCCGGTTGGCGCGTGACGAGTTCGTCGGCGTCGGCCCGCTCGCGCCGCTTCTCGAAAAGCCCGGCGTCACCGACATTCTCGTCACCGCCCCCGACGAGGTCTGGGCCGACAACGGTGAAGGTCCCAAAGAGACGGAAGTTCGCTTCACCGACGAGGAAGCGGTCCGCAGGCTGGCTCAGCGGCTCGCGCTCGCCGGTGGACGGCGGCTGGACGACGCGCAACCGTTCGCCGACTGCTGGCTGCCGGGAGCGGGACCGCGACGCCGGATCAGGATGCACGCGGTCCTCCCGCCGATCGCGCCCGCCGGGACCTCCCTTTCGCTCCGCATTCTCCGGCCCGCCAGTCATGATCTCGCGGAACTCCGGTTGCGCGGGGTGTTCGGCACCAGCGGCGCGGAGCTGCTCGATTCGGTCATCCAGCGACGGCTCGCGTTCCTGGTGTCCGGCGGGACAGGGGCCGGCAAGACGACTTTGCTCTCCGCACTGCTCGGCGCGGTGCCGCCGGGCGAACGCATCGTCTGCGTCGAGGACGCCGGCGAACTGCAACCGGATCATCCGCAGTTCGTCAGCCTGATCGCCCGCCCTGCCAACGTCGAGGGCGCGGGAGAGGTCGGCCTCGGCGAACTGGTGCGGCAGGCGTTGCGCATGCGCCCGGACCGCCTGGTCGTCGGCGAGGTGCGCGGCGCGGAGGTCTGCGCGCTGCTCAACGCGATGAACACCGGGCACGAGGGCGGGGGCTGCACCTTGCACGCCAATTCACCGATGGAGGTCCCGGCCCGGATGGAGGCGCTGGCCTCGCTCGGCGGGCTCAAACGGGACGCCCTGCACAGCCAGCTGGCGGCCGCGGTGCGGGTGGTGCTGCACATGCGCCGCCTGCCGGGCGGGATCCGGCGGCTGGACGAGGTCGGCGTCCTCCGGTCGTTCCGAGGCGAGGCCAAGGTCGTCCCGATCTGGAGCAAGGGCAACTGGATCGGCGACGAGACCCCGTTCGAGGAGATGGCGGCGTGAACCCCTGGTTCCTCCTCTCCTGCGGCGCGGGACTGGCCTGCTGGCCGAGACCTGTGGCGGGCACGCCGTTCGCCTGGCGGCCGCCCCGAGCCGTCCGCGCGGGCTGGTGGCCGCTGCCCGCGTTGCTCGTCCTGCCGGTCCTCGGGATCGGCTGGGCGGTGGCGACGCTCGTGGTGACCTTGACCGTCCGCCAGGAGCACCGATGGCGGGCAAGGGCGAAGGCGGCGCTGGCCGAAGCCGAACTCACCGCCTCCGTCCTGCGGACGATGATCGGGGAACTCCGGGCGGGCGCCCATCCGGTGGCGGCGGTCGAAGCAACCGCGGAAGCGGTGCCCGCGGCGTCCGAACGGCTGCGCGGACTCAGCGCGGCCGCCCGGCTCGGTGGCGGGACCGCCGATCCGGACGCGCCTCCGGCGCTGGTGAACGCCTGGACGCTCGCGAACCGGTTCGGGCTTCCGATGGCCGACGTGCTCGACGCCGCGCGACGGGACGCCGAGGCGGAGATCGGCTTCCGGCGCCGTCTCAAAGCCAAGATGGCCGGTCCGCGGACGAGCGCCGCCGTACTCGCCGTCCTCCCGCTGGTGTGCCTGCCGCTCGGCGAGGCGATGGGGGCGAGCCCGATCGGCGTCCTCACCGGGACGGGTGCCGGTCAGTTCCTGCTCGTCGTCGGCAGCGGGCTGATCTGGGCGGGCACGGCCTGGTGCCGGGCACTCACCGGGCGGGTGGCGCCGTGCTGACCGGCGCGGTGTTGATCCTGCTGGGCGGTGCCGTCTTCTCCTGGCCGCACGTCGCTGCCCGGACCGTCGCGCGGCCAGGGCGGATCCTCTCCTGGCTCCGGGAACGGTCGTCCCGGGACAAAGGCGTCTCCGAACTCCTCTGGTCCGCCGCCACACTCGACTTGCTGGCCGCCTGCCTGGCGGGTGGGCTGCCGGTGCCCGTCGCGCTCGAGGCCGTCGTGCCGGCCGCGTCACCGAAGACCGCGGCGGCGTTGCGTTCGGTGGCGGCGCACCTCGCCGTGGGTGTCGGACCGGCGGAAGCCTGGGCACCGATCCGCGAGCGGCCCGGCCTGACCGAACTGTCCGTCGCCGCCGTCCGCACGGCGAGAGCGGGCACCGCGCTCGCGACCCACGCGAAGGACCTCGCGCGAAGACTGCGCGAGTCGCTCTCCTCCGAAGCCGAGGAACGCGCCGAACGGGCCGGAGTGCTGCTCGCGGCCCCGATCGGCCTCTGCTTCCTCCCCGCGTTCCTTTGCCTCGGTGTCCTGCCCGTCGTGCTCGGCCTCGCCGGTCGTCTCGGCGGCGTCCTCTAAGAGCCGGACGGCGGAGCTGAAGAGGAAGCACGAACAAGCGACCAAAGCCGTGAACCCGCCCCGGCCGAAGGCCCCGCTATCGCGGTGGCAGGACGCCCTGTCGATCAACGTGACGTCGGAAGACCAGGCAGCGTCCTGCCGACGTCGATCGCGGTCGCGGGTTCACCGGCACAAAGAACCGAAAGGCGATTCCCCATGTCCAAGCTCCCCACCTTCCACGACGACGACGGCATGGTGACGATCGAATACGCCATCGCCACCTTGGCCGCCGCCGCGCTGGCCACCGTCCTCTACCTGGTCGTCAGCAGCGAGGCCGTCGTCTCCGGGCTCACCGGGCTCATCGAGCGGGCCTTGTCGGTGAAGTTCTGATGTCCGATCGCGGATCCGTCACGGTGGAGGCCGCGCTCGGTATCGGCGCGCTGACCTTCGTCTCGACGCTGCTGTTCGCCGGGATCGGGGTCGCCGCCGACCAGCTCCGCTGCACCGACGCGGCTCGCGAGGCGGCCCGGCTCCTTGCCCGCGGCCAGCCCGCCCGCGCCGAACAGGCGGTGCGGGAGATCGCGCCGCCTGGCGCGCGGCTGGACGTCGTCCGCGAAGGCGACACGATCTCCGCCGGTGTCGAGGCCGAACCGGTGGCCGGACTCCTGCCGGGAATCCGGCTGAACTCCCGTGCCTTCGCCATCGCCGAACCGGGGAGCGGGCCGTGACCGCGGACGATCGCGGCGTCGCGACCGCGTGGGCCGCCTCGATTGTCACCCTCCTGATCGGCGCGGCGGCGTTCGTCTTCTGGCTCGGCGCCGCCGTCACGACCCGGCATCGCGCCGAGGCCGCCGCCGATCTGGCGGCGCTCGCGGCGGCCTCGCACGCGACGGACGGTCCCGGCATGGCCTGCGAACGGGCACGGCAGGTCACCGTCCGGATGTCGGTCACGCTCCTGAGCTGCCGGTGGGAACGCGGCGACGCCCTGGTCGAGGTGCGGTCGGAGCCGTCGGGACACCTGGCGGCCATCGGACGGGCCGAGGCACGCGCCAGGGCGGGTCCGGTCGACCGGCCACCGTGACGGGCGTCGCACGATGAACGGTCGCCGGGCGGTGACCGGCCGGTAGTACGCGCGAGTAACCGCTCGGCGCGGGCAGCGGTCGTTGACGCACGGCGAGCGGTCGAAACCATGATCAGCGCTCCGCCGAACGGTCGTCCGCCGCTCACCGTCAGCGCCGTCGCGAGGGCCGGAAGCCCAGGTCGGCTGCGACGAACGGCCCCTGCCCGGTCGGAGACGACGGTTGACCGGACGTCCGGCGTTCGGTCCGTCCGGTCGCACTACCGCGCGTTCATCGCTGCGTAACCGCCGGTTGTCGCGTGAGGTCTTCTCCCGATGTGCAACTTGCCGTTTATTGAGATGTGCGCCACTTCGAAAAGTTCGCCGAGGCCGGTGCGACAGAGACAGACACCAGGACAGAGTTGACCTGAGGCAGGGACAGTAATGTTGGACGCGAATTGGCCGGACAGCTGGCGGGGCGCCTTCCGCATCGAAATGCGGGCGGAGGCGATCGGTCTCGCCTGGCGTGGCTGGCCGGTGCTCCCGGGTGCCGAGCCCGCGGCGCTCACCGCCGAAGGTGACGACCTTACCTGGCGGCGTCCCGTCCCGGCCCAGGACAACTGGCGTGAACTGACCGAGACCCACCCGCACGAGGTCGCCACCTGGTTCGGCGACGAAACGCACAGCCTGCTCGTGGCCACCGGCACCGTGCTGGACGCCATCGAGGTCGACGACGAGCTCGGCAAGGCCGCGGCCCGCCTGCTGCGCGCCACCGGTCACCCGGCGCCGATCGTCGCGATGCCGAACGGCCGCTGGCTGTTCCTCACCACCGTCGCCACGAGCATCCCCCGGGAACTGGCCGACGAGGCTTCGATCCAGTGGCACGGCGCGAACGACTACATCCCGCTGCCCCCGTCGCCGTTCCAGCACGGTGTCGTGCACTGGCGGGTCAAGCCCGAGGTCTGGGGCTGGCAGCTGCCCGAGGCCACCGAAGTGCACGACGTGCTCGTCCGTGCGCTGGCCGGTGACAAGGCCGCCACCCCCGTGGCGACCCTGAGCACCGCCGCCTGATCAACCCACAATTTCAAGCCAACAGGTGGCCGGACCGGGACCCGTGCTGACGCAACGCCCCGAGCACGGTGTCCAGAACAGCCACCGCCCCCGCCTTGTCCAGCGGATCGTTGCCGTTCCCGCACTTCGGCGACTGGACGCAGGACGGGCAGCCGGCCGGGCACTCGCAGGAAACGATCGCCTCCCGCGTTGCGGCCAGCCAAGGGACAATTGCGGCAAACCCGCGATCGGCGAATCCCGCACCCCCGGGATGGCCATCGTGCACGAACACCGTCGCCTCCCCGGTGTCTTCGTGCCACGCGGTCGACACCCCGCCGATGTCCCAGCGGTCGCACGTAGCGAACAGCGGTAGCAGGCCGATCGCCGCGTGCTCGGCGGCATGCAGGGCACCGGGGACGCGCGCCGGATCCAATCCGGCGCCCGTCCCCGGTGCTCCGCCAGGCTCCCCGGTCCCCACCCTGGAGCCTCCGGTCCCCACCGGCTCCAGAACCCCGGCCCCCGGCCGATGGCCCCCGGTCCCCGCCACGCCATCGGACAGGCCGAGCAACTCCGCCGAGATCGTGTACCAGACGGCGCGGGTGTGCAGGCTCTGCTCCGGCAGGTCGAGCGGGGTCTGATCCAGCACCTCACCCGACGGACGCCTTCGCAAGTAGCCGACCACTTGCGAACTCACCGACACCTCGCCGAGGTTCACCGTGACCCCGCCGTGCGTCCGGGTCTCCTCGGTGCGCAGCACGCTGATGTCGACGATCTCGCGCGGTGACGTGCTCCAGTCCGGATCCTCCGCGTGTACCAGGGCGAGCCCCGTCTCCAGATCCAGTTCGTCGACCACGTAGGACGAACCCTGGTGCAGGTACACCGCGCCGGGATGCACCGCGTAGCAGGCGGAACCCGGGTCGACCGTGCCCAGCATCCGGCCGGAATCGGCTTCCACCACGGCGATCTGCTCGCCGCCCGAACCGCGGATGCCGACCTCGGAATGCGGCCGGTCGCGCGAAGTCCAGTACCAGCCGCTCGTGCGGCGCCGGATGATCTTCTCCCTGACCAGATCGGCGAGCACGGCACGCGCCGCGTCACCGCCGAAGGCAGCGACCTCCGGTTCCGTCAGCGGGAGTTCGGCGATGGCGCAGGCCAGTTGCGGCCCCAGCACGTACGGATTCGACGGGTCGAGGACGGCGGCCTCCACCGGCCGGTCCAGGATCGCGGCCGGATGGTGCACGAGATAGGTGTCCAGCGGATCGTCGCGGGCCACGAACACGACAAGTGCCGCGTCACCCGCGCGCCCGGCCCGGCCTGCCTGCTGCCAGAACGACGCGAGCGTTCCCGGGTAACCGGCCAGTACCACCGCGTCCAGCCCGGCGATGTCGACGCCGAGTTCGAGCGCGTTCGTCGTCGCGACGCCGAGCAGCCGGCCGGAGAGCAACGCCGCTTCGAGGGCACGCCGCTCCTCCGGCAGGTATCCGGAGCGGTACGCGGCGACGGAATCCGCCAAAGAACTGTCCACTTCGGACAGAATCCGCCTGGCGCCGAGCGCGGTCAGCTCCGCTCCCCGCCGCGACCGGACGAACGCCAGCGAGCGGGCGCCCTCGATGACCAGTTCGGCGAGGATCCGGGAAGCCTCGGCGCCGGCCGAGCGCCGCACCGGCGCCCCGTTCTCACCCGAAATTTCGGACAGCAGCGGGGGCTCCCACAACGCGACCGTGCGGGCGCCGCGCGGCGAACCGTCCTCGGTGACCGGGACACAGTCCTGCCCGGAGAGTTTCGCGGCGAACTCCGCCGGATCCGCCGTGGTCGCGGACGCGAGGACGAAGACCGGCGAGGCGCCGTAGTACGCCGCGACCCTTCGCAGCCTGCGCAGCAGCAACGCCACATGGGAACCGAAGACGCCGCGGTAGCTGTGGCATTCGTCGACGACGACGAACGAGAGCCGCCGGAAGAACCGTGACCACCGCGCGTGCGACGAGAGGATCCCGCGGTGCAGCATGTCCGGGTTCGTGAACACCCAGTTCGCGTGCGCGCGGACCCAGTCCCGCTCTTCCAGCGGGGTGTCGCCGTCGAACGACGCCGCGCGCGCCTTCTTGATGTCCAAAGAGGACACGGCGCGCAACTGATCGGCGCCGAGTGCCTTGGTCGGGGACAGGTACAGCGCCGTGGCCCGCTCGTCCTCGACCAGTGCCGAGAGCACCGGCAACTGGTACGCGAGCGACTTGCCCGACGCGGTGCCGGTGGAGATCACGACGTGTTCGCCGTCGCGGGCCAGCGACGCGGCTGCCGCCTGATGCCGCCACGGTGCCTTTACGCCGTTCGTTCTTAGCGCCTCGACGACCGGAGCCGCCGCCCACTCCGGCCACTCCACCGAATCCGCCGGGCGTGACGGCAGTTCGGCCACATGGGTGACCGGGTACAGCGAAGCCGGGATTCCCGCCGTCGCGCGGTCGAGAAGCCGCCGACCCTTACCGGATTCCGCCGTGCCGTCCACCTTCGGAAGCTTCGCACAGCGCACCGACAGAAACGGACCGCCGCCGGACGGAACGAGCACTGGATCGGCCCGCCGATGATCGATACAGTGACCAGCCTCACAAGATTACGGAACGTACGGTGGCGGGGACGCCTTGCCGCCCTCCATCCCACTACCAATACACTCCCGCAATCCACACCGTCTGTGGCGAGCGTCATGTGAGACGTGCCTTGCAGTGCGACTAGCGTGACGTTCGGCTCAGATCCCCATGCCAGCGCGCGAGCCGCCGGTTCCATCGGCGGATCGTCGCTGGCCAACGGCGACGTCTCCAGGAGGACGAATGTCCCGGCAGTTCCTCGCGGAGGGCGAACTCACGCTCTCCGGAGGTGGTTACACCATCGTCGGTGTGATCGCCGTGGTCGCCCTTGCCGCACTGGTCATCGGCTACGTTCTGCTCAAGGAGGTCCTGGCCGCCGGCCAGGGCACCTCCAAGATGCAGGACATCGCGAAGGCAGTGCAGGAAGGCGCGGCTGCCTATCTCAAACGGCAGCGCAACACCCTCGTGATCTTCGGGGGAATCGTGTTCGTGTTGCTCTTCGCTTTGCCGGCCGATGACTGGAACGAGAAGATCGGCAGGTCCATCTTCTTCTTGGTCGGCGCCGGATTCTCCTTCGCGATCGGCTATCTCGGCATGTGGCTGGCGACGCAGGCGAACCTGCGTGTCGCGGCCGCCTCGCGTGAGGCGGGCGGTCGCGAGAAGGCGATGCGCCTGGCCTTCCGCACCGGTGGCGTCGTCGGCATGATCACCGTCGGGCTTGGCCTCTTCGGCGCCGCGGTGGTCGTCCTGGTCTACACCGGACAGGCCCCGAAGGTGTTGGAGGGCTTCGGTTTCGGTGCCGCGCTGATCGCGATGTTCATGCGTGTCGGCGGCGGTATCTTCACGAAGGCCGCCGACGTCGGCGCGGACCTGGTCGGCAAGGTCGAGCAGGGCATCCCCGAGGACGACCCGCGCAACGCGGCCACCATCGCCGACAACGTCGGTGACAACGTGGGCGACTGCGCCGGGATGGCGGCGGACCTCTTCGAGTCGTACGCCGTCATGCTCGTCGCGGCACTGATCCTGGGTAGCACCGCCTTCGGCGTGCACGGCCTGATCTTCCCGCTCATCGTTCCCGCCATCGGCGTGATCACCGCGGTCATCGGTGTCTACATCACCAAGGCCAAGGCGGGCGAAGGCGGTCTCGTCACGATCAACCGCTCGTTCTACATCTCCGCGGGGATTTCCGCGGTGCTCTCGACGATCGCGGCGTTCGTCTACCTGCCCGGTTCGTTCTCCGAGTTCGGCCAGGCCTTCGCCGGCAAGTCCGGCAACCCCGCGCTGATCGCGACCCTCTCGGTGATCATCGGCATCGTGCTCGCCGCGGTCATCCTCAAGGTCACCGGCTACTACACCGGCACCGAGTACAAGCCGGTCAAGGAGGTCGGCAAGTCCTCGGAAACCGGTGCGGCGACAGTGATCCTGGCCGGTATCTCGGTCGGGTTCGAGTCCGCCGTGTACACCGCGCTGGTCATCGCCGCGGCCGTGTTCGGCGCCTTCCTGGTCGGTGGCGGCGTCGCGCTGTTCGCCGTGGCGCTGGCCGGTACCGGACTGCTGACCACCGTCGGCGTCATCGTCGCGATGGACACCTTCGGCCCGATTTCGGACAACGCGCAGGGCATCGCGGAGATGTCGGGTGACGTCGACGAGGACGCGGCGCAGATCCTCACCGAGCTCGACGCGGTCGGCAACACCACCAAGGCCATCACCAAGGGCATCGCGATCGCCACGGCGGTCCTCGCGGCGACGGCGCTGTTCGGGTCCTATCAGGACGCGATCACCAAGGCGGTCGGCGACGGCAAGGAGTTCATCGCGAACATCGTCGGCCCGGAGACGCTCGTCGGTGTGATCATCGGCGCGGCGGTCGTGTTCCTGTTCTCCGGTCTCGCGGTCAACGCGGTGTCCCGTGCCGCCGGCGCGGTCGTCTACGAAGTGCGCCGCCAGTTCCGCGACATCCCGGGGATCATGGAGGGCACCACGCGGCCGGAGTACGGCCGTGTCGTCGACATCGTCACGCGCGACTCGCTGCGTGAGCTGACCACTCCCGGTCTGCTCGCGGTCTTCGCCCCGATCGCGGTCGGTTTCGGCCTCGGCACCGGCGCGCTCGCCGGCTACCTGGGCGGTGCGATCGCGACCGGCACCCTGATGGCGATCTTCCTCGCCAACTCCGGTGGCGCTTGGGACAACGCGAAGAAGCTCGTGGAGGACGGAAGCCACGGCGGCAAGGGTTCGGACGCGCACGAGGCCACCATCATCGGTGACACCGTGGGTGACCCGTTCAAGGACACCGCCGGTCCGGCGATCAACCCGCTGATCAAGGTGATGAACCTGGTGTCGGTGCTGATCGCCCCGGCGGTCGTGCAGTTCTCGATCGGCCCGGACGCCAACGTGGGCGTCCGGATCGGGATCTCGCTGGTCGCCGTCGCGATCATCGTCGCCGCGATCGTCGTCTCGAAGCGCCGCGAGTCGGTTCTTTCCGACACGCCCGCGCAAGCGAAGGCGTAACGCCGAAAGTTCTGTTCCGCCGGGCCCGCCACGATTTCCGTGGCGGGCCCGGCGGCTTTCCGGCGCAGGCTAATCTCTGCGCGTCACGCCGATCCGATCCGGGGGAGTCCCTGCCATGAGGCGTTCGATCGTCCTGTTCGCCGCCGTTCTCCTGCTGGCGGGCTGCGGTGGCGCCGAGCAGGCGGCCGCCCCTTCTCCTTCTTCTCCCGCTCCCGCGGCCGGGGGGTCGTGGATGGACGGTTTCTGCGGTTCGCTGATCGACTTCGCCAAGATCGGTGACTTCACGATGCCCGACTTCGAGCAGGACGACGTCGCGGGCGCGCGGCGGGTGATGGACGAGGCCTTCGGGGTGTTCGCGCCCGGTTTCGACAACGCGGTCACAGGATTGCGGAAGCTCGGCCAGGCACCGAGCGCGGAAGCGGACGCGGCACGCAAGAGCATCGTCGACGCGTTGACGCCGATCCGGGACGAGGTCCTCGCCGCGAAGGCCGCGCTGGACGCCGCGCCGAAAGACGACAAGAGGGCCGTGGCGGCCGCCGCGGCGGCTTTCCGGCAGATCGGCACCGACATCAACGACATGCCCGACCCGTTCCAGCAGCTGGAAACGAACGCGTCGTTGAAAGCGCTGGCCGCGCAGGCGCCGAACTGCAAAAAGCTGCCTTCCTGACCCTTCTTGCCGCCACGTTGATTTGCAATGCCCACCGGTATCGGTACCGTCGGGGGCCAATCGGGAAGTCGTCAGGTCGGGAGGTGTTTTCGTGCGGCCGCGGTTCACCGTCCTTGCCGCGCTAGCAACAGGTATCGGGCTCGGCCTCGCCGGGTGCGGGCAGCAGCCCGCGGTGACTTCCCACGCCAGACAAGAAGGTCTCGCGACGGTCAGCGCGTCGGAGGCCGACCCCGCCTCCGCTTGGGCGGAGGGATACTGCGGCGCCGCGGGCGGACTCGTCCGGACGCTGGCGACGTTGCCCAGCGTCGATCCGAGCTCGCCGCAGCAGGCTTCGCGTACCTCCAGCGAGCTGATGGTCTCGGTGGTCCGAGGGCTGGACCGCACCACCGCCGCGCTCGAGGACCTCGGTCCGGCCCCGGTCGCCGGCGGCGACACCTCGCGAACGGCCGCCGTCGTCCAGCTCGAAGGCATCCGCGCCCGCGCCGACGACGTCCGCCACCGTCTCGACTCCTCAACCGACCCCGAAGCGACGAAAACCGCGCTTCGCGACGCGAGGACGTCGCTCGACGAACTAGACCGCCTCGACCTTCTCAGGGGCCTTAGCGACGTCCCTCAGCTCGCCGCGGCGAGCAGCCGGATCCCGATTTGCCAGGAATTGGTCAAACAACCTCGTTGAGTCACCGCCTCATCACTGGCCATTACTCGAACTTGTGTTCTATTCTGTGCGGGTGGACGGGACGATCTCGCTCTTCTCGGCGGAGGCGAGCGGGCCGGGGCTCGCCGACCTCGCCGGGGTGCTGTGCGGGCCCGGGCGGATGACGGGTTTCGGGCGAACGGCCGCGCGGCTGTCCGCCGTGGTCGACGAGCCGTGGCGGGCGGGTGCCCTCGCCAGGGAATGCCGTCGGCGCGGCGCCGAGGCGCAGGTCTCGGCCGCCGAATGCGGGCGGCCGCTGGTGAGAACGCCGTTCCGGGTCGACCTGCTGCCACTGGAGCGGGGCTGGAGCCGTGGTGAAGAGAAGAAGGTTCTGCCGGACGGGTTCCGGCTCGACGGTGCGATGTTGAGGATGTGGGCGCTGGCAGCGGGCAGTCCCCAGGGCAACGGCTACCTGCTCGCGCTCGACCCGGAAGCACCGGAGACGCACGAGCGGCTGATCACGGCGCTGGCCCAGCTGGGCGTGCCGGCGAAGGCGCAGCGTGGCGAGGAGGCGTTGCTGCGGGTCACCGGGCGGAGGCGGCTCGCGCACGTGCTGGAGCTGATCGGGGACGCGCCCGCCGGGGCGGAGCCCGCTTGGCCGAGCCTGGTGCCCGTGGTCCGCGCTGGTTGACGCCTCACCCAAGTGCGGTGACCAAGTGCGGTGACCCAAGCGCGATGGCTCAAGTGCAGTGACTCAAGTGCAGTGACTCAAGTGCGGTGACCCAAGCGCGATGGCTCAAGTGCAGTGACCAAGTGCAATGAAAGGCCCCTTCATTGCAAATTTCGCTATGAAGGGGCCTTTCATTGCACGGGGGTGTCTCGACGGTCAGGGCTTCGGAGCCCGGCAGTTGGGGTTCGACAGGTCCAGTTCACTGCGCGAAAGGCAGGAGGTCAGCTGATAGGTCTGCTCCCCGTAGTTGATGCCCTTCCGCACGGTCACGTTCCCGGCGGCGTCGACCTCGCACGGGTTGTTCATCGTGCACCGCTGGCCGCTTTCGTTGCCGGTGTTGTTGACGCCGACGACCTTCCCGGTCGAGGTCTCGATGATCGGCGACCCCGAGGTCCCGCCGATCGTCTTGCACGCCGAGGTGTACCTGATCGAGTCCTTCCAGACCCAGTCCGCCTCGTGCAGCTCGTGGACGAAGCCGTCGATGTTGCAGGAGTAGATCTTCTTCCAATATCCCGACACCACGTCCATCGCGATGCCCGCCGCCGGACGGGTCGGCGAAAGTGTCAGCGGGGCGATACCGTAGGTCGCCTTGATCTTGGCGTAGCTGGTGTTGAGCTGGTAGAGCGAGACGTCGGTGTCGGTCATCGTCGCGTAGAGCAGCTTCTTCGCCTTGAGGGTGCCCAGCGAGGAACGGCCGTCCTTGGACAGCAGGCTGAAGGTCCTCGACGACGGCTGATTGACGATTACTTCTCCGGGGTCCGGGAAACCTTCTTGCAGGCAATGCCCGTTGGAAAGGACGAGGGCGGGGTCGTCGAGGCTCGCCTCGGGTGGTTTGACCACCGACCCGGAGCAGTTCGACAACGCCACGGTTCCGGCGAAAGTGGTCGTGGCTGCTTCGGCCTGTGCGGTTCCGACCAGCGCGGACGCGGTCAGCATGGCGAACAGTGTGCCGAGGAGTCGTCGGGTCACGTGGAGTCCTTTCGGGTCGGCGTGGACATCAAGTGAAGCGTTGGCGAGAGTGAGCCACCACCGTCGAACGGAGGGTGTTCACCCCATCACGCGGGCCCCCGGGCCGACGTGTCGGACATCACGTGCTAGGTGTTGAAAGGAAACATCGACGAGGTCAGCGGCGATGCGCTGGACACACGATCGGCGGCGTGTTGCACCACCTAGCCGTGGTCCGGGCGGTGCGAGCGTGCACACTGACGGGTCGAGAGGCGGCGCGAAGGCGCCGAAGATGAGCGGAGAGCAGGACAGCGTGGCAGGAGCACGGACGAAGAAGACCTCGGCGTCGGACGACGGCGCGGGCCGTCGTCGGCTGGTGATCGTCGAGTCGCCGACCAAGGCCCGCAAGATCGCCCCGTATCTCGGCGCGAACTATGTCGTGGAGTCCTCAGTCGGACACATCCGTGACCTTCCCCGCGGCGCGGCCGACGTTCCCGCCCAATACAAGGGCGAGTCGTGGGCACGGCTGGGTGTCGACGTCGACAACGACTTCAAGGCGCTCTACGTCGTCACGCCGGACAAGAAGTCCAAGGTCACCGAGCTGAAGAGCCTGCTGAAGGACGTCGACGAGCTCTACCTCGCCACGGACCCCGACCGCGAGGGCGAGGCCATCGCGTGGCATCTGCTGGAGACCCTCAAGCCGAAGGTCCCGGTCCGCCGGATGGTCTTCCACGAGGTCACCGAGCAGGCGATCCGCGCCGCGGCCGACAGCACCCGTGAGCTCGACGGCGACCTCGTCGACGCGCAGGAGACCCGCCGCATCCTGGACCGGCTCTACGGCTACGAGGTCTCGCCCGTGCTGTGGAAGAAGGTCATGCCGAAGCTTTCGGCGGGCCGAGTGCAGTCCGTGGCGACCAGGATCGTGGTCGAGCGGGAACGTGAGCGCATGCGTTTCACGTCGGCGTCGTACTGGGACATCTCGGCGACGATGGACGCTGGAGCCGACGCGTCTCCGCGCAACTTCCCGGCCAGGATGATCGCCGTCGACGGCGCGCGTCTGGCCACCGGCCGCGACTTCGGCTCGGACGGGCGGCTCAAGGCTTCGAACAACGAGATCCGCGTGCTGGCCGAGGCCGACGCGGTCCGGCTGGCCGAGGCGCTGAAGAACCGTGACTTCAAGGTCGCGAGCGTCGAGGAGAAGCCGTACACGCGGAAGCCGTACGCGCCCTTCATGACCTCGACCCTGCAGCAGGAGGCGGGCCGCAAGCTGCGGTTCACCTCCGAGCGCACCATGCGGATCGCGCAGAAGCTGTACGAGAACGGTTACATCACTTATATGCGTACCGACTCCACGACGCTGTCGGAGTCGGCGATCTCGGCGGCGCGCAGCCAGGCGACGCAGCTGTACGGCAAGGAATACGTCTCGCCGTCGCCGCGCCAGTACACCCGCAAGGTGAAGAACGCGCAGGAAGCCCACGAGGCGATCCGTCCCTCGGGCGAGGTCTTCCGCACGCCGGGCCAGGTCGCGAAGGATCTGGACACCGACGAGTACCGCCTTTACGAGATGATCTGGCAGCGCACGATCGCGTCGCAGATGGCGGACGCGAAGGGCACCACGATGTCGGTGCGCATCGTCGGCACGGCCACCAGCGGCGAAGAGGTCACGTTCGCCTCGTCGGGGCGCACGATCACCTTCGCCGGGTTCCTCAAGGCGTACGTCGAGGCCGTCGACACCGAGAGCGGTGGCGAGGCGGACGACAAGCAGAGCCGTCTCCCGCGGCTGGTCAAGGACCAGGCGCTGACCGCGACCGACCTGAGCCCGGACGGGCACACCACGTCGCCGCCGGCGCGCTACTCGGAGCCGAGCCTGGTCAGCAAGCTCGAAGAGCTGGGCATCGGCCGTCCGTCGACGTACGCGTCGATCATCAAGACCATCCAGGACCGCGGCTACGTGTGGAAGAAGGGTTCCGCGCTGGTGCCGTCCTGGGTCGCGTTCGCCGTGATCGGCCTGATGGAGCGGCATTTCGAGCGGCTGGTCGACTACGACTTCACCGCCGGCATGGAGGACGAACTCGACCGCATCGCCGCCGGTGACGAGCACCGCACGCAGTGGCTGTCGAAGTTCTACTTCGGCGGCGACATGGGCGTCGACGGTTCCGTCGGCCGCCTCGGCGGGCTGAAGAAGCTGGTCGGCTCCGGCGTCGAGGACATCGACGCCCGCGAGATCAACTCGATCCCGCTGTTCAGCGACCCCGATGGCCACACCGTCGTCGTGCGCGTCGGCCGCTACGGCCCGTACCTCGAGCGTGAGGTCGACGGCACGTCGCAGCGGGCGAACCTGCCCGAGGACCTGCCGCCGGACGAGCTGACCCTGGAACTCGCCGAGAAGCTGTTCGCGACGCCGCAGGAAGGCCGCGTGCTCGGCACGGACCCGGTCAGCGGGCACGAGATCGTGGCGAAGGAAGGCCGCTTCGGCCCGTACGTCACCGAGCTCCTGCCCGAGCCGGAGCCGCTGCCCGAAGGCGCGACAGCCGCGCAGAAGAAGGCCGCGAAGGCGAAGCAGCCGAAGCCGCGGACGGGCTCGCTGTTCAAGTCGATGTCGATCGAGACGATGAACCTCGAAGACGCGCTGAAGCTGCTCTCGCTGCCGCGCGTGGTCGGCAAGGACCCGGAATCCGGCGACGAGATCACCGCGCAGAACGGGCGCTACGGGCCGTACTTGAAGAAGGGCACGGACTCGCGTTCGCTCACGACCGAGGACCAGCTGTTCTCGATCACGCTCGAAGAGGCGCTGAAGATCTACTCGGAGCCGAAGCAGCGTGGCCGGTCCGCGACCGCGAAGCCGCCGCTCAAGGAACTGGGCGACGACCCGGTGTCGGGTAAGCCGATGGTGGTCAAGGACGGCCGTTTCGGTCCGTACGTGACCGACGGCGAGTACAACGCGACGCTGCGGAAGTCGGACAGCATCGAGGAGCTGACCGCCGAGCGCGGCGCCGAACTGCTGGCGGAGAAGCGCGCGAAGGGCCCCGCGCCCAAGCGCAAGGCTCCGGCGCGGAAGCCGGCGGCGTCGAAGACGGCGGCCTCCAAGACGACCGCGGCCAAGAAGACCACCGCGACCAAGTCGACGGCGGCGAAGACGACTACGGCGAAGAAGCCTTCGGCGCGCTCGACGGCCACGAAGACGAAGTAGCTCCCTTTAGCGCGCTATGAACGGTCCGTTACTTGCAAATTTTGCAAGTAACGGACCGTTCATTGCGCGCGGGGACGGTGGTCAGGAGCGAAGGCCCGCCCAGAAGCCGCACCGGTGATCGGCGTCGTGCGCGACCGGACGGATCGCGTCCGGCGCGAGCGACAGCACGACATCGGAGTCCCACCGCGGCGAGCCGTGCCCGTTCGGATCACCTGTGCGCATGAAGGTGGTCCAGTACACGATCATCTGCGCCGAAAGACGTTTCTGCGCCTCGTCCAGCGACTTTTCGACCCCGCTGAGCTCGAACAGAGAGACCAGGTCGAGGGCGTGCGCCGCGCCGTGCGGCACGGTGGGCACGTCGTTGCCGTTGACGTTGGGCGCGTTCTTGTCGTCGAACTCGTAGGCGTGCACGGAGGTCCGCCGGGATAGCAGCCGGTTCCCCTCCGCCGTCGGGCAGGCCCATGACCGGTCCGTGGTGACCGTCGCCCAGGCCAGGGCGGGCGAAAGGTAGTCCCGCGACGGATACTTCGCCGCCACCTCGTCCGCGTGCTCGCCGAACGTCTTGCGCAGGAACTCCTGATAGCGCTCCTCGGTGATGGGCTTGAGCTTCTCGACACCGGCGATGAACGCGCGCATTTCGTCGTGCGTGCCGCCAGAAAGCACCGGTACCCGGTGAAAAGCGCCTTGTCGCACGGCTTTCGCGGGATCGTTCGGCAGCAACGGGGTGTGATAGGTCAGGTGATTGCTGAAGGACTGGTGGTCCTTCAGCAGATCCGCGGCCGGGAGCCGACGCAGGCAGCCGATCGTGTCCGGACCCGTGCAGCCGTGGGTCGCGGCCACCGCCGCACCGTCGGCTTCGGTCTTGGAGAGCGGTGAATACGGCGTTTGTGCTTCCTGATTCGGGATCAGGCCCCCGCGCGGCCAGTCCAGCAGGCAAGAGCCGGACATGATCGCTGCCTTGTCGAACAGCCCGGCCGCGGCCGGCGAGGTGAGCAGCGCGCAGGTGCTCATCCCACCCGAGGACTGCCCGGCCAGTGTCACGTTCCGCGGATCGCCGCCGAACGCGGAGATGTTGCGCTGGGTCCAGCGCAGCGCCGAAAGCTGGTCCATGAGCCCGAAATCGCCGGAGCCCTGGAGGCCGGGAAGACCGAAGTAGCCGAAGACGCCGAGCCGGTAGTTCGTCGTCACCACGACGACGTCGCCCTGGTCCGCCAGGCGTCGCGCGCCGTAGAGGCTTCCCGCGTCCATGGTGTAACCGCCGCCGTGTAGCCAGACCAGCACCGGTAGCCGACGGCTGCCCGCGTCACGCGGCACGGTGACGTTCAGGAAGAGGCAGTCCTCGGCGCTGCCCGGCAGGTACTGGGTGCAGGCGGCCCCTGGTTTCGTCGCATCGGCGACGCCCTTCCAGGGTTCGGGCGGTCGTGGCGGCTTCCAGCGATCCTCGCCGACGGGTGGTGCGGCGAACCTGATCCCACTGAACGTCCGGGTCGGTCCGGAGTCCATTCCGCGGACCAGGCCGGCGTCGGTGCGCACGACCAGCGGAGCCGCGGGGGCGACGATCGTGAGAAGGCCGGTGACGATGGCCAGCAGGAGATGCATGACAGGTCCTTTCAGGAGTCCGCGAGACGGCGCCACAGCCCCACGCGGCGGAAATAGCGGTGTTGCAGAACCTGCACGGCGACGAACGTGACGCCGTACAGCGCGGTGCCGAGGGCGGGAACGGCGTCCACCGGCAGCGTGTACGCCAGCAGGACCCGCCCGGCGGCGTCGGCGAGCAGGCCGGCACCCCACAGGACGGTCGCGACCCGCCACGCCCGCCGGAACCACGCGTGCCGCGGCCACAGCTCGTCCCATTCGGCCGCGCGCAGGGTGTCCGCGAAGTGGCTCTTCGCGACCATCGAGCGGGCCATGCCGAACACGAGCGGCCTGGCGAACAGCAACGACACCAGGAAACCGGCGCCGATCGCCCCGGTCACCCAACCCGCCTTCGCCAGCATGAACCGGGGACTGCCGGTGACGAACGAGGCGGCGGCGCTGATCGCGAAGATCGTCAGGACGAAGAGCGCGAGCGTGTCGATCTTCCGCCACCGGATCGTCCGGTAGAGGACAAAAAGAACGGTCGGCAGGGCGCAGAGGGCGAGCGCGAACAGCGCGCTGACGCCGAAGCCACGAAGCACGTAGTAACTCGCGACGGGCACGACGACCTCGAGCAGCACCACGCCCCACTGCCTGAGCACGGGATCACCGCTTCCGGGTCGCGAGATCGAAGAGGGTCACCAGTTCGGCCGCGTAGGTGGTGAGGTCCGGTTCCGGCGTTCCGGCGAGTAGGAACACCGGGCCCTCCACCGAACGCCGGATCGTCGTCGCCATCACGTGGACGTCGAACTCGCGGAACTCGCCCGACTCCTGGCCCCAGCGCAGGATCCGTTCGACCGGTTCCAGCGCCGCCCGCTCGTTCGCCGGGTCGTAGTCGAGGGCGCCGCCGAGGAAGATGTTCAGCAACGCGCGCATCCGGGTCGGCTGCGCAGCGGCGAATTCGAGGTTCGCCTCCAGGTACGTCCGCAGCGCCTCGCTCGCGGACGCGGGTTCGCTCATCCGCTCGGCCATGAACGCGCCGATCTCGCGGAAGACGTCTTCGAGGACCGTGCGGACGAGTTCCTCCTTGTTCGCGAAGTGGTACGAGATGAGCCCCGTGCTCGACAGCTTCGCCTGTTTCGCGATGCGGGCGAACGACGCGCGGGTGTAGCCGAGCTCGGCGATCGTCTCGATGGCCGCGGCCACGATCTGTGCCCGTCTCGCACTCTCGGTGAACGTCTTCGCTTTTGCTTGCATGAGCAAAAAATAGCTCAGGTGAGCAAATCCGTCGACCGGAAACCGCTCACCGACCGCTCGCCGACCGACCTCACCCGTTCGAACAAAAGTTCTAAAAATTGTCGGTACCAGGGTGTTCAATGGTCAGGTGAGCACTTCAACGACCGCTGTCTTCGACGTCATCGACGAGGTCATCGCCCCGCTGTCCGCCGAGGTTCCGGAGCGTCCCTCGGTGATGGAGTTCTACGACCCGGAGCTCGCCGTGCCGCCGGTGCTGGCCGACGAGGAGCCGACTCCAGGGCTCACCCTGGCCGAGGAGGTGGAGCAGTACACCCGGTTCGTGAGCGGGATGGCGACCATCGGGCTGGCCCCCGGCGGTGAGGTCACGCCCGAGGCCGTCGGGCTGTACCGGGCGCTGCGCGGCGGGTTCATCCGCGGCGTGGTGACCGGGGTGTTCCCGTCCCGCGCGGAGCCGTGGGAGGTCCGGTTCTTCGGCGACGAGGACTACACCACGGTGCTGAACAAGCTCGGCAGGCGAGCGCGGCTGCGGTCCGGTTTCCTCAGCGCGCTGCCCGGCTGGGTGTTCGACGGGCTGCCCGACCATCCGCCGGGCACCGGCGAGACCGTGCGCATCGAAACGGACGCGGGCGGGCTGATCCCGCTGCGGGCCCGCGAGGCTGTCGAGGTGATCCGTGAGGGTGCTTCGCGGCCGCGGCACGGCACGGTCCTCGTCGATCTCGCGGTGCGGAACTCCATCCTCGCCGAGTACCCGCACGGCGCGTTCGGCCTGGTGGACAACGACCTCGGCCGGTACCAGTTCAGCGCGGCGATGGACGGCGACGGCCGCTGGACGCTCACCTGGGGCCCGGCCAGCCGGTCGACGGCCGAGCAATGGATCGTGAAGGCGGTGCAGAACCATGCGTGAACCGGCGACCGTGAAGGAACTGATGAGGCGTGCCGCCGAGCCGGTGCTGCGCGCGGTGCCCGAGCGGCGGAGCGTGTACCTGGGCTACGACCCGGAGATCACCGACGACGAGATCCGCCGCCTGTGCCCGTCCTACGACGGGCCGGCGGATCTCGTCACCCAGGCCGAGCGGTACGCGGCCAAGGCCGCGATGCTCGAAGAGGCCGGGCTGATGGAGAACGGCGAGATCCATCCGGCCGCGGTCCAGATGCACGGCGTGATGCTGCGGGGTTCGGTGCGAGGCGTCCTCACCGGCGTCTTCGCGTCCGCGCCCCGCTCGGTGCGGGTCGACTGCTACGGCGACGGGCATCAGGCGGTCGTCTGGCGGATGCGGTCGGGGCGGCGGACCACGTTCAGCCTGAGCGATTTCGGCGAGCTGGGAGCCCGGGTGTTCGGCGGGCTCCCGCACGTCCCCGCCGGTGACACCGAGCTCATGCGCATCAGGATCGACGAGCACGGCGTGCCGCTGCCCGGCCAGGACGAGGAGGTCGGCCTGGTCGGAGACATGCTGAACCGGCCGCGGACCGGCACGGCGATCCTCGATCTGGTCGCCTTCGGCGGGCTGAACGCCGAGTACCCGGACTACGGCTTCGTGATCATCGACAACGATCTGGGGAGGTTCGTGTTGTACGCCGCCCCTTCCGAAGGGTGGCTGATGTTCGGTGGAATGGACCGCCGGGCACTGGCGGGCTGGCTGCACGAGGCGGTGGACTTGAGCCGGACGTAGCCGTGGACGAGGGGGGCGGGCATGGACCTGGACCGGCGGGCGGCCGACGCGTGGTTCCGGCGGCGAGGGCTGCCGATGGTCATCCACCGGCGGAGGCGTGGAGCGGGCATGTTGCGCCGTTCGACGCCCGGGCTGGTGTTCCTGAGCCTGCTCGACCTGCTGCTGGCCGGGCTGCTGAAGCTGCTCGACGTCCCCGAGGACGTGCTGGCGGCCCGGATGCGCGAGAGCGGTGTCGCGTACGTCCTCGGTGTGCTGGCGTTGACGTTCGCCGTGGTCGTCGTGCCGGTGATCGCCGGGCGCCTGATGGCGAAACTGCTCCGGGCGCTGCACCGCACCCGGGTCCGGTTGGCCGTCATGGCGGCGACGATCGGTTTTTGGCTGCTCGTACTGCCGCTCGGCGAGCGGCTCACCGGGCTCGTGTCGTGGGAGAACCCGCTTTGGGCGGCCATCCTGGCCAATCTCGTCGCGCTGGCCGTGCTGATGCTGCTGGTCCGGATCGGCGTCGGCTCGATCCTGACCTGGGCGGCGCGGAGCGCGGTCGCGCAGGTCAGGGCCATCGGCACGCTGGCGTCGCGGGCGCTGCCGCTGCTTCTGCTGGTGGTGATGTTCAGCTTCTTCACCGCCGAGCTGTGGCAGGCCGTGGAACGGCTGACCCCCGGCCGGTTGTGGCTGGTGGTCGGCTTCCTCGTGCTGATCGGCGCGGTGTTCCTCGCGTCGATGCTGTCCGACGAGATCAAGGAGCTGAAGTCCTGGACCGTGGAACCCGGGGCGCCCGCCCTGCGCGGCACGCCGTTCGACGACGACACACCCCCGCCCGATCGGCGCGCGCTGACGAAGATCGAGCGCTTGAACATCGCCTTGGTGCTGTTCTTCGCCCAGGCGGTGCAGATCGTGGCCTTCGGGGTGCTGGTGTTCGCGTTCTTCGTCGTGTTCGGGGTGCTGATCCTCCGGCCGGAGGTGGTGACCGAGTTCGCCGGCCGCGAATCGGCGCCCGGCACACTCCTGGGTGTCCCTCTTCCGGTGAGTTCCGCGCTCGTCAACGTCTCCGTCTTCCTCGCCGTTTTCTCCGGCCTGTACTTCGCCGCATCAACCGCGACAGATGCCCGGTACCGGCGTTCTTTCTTCGAACCTTTGTTGGAGGATGTGAAGATCAGCCTCGCGGCGCGTGACATTTATCTGGCCCATTGGGCGGATGTGCGACGAGCCGAGGTGGTTACCCTGGAAGCAGAGGACATTCCGTAGTGAGGTGGTCACCATGAGCGGGAAGGGCGGAACTCCCTTCTTCGATGCCCCCGACTTCGTGAAAGGCGATGGCACTCAGGCAGATCCTCCGGGCGACACGTTCGCCGACCCCCTGTCCGGGCTGGTCACGACCGGCACCGCGGCCCAAGCGAATCCGTCGGCCGGGGCCGACGACGTCCACGTGCAGGTGCCGGGACCGGTCCAGCACGACCCCGAAGTCGTCAGCAGGATGGTCAACGCGGCCATGCTCGCGGACGAGCAGCCCGCCGGAAACCCCGGCGGCGTCCGGCCGCCCACCGAGATCGTCAGCACGGTCGGTGAGCAGGGCGCTGCGCCGATCGGGATCCTGCCCCAACAGCGGACCTGGCCGTCGAGGCCGTCTCAACTGATCCGCCCACCGCGCCGCCTGAAGCAGGAAGAGCCGGTCGAGGTCGACGAAGAGGCCGAGGTCGAAGTACGGCGTGCCAAGCGTTCCATGCAGATGCCGAGGCTCGGCAAGCCGTCGTCGAACACCGCGGGCGTGATGATCGCGGTCGCCCTCATGATCGTCTTCGCGATCCTCGCCATCCAGCTGCTGTCCAGCCTGTTCAACAGCATCACGGGGATCTTCGGGTAACCCGTCCGGCGCTTGCGCCGGACGGGGCCGTCCGGACGGACCTCACCCATCGGGATACCCTGGCCATACGGTCGGGGGACCCGGCGTTGACCCGGGTCGCACCTCGGCGCCGCGTGACTAGTGGGGTGGGCGTATCAGCGAGGGCGTGCAGTCGGTGCCCGAAGCGGGCACTGGTTCTTCGGCGGGGCGTGACGCTTCCACGATGCACCGCGTGCGGCGGGTGCTGGCGATCAAGCCGTTCCGCCGGATCTGGGGTGTCTCGTACCTGTGCAGCGTCGCGGACTGGCTGAACCTGCTGACGCTGACCGGCCTGGTCACCAAACTGACCGACAACTACGCCGCGCAGAACTTCGCGTTCGTCGGTGTCGTGCTGACGTCGCTGCTGCCGGGGCTGCTGTTCGCCCCGCTCGGCGGGCTGCTCGCCGACCGGTTCGACCGGCGCAAGGTGATGGTGCTCTGCGACCTCGGCCGGTGCGGGTTCCTGCTGTCGATCGCGTTCGTCGGCACGCCGTGGTGGGTTTTCGTCGGGAACTTCCTGGTCGGCTGCTGCGCGATGATGTGGATCCCGTCGAAGGACGCGGCGGTGCCGAACCTGCTGCGCCGCCCGGACCAGGTCGAGACGGCCAACCAGCTCGGCATGGTGATGACCTACGGCCTCGCGGTGATCACCGCGGCCGGCGCGAACGCCGTGCTCACCGGTAGCAACACCACGTTCCACTTCTTCCAGGGCGACGCCCAGCTCGGCATCGCGAAGGTCGCCGTCGTCATCACCGGCCTGCTGTACCTGACCAGCGCGATCGTGATCGCCACCCGGATCCCCGAGCTCTCGCTGCGTAACGTCCACGCGGTCGAGAAACCCAAGGTCAAGGCCGCGGACGAGGAGAAATTCGGCTTCCGCCAGATGATCTCCGACGGCGCCCGGTTCGTGCGGACGACGCCGTTGGTCCGCGGGTTGATGATCGGCGCGTTCGGGGCGTTCGCCGCCGGTGGCGCGGTGATCGGTTCGGCCAAGCCGTACTCGTCGAGCCTGCTCGCCGGTGACGCGGCGTTCAACCTTCTCGTGCTCGCCGTCTTCCTCGGGCTCGCCACCGGGATGGCGGTGGCCCCGAAGCTCGCCCGGCGGCTCGCGCACGACCGGCTGTTCGGGATCTCGATCGTCGCCGCGGGCCTGTGCCTCATCGTCGTCGCGCTGTCGCCGCATCTCGCCGTTTCGCTGGTCGCCGTCGCCGCCGTCGGGGTGTGGGCCGGGACGGCGTTCCTGACCGGTGTCACGATCATCGGTTCGCGGATCGAGGACTCCATCCGCGGCCGGATCAACGCGATCTACCAGTCGCTGATGAAGATCGTGTTGTTCGGCTCGACGATCCTGGTGCCGGTGCTGATCAGCGCGGTCCAGACGACCGAGGTCGAACTGTGGGGCGGCACGATCACGATCGACGGCACCCGGCCGGTGATGATCGGCGGCGGTGTCCTCGCGCTGATCGCCGGCATCGTCGCCTACCGGCAGATGGACGACAGGCGTGCCGAGCCGATCCTCGCCGACCTCCGCAACGCCTTGCGCCGCAGCCCGCGCCGGGTGAACGGACTGCTGATCGCGCTCGAAGGCACGCGGGCGATCAACACCGAAACGCAGGCCGCGCGGCTGGCCGAATGGCTGGGTGGAGGGACGCGTCCGGTCGTACTGGCGGCCGACCCGGCGCTGGACGACCAACGGCTCGCGAAGCTCGTCGCCGGTGCTTCGCTGTCCGGCGCGCGGGCGCAGGCGCTGGCCGCCGCCGCGGTGCGGGCGGACATCGTCGAACGGGACATCCAGCCGGCGCTCGACGCGGGTTCCGTCGTGGTGATGGAACGGTTCGTCGACTCGCCGCTGGCGCATCTGTCCGCGGTCGCCGGGCTGGACAGCCAGGAACTCGAGGGGCTCGCCGACTGGGCGACCAACCGGCTGCGGCCGGACATCACGGTCCTGCTCGACGCCGATCCCGGCACGGTGATGCGGAAGTCGGAATCGCTGGACGCGCAGTGGCGGGTGCAGCATCTGCTGACGGAAATGGCCGCCGCCGACCCGGACCGGTACGTCGTGGTCGACGCGGAGGGCACCGAGGACGAGGTGAGTGACCGCGTGCGGACCGCGATCCGCGCGGTGCTCGTCGGCAGGCTCGCCGGGCTCGCGCCGTCGGAGGAAAAGGTCGAGGTGAGATGACGGAAGCCCCTGCGCTGATCGGTGTCTGGAAGCAGCTCGTCGGCCAGGAGCCCGCCGCGCGCACGCTTTCTTCGGCGTCGACGGCGGCCGCGCGGATCGTCGAGAACCAGCCTGTCGCGCCCGGCGCGATGACGCACGCCTGGCTGATCACCGGTCCGCCCGGTTCGGGGCGCTCGACGGCCGCGCGGGTTTTCGCGGCGGCGTTGCAATGCAGCACCGGCACGGGATGCGGGGAATGCCCTGGCTGCCGCACCGTGCTCGCCGGCACGCACGCGGACGTCAAACTCGTCGCACCCGAAGGCCTGTCGATCTCCGTCGCCGAAATGCGCGCTCTGGTGCAGGCCGCAGCCCGCCGCCCGACCACCGGGAAGTGGCAGGTGGTGGTCATCGAGGACGCCGACAGGCTGACCGAAGGCGCGTCGAACGCGTTGCTGAAGGCCGTCGAGGAGCCGCCGGAGCGCACGGTGTTCCTGCTGTGTGCGCCCTCCGATCACCCGGACGACGTGTCGGTGACGATCCGCTCGCGGTGCCGTCTGGTCACGTTGCGGACGCCGCCGCCCGAGGCGATCGCGCAGGTGCTGATCGAGCGGGACGGGATCGACCCCGAACGCGCGCGATGGGCCGCGTCCGTCTCGAGTGGACATGTCGGCCGCGCGCGACGGCTCGCCACCGACGAGGCCGCCCGGCAGCGACGGGCGACCGTGCTGCGGATCCCGCTCGGCCTGCGCCGTCCGTCCGATGTGTTCACCTGCGCCGACCAGCTGATCAGCGCTGCCGAGGCCGACGCGGGCGAAGAGAGCAAGGTCCGCGACGAGGCCGAACGGTCCGAACTCCGCACCGCGATGGGCGGCGACGGCATCGGGAAGGGCGTCGGCGGGGCGAAACGAGCCGCCGAAGCCGCTGTGAAGCAGCTCGAGAAGCGCCAGAAGTCACGAGCGACCCGTACGCAGCGGGACACTCTCGATCTCGCGCTGGTGGACCTCGCCGCGTTCTACCGGGACGTGCTCGTGACCGCGAGCGGCGCGGGCGCGACCCTGAACCATCCCGACCACGCCTCGGAAATCACGCAAGCCGCTTCCGCCTGGGCGCCTGACTCGATCCTGCGCCGCCTCGAAGCCGTCCTGGAATGCCGCGAGGCCATCGACCTGAACGTGAAACCACGAATCGCCGTCGAAGCCATGGTCACCACCCTGCGCCAAGGCTGACCCCGGCTCTCCCTCTCGCGCGCCTACCCCAGCCCCCCCGCCCGTCCCAGGGGGGCGTCCCCGAGTCCAGTCTACCGGGGGTGGAGGGGGAAAAGGGCTGGTCGCGGGAGTTGTCCACAGGTGGGGATGGTTGTGGACAAGTGCTGTGGGTAAGTGAAGGGGCTTCGGGTTCGGGGCGGTGGCGGTGGCGTGATGCCGGTGCCGGTGCCGGTGCCGGTGCCGGTGCTGGTGCTGGTGCCGTGCCGTGATGCCCCCAATGTGGCATTGGAGACGCTCAGTGACCCCAATGCCACATTGGGGGCATCGCTCGCGGATGGGGAAGTGGGCGAAGGCGGGAGAAGCGGGCGAAGGCGCGCGAAGCAGAAGCCGCGAAACGCAGCGAAGTGGTGAAGCGAGCGAAGTGGTGAAGCGAGCGAAGCGGGGATGTGAGCGGAGCGGCGAAGCGGGGGAAGCGGCCAACGCAGGGAGAGCGGCGAGGTGAGCGAAGGCGCGCGAAGCCGCGAAACGCAGCGAAGTGGTGAAGTGGCCGAAGCAGGGTGGCGAAGGCGGCGAACCGGGGACTGTGTGGATTTCTGGTCATCCAACGCACCAGAATCCACACGGTGGCCGAGACGCGAAAGGGGCCTTCACCGCATCAAAGCGGCGAAGGCCCCTGACTTCCGAAAGGGCGACTAAGAGGGAGGTACGAACGGACCTCTCACGCGGGGGCAAGGCGTGAAAGGACCGTTCATCACCCTCCTCGCCCCGTCTAGTCCCCTGAGCGCGGCCGCGGCGAAGGCTTGAACCCCGGCGACCCCGGCCCCGACGACCCCGGCGAGTCTTCCGAGACGGTGACCAAAGCGAGCCGGCGCCGTCCCGGCATGGCGGCCACCAGGACGACACCGATCAGCAGCATCGCGGTGCCCGACCAGAACATCGGCACCGTGTCGTAGGCCGCGTTGGTGTAGGCCAGGTTCTTGACCGGCCCCTTCGGCGCCGCGCCTCCGTTGTTGCCCGCGGGCGGCGGGGTCACGGTGCCGCATTCGACACCGCCGGCCGGCGCGTACGCGCGGGCGATCTGCTCGCCGAGCGAGACCTGGGCCAGCGACGAAGGCAGCTTCTTCGCGGCGTCCGGCGGGAGTGCCTTCTGCAGTGCCGTCGTCGGCAGGATCTGCAGGTCCAGCAGCCGCGCGGAGGCACCCATCTGGAAGCCCTTGAACGGCGAGGTCATGTCGCTCGACTTCTGGTTCAGCCCGGCGATCGACAGCTTCAGCACCCCGAGGTCGAGGGTGAGCCCGTTCCCGGCCTCGCCGCCCGGAAGCTGTTTGGTGGCACCGTTCAGCATCTCGGCGAGCCCGCCGACGACCGGCACGTTCTTCAGCTGCTCGAAGCCGGGGACCTGCTTGAGCGACGGCAGCGGGATGCCGATCGGGATGTCCTTGGTCGGGTTGTTCGCGTCGAGGGTGAACAGGACCTTGTCGCCGCGGACGATCTGCAGCACCGGCGCGGTGTACTCGACCTTCGACGTCTTCTTGTCGCCGGTCGAGGTGACCCGCAGCGTCGGCTGGCTGGCGACCTTGATCGTCAGGCCGAGCGGCGTGCCCTTCAGCAGTTCGATGCTGGCCGCCTGCAGGGTCGACGTCGATTCGACCGCCTTGTTCTTCGAACCGGGGATGTCGACCAGCCGCACGACCGAACGCGACGACAGCGTGTTCGGCAGGCTCAGCACGGCGCCCTTGCCGTCGGCGCTGGTGCTGTTCCCCGAAAGCAGGCCGCCGAGGTTCGCCAGCGGGCCGGGAAGCGCCTTCAGGCCGGCCGTGAGCTGCTCCGGAGCCTGGGACAGCTGGTCGGCGCCCGGGATGTTCGGGATGGTCGGCAGCAGTGCGAGGTTCGCGATCGACGTGCTCGAGTCGGCGATCGTGCCGACGCACGGGCCGAGCGTCGGGCTCCAGCGCGCGTGCGCCTCACCGTTGAGCAGGCCGAGGTTGAACAGCGGGTTCTTCGGCGCGTTGAGGCCGCCGCTGATCTGCTTGGGGTTGTCCGGCAACGCCGTCTGCACGAGGCTGCCCGGCGTCTGCGGCGCGTTTCCGGCGGCGGACAGGCCGAACGGCGACGACTGCGCGATCGACTTTTCGTAGCTCAGGTAGGCCTCGGAGTTGGCCTGCGCGCTGGAAAGCCCCATCCCGGCCTCGAGCGCGGACTGCTTCGGCAGCATCTCGCCCGCTCCGGGGAGGATGGCGCTCGTCGGCACCGCGTTCGGCAGCAGCCGCAGCACGCCGAGGGCCGCTCCCGCGTCACCGACGGCCTTGCCCAGCGGCTGCGGGCCGATCGGCGCCGACATGGGCGGCTGTCCCGGATTCGCCGGATCGGGGATCGGCGTGGTGGGAATCGTCTGGGCGGTCGCCGGGGCCGCGGTCAGCAAAAGCAGGGCCGCGGCGGCCGGAAGCGCCAGCACACGGGGCAGTCGTTGCCGCATGAACAGGTCCTCCAGTGGGGATGGGCCGATCTTGGGGGACTGAGACCGGCGTCATAGGACCTTAACGACGGTGGCCCTGGAAGGTGACGTTCAAGCCTCCGCTACACTTGTCTCCGTCATCGGGTGCGAGCCCGATGTCCGCCGCCTTAGCTCAGTCGGCCAGAGCGATTCACTCGTAATGAATAGGTCAGGGGTTCGATTCCCCTAGGCGGCTCCGCAGGTCAGGGCCCCATTCGGACACTCCGGATGGGGCCCTGACGCATTTCCGGCCCGGCGAAGAGCCCGCGCCGAAAGTTCACCCGTTGGTGTCACCCTTTGAGGAACATCCGCGACAGCGAAGTGCCCACTCCCGTGAGGTGGTCGACGAGCGTGTCCGCGTCCGCGTCGAGCAGGCCGGAGCGCCAAGCGAGCATGATCTCGACGAAGCCGCCGATGCCGAGCAGGACGTTGACGCGGAATTCCAGCCCGTCCACGTCCGGCTTCAGGTGCGGCCGCGCGAGTTCGATCAGCAGGCCGGTGGTCTCCTGGACGGTCTGCCGCCGCAGTTGCTCCAGCACCGCGCTGCCCGCGTGGTCGCCGAACAGGATCTGCGCGCGGGACGGCTCCGCCTGCACGTGGTGCACGACGACGTCGACGGCGGCGCGGAGCTGGTCGAGGGCGGGTTGCTCGATCCTGGCGGCGACGGCGTCGAGGACCATTCGCAGGGTCTCGTCGCGGACCTGTTCCCAGGCGGTGGCGAGCAAGGCGTCGCGGTTCGCGAAGCTCTCGTAGAAGTACCGGTCGGTCAGGTTCGCTCGCGCGCAGACGCCGCGCATGGTGACCGCCGCCCAGCCTTGTTCCTGCCAGATGTCCAATGCGGCGCCGAGCAGCGCGAGCCGTCGTTCGGCGCGGCGTTCGTCGGCGGTCTTGCCGCTGTAGCGGCGGGACGCGGTCACGTGTCCATCTTGACAGCAGGTGCCTTCAGATTCATTCTGAGGGCATGCGACCGCAGAATGGCCTGCGACCCGGTTTGGCCGCCGCGCTGACGTCCGCTTTCGTGCGGCCGATCGCCAACGCGATCCCGCCCGGCCGGGCGGGTGTCGCGTTCTCCCGCGCTTTCATCGCGAGCAGTTTGTGGCTGGCTTCGCCGTCGTTGAAGGGAAGCCGCGTCGAGCCCGGCGTCGGCGGCGAGTGGGTGCGCGGTCCCGAAGTGGCCGAAGGCGACGCGGTTGTCCTCTACATCCATGGCAGCGGCTACGCGCTCTGCTCGGCGCGCACGCATCGCGGGCTGACCACGCGGGTTTCCGACGGCACCGGGCTGCCGGTCTTCGCCTGCGAGTACCGGCTCGCGCCCCGGCATCGGTTCCCGAGCGCCGCCGACGACGTCCGCGCGGCGTACGACCGGCTCCTCGACCAGGGATATCGGCGGATCCTCGTCGTGGGCGACTCGGCGGGCGGGCATCTGGCGGTCGATCTCGCCGCGCAGCTGATCCGGGAACGAAGGGATCCGCCTGCCGCGCTGGCCCTCTTCTCGCCGTTGTTCGACGTGACGTTCTCGTTGGCCGCCCAGAGGGAACGCATGAGCCCGGACCCGATGATCTCCGCCGCCGCGGCCGCCCGGCTCGTCGGTCTGTACACAGTGGACGCCGATCTCACGTCGGAGCGGCTGCGGTTCGCCTTCGACGACATCAAGGGCTTCCCGCCGACGATCATCCAGGCCGGCGGCCTCGAAATGCTCGCCGCGGACGCCATCGAGCTGGCCAGGGCGCTGCGCCGCGCGGGCGCGGACTGCGAACTCGAGGTGGTCCCCGGTCAGATGCACGTGTTCCAGGCATTGACCCGTTTCGTCCCGGAGGCGCGGCCCGCGATGGAGCGTGCCTGCCGGTTCCTGACCGAAAATCTGACACCGATCGAAAAGGCGGCCCAGTGAAACGGACCCACGGAGCGCACGCCGTCGTCACCGGGGCGGGCAGCGGGATCGGGAGGGCGATCGCGGCTGAGCTCGCCCGGCGCGGCAGTCGCGTCGTTTGCGCCGACATCGACCTCGAAACCGCCGAGGAAACCGCGAAAACGCTCGAGAACGCGGTCGCCATCGCCTGCGACGTGTCCAGTGTGGACGAAGTCACCGAGCTCGCGAGCCAGGCGCGTTCCTGGCTGGGCCGCGAGCCGGACCTCGTCGTCAACAACGCCGGGATCGGCGCCGGCGGCAAACCCGTCGGGGAGAGCCCGCTGTCGGATTGGCAGCGCACCCTCGGCGTGAACCTCTGGGGTGTGATCCACGGCTGCCACACCTTCGTCCCCGCCATGCGGGCGGCGAAGGCGGGCGGCGTCATCAACGTCGCCTCGGCCGCCGGCTTCACCGCCGCGCCGAGGATGGCCGCCTACAACGTGAGCAAGGCCGGGGTCGTCAGTCTTTCGGAGACGCTGGCCGCGGAGCTGTCCGGCACGGGCGTCGCGGTCACCGTCCTGTGCCCGACTTTCGTGCGTACCAACATCTTCGACGGCGAACTCATCGACGCCGAGGCGCGCGGCCTCGCGCGGCGGGTCTCCGACGTGGTCGGTTTCTCCGCCGAAAAGGTCGCGCGGATGACCCTCGACGCCCACGATCGCGGCCGTCTCTACGTGGTGCCGCAACCCGACGCTCAGCTTCTCTGGCACGCCAAGCGTTTCGTGCCCGTCCCGTACACGCGGATCGCCGGTCTGCTCGGCCGGTTCCTGCCCGCCGAAAAGGAGAAGTGATGGCCTACGACTTCGACGCGATGCTCCAGACCATCAAGGACAAGCAGTGGTCGCTGGCCGACATCGACTGGGACGCACCCGGCGCGGAGACGATGACCGACGAACTCCGCGCCAAGATGCGGCCGTTCATGGCCGATCTCGTGTGGATCGAGCACGTCGGCGCCCGCGGGTTCGCCTCGCTGGCCAAGAAGGCGCCGACACCGGTCATCCAGGAGATCTACCGCTACTTCCACGCCGAGGAACAGAAGCACGCCAACGCCGAACTGGCGTTGATGAAGCGCTGGGGCATGCTCGACGAGCACGGCTCGATGCCCGAGCCGAACATCAACGTCAAGCTCGCCATCAAAGTCCTCGACGACTACGGCGACACGCTGCCGCTGACGGCGCTGGCCACGCTCATCCCGCTGCTGGAATGCGCGCTGGACGGCGCACTGGTGAAGTTCCTGCTGGAAGAGGTCTCCGATCCGGTGTGCCACCAGGTGTTCCGGCACATCAACTCCGATGAGTCCCGGCACATCACGGCCGACTTCGAGGTCTTGGAGCTGATCGGCGCCGGCTCCACGACCAAACTGTTCACCGAATCCGTCGGCTCGCTCAAACCCCAGATCGTCCTCGGTCTGATCGTGGTGTTCGTCCCGCTGATCAACAAGATGCGGGACAACATCGTCGCGATGGGCCTGCCGGAGAAGAAGCTGTACAACGCCGTGAAGCGCTTCTCCACGATCGGCGGCCGCGGCGAGTTCACGAAACGCATCCCGGCGTACCACGTGCTCAAGGCGCAGGCGGCGATGATCGTCGACCGCTCGCACGTCTACCACCGGCTGCTCGCCGACCCAATGGTGAAGATGACCCGCCTGATCCCCGCGCGGCTGCTGGGAAAGCCGCAGTCGTGGACCGAGGAGATCACCCACGAACCGGTCGCGTCATGAGCCTCGGAGAATTCCGTGGTGAGGTACTGCGCGGTACCGAATGGTTCGGGCGCGACTTCGCCGGGCAGCGGGTCGCCGTGGTCGCGCCCGGCCGTGAGGCGGCGCAGATCGTGCCCGAGGTGGCGGCCACCGCGCGTGCGGTGAAGGTGTTCCAGGAAGAACCCGACTGGGTGGTGCCGATGCCGGTCCCCGGGCCGGACCTCCTCGGCATCGCCGTCGCCAAGGTCTTCCTGCGCTGGCAGGTGAAAGACCCGTGGATCCGCAGGCTGCTGACCCCCGACCGCCACTTCGGGTCGCGTCGGACGGCGCCCGGCCTCGGCTACTACGGCGCGCTCAAAAAGCCCGGCTGCAAACTCGTCACCTGGCCGGTCTACGCCTTCGTGCCCCACGGAATCCGTACCGCCGAAGGTATCGAACACCAGGCCGACGTCGTCGTACTCGGCGCCAGTTCGCTTTTCGCCAAGGAAGGACTTCCCGCATGACGCCGGACCACGAGATCGCGATCATCGGCGGCGGTTTCTCCGGGATCGGCGCCGCGATCCTGCTTCAAAAAGCCGGCTTCGAGGACTTCCTGATGCTGGAGGAAGGCGACGGCGTCGGTGGCGCCTGGCATTGGAACACCTATCCCGGCGTCGCCGTCGACATCCCGTCGTTCAGCTATCAGTTCTCGTTCGAGCAGATCTCCGGTTGGTCGCGGGTCTACGCGCCGGGCCGCGAACTGAAGGCGTACGCCGACTACTGCGTCGACAAGTACGACATCCGCCGCCGCACCCGCCTCGGCAGCAAGGTCGTCTCCGCGGCCTTCGACGACGAAACGCACTTGTGGAGCCTGGAAACTGCCGACGGCTGGTCGATGACGGCGCGGTTCGTCGTCGGCGCCACCGGCGTGCTCACCCAGCCGAAGCCGCCGGACATCGACGGGCTCGACGCCTTCCGGGGCACGGTCATGCACACCGCCCGCTGGGACCACGGCGTCGAGCTGCGCGGCAAACGTGTCGCCGTCGTCGGGACCGGGGCCTCGGCCGTGCAGGTCATCCCGTCCATCGCGCCGGAAGCGGGCCATCTGACGGTGTTCCAGCGCACGCCGATCTGGTGCCTGCCCAAACCCGACGCCGTCCTGCCGTGGACGGCGCGGCTCGCGCTGCGACGGCTGCCCGGCGCGAAACTGGTGTCCCGGCTGGCCAGCCAGGCGCTGGTCGAAGTGACGTTCCCGCTGGCCGCGCATTTCCACAATCTCCTGCCGACCGCGGGCGCGGGGGAGCGGATCGGGCGCGCGCATCTGCGCCGCGCGGTGAAGGACCCCGTGACCCGCGACAAGCTCACCCCGCGTTATGCCTTGGGCTGCAAGCGCCCGAGCTTCTCCAACGACTACCTCCAGACGTTCGACCGGGACGACGTCACGCTGGAGACCACGAGCATCGACGCGACCACCGGATCCGGCGTGCGCACCGTCGACGGCACCGAGCATCCGGTCGACGTCCTGGTGCTGGCGACCGGGTTCAAGGTGTTCGAGAAGGGCAACATGCCCGCCTTCACCGTGCGCGGCTCCGGCGGCGCCGACCTGGAGAAGTTCTGGGAGGAGAACCGGTTCCAGGCCTACCAGGGTGTCAGCGTGCCCGGTTTCCCGAACTTCTTCACCATCCTCGGGCCCTACGGCTACAACGGTTCCTCGTACTTCAACCTCATCGAGACGCAGACCGCGCACATCATCCGGTGCCTGCGCAACGCGCGTAAGACCGGCGCGACCCGCGTGGAGGTCACGAACGAGGCCAACGACCGGTACTTCCGGAGCATGCTGGAGCGGCGCAAGCACCAGGTGTTCTTCCAGGACAGCTGCGCACTGGCCAACAGCTACTACTTCGACGCGAACGGGGACGTGCCCTTCCGTGCCTCGCCCACGCTGGAAACCATGGTGACGAGCCGGTTCTTCGACCTCGGCGACTACGCCTTCGCGGACGGCCGGTGAACACTGGCTGAAGTCCGCCGTCCCCGCCCGGGATGAGCCATAGGTTCGATTCCCCGAACCTGGAGGCTGGTCTTGGAAGGCTTTCCCTGGGATGTCCTGCTCGCGGTGGTCGGGATCGCCGTCCCGGCCGTCGCGTTCCTTTGGGAGTTCGCGCTCGTCGGCCGCAAACGGCTCGGCTACCGCGTGCAGATGGACACCCCGACGGCGTCCGGACGCGGGTTCGCGCCCTCGGCCGACGCGCTGGCGCAACTCCAGCACGAGAACGGCGAACGGCTCGTCGACCCGTCGTTCGTGCTGCTGCGCATCGAGAACAGCGGCACCACCGACATCGACACCGACGATTACGCGGTCAACGAGAACGACCGGGTCGGTGTCCGCGTGAAGTTCCCCGGCCGCACCGTGGCCGGGATGGTGGTGACCGAGCTCAGCTCGCCGCATCTGCACGAATGTTTCGGCGACGACTCCGGTTTCGGGGCGCGCGACGAAAATCCCGAACGGCCGGCCGGGGTGATCGACCTGCCGAGGGTGCCGCTGAACCGTGGCGCGCACTACAAGATCCTCGCCGTACTCGACCGCATCCCCAACGGCTCGCCCGACGATTTCGACGAACCCCAGGTCGTCGGCGAGATCAAGGGCGGCAGCCTCCGCGAGACCAAGAGCCGCACCGGGCCGACGACCTCGGTGCTCGCGCTGATCTGCTTCCTCGTGGTGCTCAGCATCGTCCAGCTGACCCGCTCGCTGGTCTTCGACGAGAAGCCGCCTCCGCTGGACTGCGCGTCCGGGAAGCTCACGATCACCGGATCGACGGCTTTCGCGCCAGTGCTGAAGGAGGCGACGGCCTCGTACACGAAGACATGCCCGGGAGCGTCGTTCGCCTTCGACAGCAGGGGGAGCGCGGAAGGGCTCGGCAGCCTGAACCAGGCCGGCAACGACGGCACACTGGCGTTCTCCGACGGCGCCAAGGGCGAGGGCTACCCGCAACTGCTGCCGCGTCCGGTCGCGTTCTCGCTGTTCACGCTCGTGATCAACGCCGAAGCCGGCGTCCAGGACCTGTCGCTCGCGCAGATCCGCGACGTCTACGACGGCAAGATCGCGAACTGGAAGGAGATCGGCGGCAAGGACCGGCCGGTCCGGCTCGTCGACCGGCATTCCGACTCCGGCACGCGACGGACGTTCGAGGGGCGGATCCTGGCGGGCAAGCGGGAACCCGGCGACAACTCCGACGACTGCCTCAAACCGGCGCCGGGCGCCCAGCCGGGAGTGGTGCGCTGCGCGAAGCCGTCCACGAACGACGTCCTCGACGCGGTGTCGCGCGTGCCGGGCGCGCTCGGCTACAGCGAACTCGGCGCGGCGACGAAACGCCAGGACGTCCTGCCGGTCCGCATCGACGGCCACCAGGCGACCCTGGAGGGCGCGATCCACGCGGCGTACCCGTTCTGGGAGACGGAGTACGCGTACACGTTCGGTGAGCCGAAGGCGGACTCGCTCGTCGCGAGCTTCCTGCGGTACCTGACCAACCAGGTCGGCAAGGACATCGTGCGGTCACACGGGCACCGGCCGTGCGCGGAACTGGCGAATCCGGTGCTGTGCCGTCCAGGCGCGTGAAGGCGGCGGTCCCTCAGGTGTCAGGAAAGGGTCGTCCAGGACGAAAAGTGTCCTGAACGACCCTTTCCTGACATTCCGGCGATGCGGTCAGGCAGGCGGCTTCAGGGTGACGACGGTGGCGCTGGTCTCGCCGCGCGGCGTCCGGTACTTGATCTCGTCGCCCTCCTTGGCGCCCACGAGCGCCAGGCCCAGCGGGCTGTCCGAAGTGACCGTGGAGGCGTCGGCGTCCTCGCCGGGGATCGTGACGATGTGGAGCTCGTCTTCGTCGCCGTCGGAGAACTTGAGGGTGACGGTGGTGCCGTCGGGGAGCAGGCCCTTGCTGTTCCGGCCGCCGTGCTCGAGCTTCGCCGCGACGTCGGCGATGCGCCGGTCGAGGTAGGCGGCGGCCTCCGCGCGGTCGAGCACCTCCGCCTGATCGGCGGCGTCGCCGGTTCGTTCCTGCTCGCCGACGAGCGGCGCCATCGCGTCGCGCTGCGCACGCAGATCGGCGAGTTCCTTCTCCAGCTGCCGTCGTGCGGCCGGGCTGAACCCGTTGTCCCCTGAGGTCACCATGCCGCGCATTGTCCGCTAGAGATCGGCGGCTAGCCACCTAGATTTTTCACCCGCTGTGATCGGCCAGGACGCCTGCCCTAAGCTTCAGGGCTCGTGTCCTGACTACTTGGTGTAAGGAACTTCGTGACCGCCGTTCCCGGCCGCAGCACGCGGCTCTCCCCCAATCAGCTGCAGAAACAGGAGCAGATCGTCGAAGCGGCGCGTGTCGTGCTCGCGAGGGACGGGCTCGCGGGTTGCACCGTTCGCGCGATCGCGGAGGCCGGACCGCTCACGAAGAGTGCGATTCATTACTACTTCGCGGACATCGACGTCTTGATCGACCGCGCGATGGCGGCGCACATCACAACGTTCACGGCCGATTTGCGCAAAATTTCGGCGAAGCACGATCACCCGGATGAGCGGCTCTTCGCGGCGCTCGAAGCCTTCCTCGCCGAGTTCTCCGGCCGCCCGAACGCGGCCTTCCTCTGGTTCGAATACTGGATCGCGGCGGGCCGCGCGCAGCATCCGCAGGCCATCGACGTCATGCTGACGTCGATCACCGAACTCCTCGCGGAACTGCTCGCCCCGCTCGACGTCGAAGACCCGCGGGCGCGGGCACGGGCCCTGCTGTCCTACCTGCTCGGCGCGATCGTCCAGCAGCGTGTGCGGCGGCGGCCGTTCGCCGCACTGCGTGGCGACATCGAAGCTCTCTGTTTCGCGAACTACGGGTAGAAATACGCATTAGATCCGTACCGTTACGGATTGTTCGGTCTTGCCGCTCCGGCCATGGTGAGGTTCCCCTTCCCTTGCCCAGAGCTAGGAGACGACGATGCGCATAAGACGGTGCATGGCCGTGGCGATCGCGGCCGTCGCGGCGTTCACCATCCCGGTCGCCGCGAGTCCGGCGACCGCCGACCAGCAGGCCGAAGACGCGCAGGTCCAGATCTACGAGGTCTTCGGCACGGCCACCGCGCAGCAGCGCACCCAGCTCTCGCGGCTGGGCATCGACGTCCTCGGCACCTCCGGCTCCACGACCACGGTGATCGGCGAAGCGCGTGACGCGGCGAAGATCCGCTCGCTCGGCTTCCGCGTCGAGCAGCGCGGCGTCGTCGACAGGTCGGAGAAGGTCGGCACCAACGCGATCAACGACTTCCCGCCGTCGGACTCCGGCTTCCACAACTACGCCGAGGTCACGACCGAACTGCGCAACGCCCAGTCGAACTTCGGCTCGATCGCGCGGCTGAGCAGCGTCGGCAACTCGTACCAGGGCCGCGCGCTGAACATGCTCAAGATCAGCGACAACGTCGCCACGGACGAGAACGAGCCCGAAGTCCTCTTCACCTGCAACCAGCACGCCCGTGAGCACCTCACCACCGAGATGTGCCTGCGGATCGTGAACCGGTTCACCCAGGGCTACGCCTCCGACCCGGCGATCAAACGCTTCGTCGACAGCACCGAGATCTACGTGATCCCGAATGTCAACCCGGACGGCTCGGAGTACGACATCTCCGGCGGCAGCTACAAGTACTGGCGCAAGAACCGCCAGGGCAACGGCACCGACCCCAACCGCAACTGGGCCTACAACTGGGGCTGCTGCGGCGGTTCGTCGGGTTCGACGACCAGCGAGACCTATCGCGGCCCGTCGGCGTTCTCCGCGCCGGAGACCAGGGCCGTGTCCAACTTCGTGAACTCGCGCAAGATCGGTGGCGTCCAGCAGATCAAGGCGAGCATCGACTTCCACACCTATTCGGAGCTCGTGCTGTGGCCGTTCGGCTTCACCTACAACGACACCGCGCCGGGGATGACCGCGGCCGAGGCGCAGCGTTTCCAGACGCTGGGCAGGCAGCTGGCGGCGACCAACGGCTACACGCCGCAGCAGTCGAGCGACCTGTACATCACGGACGGGACGATCGACGACTGGATGTGGGGCACCCACAAGATCCTGAGCTTCACCTTCGAGATGTACCCGCGGGGCTCCAACCCCGGCTTCTACCCGCCCGACGAGGTGATCGTCCGGGAGACCACGCGTAACGACAAGGCCGTGGACCTCCTGCTGAACACCGCCATCGGCTGAGCGACGTTCCGTGAAGGCCTCCTTGAGGGACTCCTGGTCTCTCAAGGGGGCCTTCACGGATTTTCGGCATAGGGTGCGGGGCATGCCGATGTTCGAATTCGAGGGGCTCCGTCCCCAGGTGGATCCCGAAGCGTGGATCGCCCCCACCGCCACCCTGATCGGTGACGTCGTCGTCGAGAAGGGCGCTTCCGTCTGGTACGGCGCGGTGCTGCGCGCCGACTTCGGGCGGATCCTCATCCGCGAGGGCGCCAACATCCAGGACAACTCGGTCATCCACGTCAACGGCGGCGTGACCGAGGTCGGCAAGAACGTCACCGTCGGGCACCAGTGCCTCGTGCACGACTGCACGATCGGCGAGCAGGCGCTGATCGGGAACGGCTCCACCGTGCTCGACAAGGCGCAGATCGGGGCGAAGGCCCTGGTCGCGGCCGGTGCCACGGTGACACCCGGGATGATCATCCCGCCCGAGACGGTCGCCATGGGCAGCCCGGCGAAGAAGCACGTCCCGCTCGACGGCACCGCCCGCGGCTGGGTCGAGCACAACGCGGCGATCTACCAGGAGCTGGCGCGCAGGCACGCGGAGAGCGTCAAACCGATCGATTGACTCTCCAGTAACTGGAGACCATAGCTTCGGTCGCATGGCACCGAAGTCGAAGAAGAAAACCCACCAGGCGACACTCGAGTTGACCGCCGGCAACGCGCCGGTGGTCGACCTCGGGAAGACGCTCGGGCAGACCGGCGTGAACCTCGTCGAGGTCAAGAAGGCCTACGACGCGGCGACCGCCTCGCAGCGCGGCGACATCGTCCCGGTGGTCGTGTCGGTGTTCGAAGACCGCTCCTTCGAACTCCGGCTGAAGACGCCGCCCGCGTCGTTCCTCATCAAGAAAGCCTTGGGCGGCAAGGGATCCGGCCGTCCGGGGCATGAGGTCGCCGGGAAGCTCACCCAGGATCAGCTGCGCGGGATCGCCGAACGGAAACTGCCCGACCTCAACACCGGCGACCTCGGCGCGGCCATGCGCACGATCGCGGGCACGGCCCGCTCGATGGGCGTCGCGATCGAAGAACCGTGACGCGCAAGCACGTGATCGTCCCGCCCTTCCGCGACCTCGACCCGGCCCTCGAGGTCGCGGAAAGGCTTTTGGCGCAAGGGAATCCGTGGCTCGCCGGAGTCGTCTCGGCGTTGCCCGACGAACACGCGGCCGCCGGCAGGCTCAACCGGATCCTCGCCGGGACCGGTGCCGCGCCCCGGCTGGTCGAGGCCGGAAACGGCTGGCGTGTCGTGCAGGTGACGTCGTGGCCTGGCTGCGGTGACCTGGTCGCGGGCGCCTCCGGGCTGGCGGAACTCGTCGCGTTCGGCGGCTGGCGGCGGATCAAACGCTGCGCCGTCTGCGCGCAGGCGTTCTGTGATCGCACGGCCGGATGCAGCCGCCGGTGGTGCGCCGGACATCGTCCGCACGCCGAGCCCCGGCCCGTGCTCTAGGCTTGTCCGCACCAGCGACTGGCGCCATTTGAGGTGGAGCACCACCGGGAAGCGACGACAAGGCCGGTACCGCGCGCCTGGGTCCGGCCGTCTCTGGCAGGAGTACGTCCGATGACACACCAGCCCGAACTTTCCGCGCTCGCCGCCGCCGACCCGCAGATCGCGGGGCTCGTCGAGGACGAGGCGAAACGCCAGCACGACAAGATCCGCCTGATCGCGTCCGAGAACTACGTCTCCCAGGCCGTACTGGAGGCGACGGGCACGGTCCTCACCAACAAGTACTCCGAGGGCTACGCCGGCAAGCGGTACTACGAGGGCCAGCAACTCATCGACCAGGTCGAGAAACTCGCCATCGAGCGCGCGAAGGCCGTCTTCGGCACCGACCACGCGAACGTCCAGCCGTACTCCGGCTCCCCGGCGAATTTGGCGGTGTACCTCGCTTTCGCGCAGCCGGGCGACACCATCCTCGGCATGGCGCTGCCGGACGGCGGCCACCTCACGCACGGCTGGAGCGTGTCCGCGACCGGCAAGTGGTTCACCCCGGTCCGCTACGGCGTCCGCAAGGAGACCGGCCGCGTCGACCTCGACCAGGTGCGCGAACTGGCGCTGAAGCACCGGCCGAAGCTGATCTTCGCGGGTGGCACCGCGATCCCGCGCACCATCGACTTCCCGGCGTTCGCGGAGATCGCCCGCGAGGTCGACGCCGTCCTGGTCGCCGATATCGCGCATATCGCCGGGCTGGTCGCCGGCGGCGCGCACCCGTCGCCGGTCGGGCACGCGCAGGTCATCACCACGACCACGCACAAGACCCTGCGCGGTCCGCGTGGCGCGATGATCCTTTCCGACGCAGACCACGCGAAGGCCGTCGACAAGGCGGTGTTCCCCGGTCTGCAGGGCGGCCCGCACAACCACACGACCGCCGCGATCGCCGTCGCGCTGGGCGAGGCGCGGAAACCGGAGTTCGCCGAGTACGCGCACACGATCGTCGCCAACGCCCGCGCGCTGGCGGAGGCGCTGGTGGAACGCGGCTACGACCTCGTGTCCGGCGGCACCGACAACCACCTGCTGCTCATCGACCTGACGAACAAGAACGTGCCGGGCAAACCGGCCGCGCAGGCGCTGGACCGCGCCGGCATCGAACTGAACTACAACACCGTGCCGTTCGACCCGCGCAAACCGTTCGACCCGTCCGGCATCCGGCTCGGCACCTCCGCGATCACCACGCGCGGGCTCAAGCCGGAGCACCAGACGCAGGTCGCGGACTGGATCGACCGCACGATCACCGCGGCGGCGGGCGAGGAACAGTCCGCTTTGGACACCATCGCCGCCGAGATCCGCGAGTTCCTGGCGCCGTTCCCGATCCCGGGCTACTCGGCGTAGAACGGGCGCTTGGGTGGGGTCGGTGCGTCGCGAAAGCCACTTTCGCGACCCCGAGCCTGCCCCACGTGGGGTTTGCGACACCGGCGGGGGGGGAT
>NZ_JBIUAQ010000027.1:0-119924 GCF_044547565.1 Amycolatopsis sp. NPDC052450 | reverse complement strand
GGGGGGGGGGTGCCGGGGCCCCTAACCCCACTTTCGCGACGCCTGGGGTCGCGAAAGTGGCTTTCGCGACGCACCTCATGCCCCCCCCCCCGGGTCAGGCGCGAAGCGGCTGGCTATCCCTGCCATCGATCATGTTCGCGGCGCCGGCCCGCCGGGGTTTACATGAAAAGGGGCGCTGATGTCTCGCGGCGTCGTTTCACCGGTGTCATCGCATCGTTCTTACTGGTCACGACCTGCATTGTGGCGGTAGTGGTGAGACATTCGGTCGAGTGGCACTTCAGAACCTGATCGATGTGGACGGCGCGGAAGTCGCAGGCAGCCGTAGTCACACCTCAGGGTTGAGTTCGTGCCCCTGTAGGGGTCTTTGCTGTAATCATCGGTTCCGAGGTTCCACAGGGGCCTTGTGCGGCTAGTTTGGCCACTCTCGTTTGCGGCCCGGTCGCCTCATGGTGAGGCTCAGGCGGGCAGTCGAAGGGGTGCGGGGGTCACGCGAGTGTGGCGGTGATGGTGAAGCAGGTGTTGTGCAGCAGGTATGAACCGTCGAGGCGTCGGTAGGGTGAGATGGACTCGGTGACGGTTTCCCTGACTTCCGCCAGGCCGGCGTGCGCGATCGCGATCGCCGCGGGGCCGGTGGAGAGCAAGCCGCGAAGGGCTGTCTTGAGGTCGGGGTATCGCCAGGGGCAGTCGACGGCTCGCGCGGCGGCGACGGTCAAGCCCGCTTGTGACAGCAGCCGGTGGACCACGGTGGGATCGGTCAGGTCCGGTGAGTCGCCCGGTCGGTGAGGTGTCGACGGCATCAGCCCGCCGAGATCGAGGAAGTAGGCCAGTGCGTCGCAGTCGGTGAGTGGTCCCCAGGCCGCGATGGTGATGTGCCCTCCTGGGCGGGCGACGCGTATCGCCTCCTCGACGGCGCGAGCGGGATCCTGGGCGAAGTGCAGGCTGTTGAACGCTGTCACCGCGAAGAATTCCGCGTCGGGAAAAGGGATTCGGTTCATGTCGCCGGCGCGGAAGTCTCCTGCCGGTGTCCGGGTACGGGCGATGCCGGCCAGGGTGGCGGAGGCGTCCAGGCCGCTGACCTTGACGCCCCGCCGGGCGGCCAGCCGGGTGAATCCGCCGGCGCCGCAGCCCAGATCCAGCACCGGTTCTCCGGGTGCGGGCGTCAGTTCGTTCAGGACGGCGAGCCAAGCGGGGTGGATGGTGCGTTCCTGGACGTCGGTCCAGTCGCGGGCGTGGGTACTCCAGTGTTCTCCGGCCGGCGTCGCCGTCACCGGCCGGTCGTCAGCCACCGGCGACCGCGGTGAAGAACTCGATCCGATCGCCGGTGCCCAGCGGCATCGCGCGGTCGGGGTGGGGGACGAGTTCGCCGTTGAGGAAGACCCGGTGTGCTTTCCGGAGGTTGCCGGTGTTGTCGAGAAGGACTCTGTCCATCGACGGGAATCTGGTCGTCAGTTCGGCCAGCGCGGCGGCGAAAGTGGCCGCGTCGACGGTGACCGTGCGGTTGTTGTTCGCGGCGCGCAGGAGGATGCCGGTGAACTCGATGTTCATGCTTGCCGTCCTTTCTGCCCGTGCCGGTGCGATCGCGCCACGACCCCGGCCCCGAGGTTGACTTCCAGGATGTCGTTGGTGCCCGCGACGATGGGGAGGCCACTGAAGTCGCGCAGGTAGCGGCCCAGATGCGGTGACCCGTAGAAGCCTTGGCCGCCCATGACGCGGAACGCGGATTCGAGCACGAACCGGATTTGGTCGGCCGCGAAGCATTTGGCGGCCGAGAGGAGCGGGTCGAACACCGGCTCCGCGTGGCCGCCTCCGACATGGGTGAGCGCGCGATACAGCATGGATCGCGCGGATTCGATCGCCACGTACATCCGCCCGAGCGTCGCTTCGACGTTCTTCAGGCCGGCGACCGGTTCGCCGTAACGGATGCTGCCGGACAACCAGGTCGCGCAGTCCTCCAGGATCCGCTGGGCGCGGCCGAGTGGAGCGCAGGTGATCCACAGCCGTTGATTGCTCAGGAAGCGTTGCGCGTGGGTGAGTCCATCACTGGGCTCGAGGATCCGTTCCGCGGTCAGCGGCACGTCCTCGAAGGTGAGTGAGGCCGCGCCGGCGGTCCGCATGCCGAGAGGTGCCGCCGGGGTCACCGTCACGCCCGGGTCGTCCCGTTCCACCAGGCACACCACCATGTCCCCGGTTTCGTCGAGTGGATAGACGAGGAAGACGTCGCTCATGATCCCGGCGGTCACGTAGGACTTGTGGCCGGTCAGGACGAAGTCGTCACCCTTGCGGCGGAGCACGGTGCCGAAGGACCACGCGTCGGCGTCTTCGGTGTAGGCGATACCCGCGCCGATGGTTCCTCGGCCGATAGGGCGTGCGTACTTCTCGATGAGATCGGCACGGCCCGACTCGTCGATGAACCGTGCGATGTCGATGGTGTGGTTGATGATCATCGGCAAGGCCGAGTCCAGACAGCGGTAGCCGATCTGCTCCAGCACCATGCCCCAGGTCAGCACGTCCACTCCGGCACCGCCGATGGCGGGTGACAGGGAAAGCCGGTGAAGCCCGGCCGCGGCGAGCGCATCCATCAGCTCCGCGGGGGGTGGTCGCCGCGCCTCGTCGCGTTCGACCACGGTCTTGCCGACCTCGTCGAGCAGAGGTCCCCAGCGAGACCCGACGATTTCGGCGATCTCGGCTTGCCGGCCCGCGAGGTCGACCACGTCCTACCTCCAGTCATCGCACCTGACTCCCAGTACACCTTCGGAGCTTGTGGCGACGCAGCGCGGTTGAGCACTGTGGGTGTTGAACGTGTTGAACGTCGGCAGCGTTTCACCGGGGCCCCGTGAGGAGAACCATGCCGCGCCGTGTGCCCAATGACCGGCTTCGGGAACTGTTGACCGCGTCCGGTTGGAGTCACGACAATCTGGCGCGCGCGGTGAACAACGCGGGCTCCGAGGTCGGCTTGCGACTGCGCTATGACCGCACCGCTGTCGCCCACTGGCTCTCGGGAAGCCGCCCGCGCGCTCAGGTTCCGCTGCTGATCGCCGAGGTGCTGACCCGCAGACTCGGCGGGCCGGTCACCGCTGCCGAACTCGGTTTCGGCCTGGCCGTGGACGAGCGGAAAGAGGTCCGGCCTGCCAGCGCGTTGACCGTGCTGGCCGAGCTGGTCGGAGCTGATCTGAGCGTCATCGGTCATGGCAGGCTCGCGCGCTCGGTGTACCGGCTCGATGTGCTCGCGGTACCCGCGTGGCCAGAGCAGGCAGGAGAGGCCCGCCGTTGTCACAGACCCACTCAGTCGATCTCCGGCACGGTCGGGATGGCGCGGCACATGGTGCGGGTTTTCGCCGCGGCCAGCCACGAATTCGGCAGCGGCCACGCGAGGACCGCCCTGACCACCTACCTGGCCGACGACATCCTCCCGCGACTGGCGGACCGGGACACCGACGCCGATCGCCGTGAGCTTCTGGGGTCGGTTCTCGACCTGACGCTGCTGATCGGGTTCGCTTGCTTCGACAGCAACGAGCACGGGCTGGGACAGCGCTACTACCGGGTCGCGCTCGACCTCGCTGTCCTCAACCTCGACCCGGTCCGGTACGCCATCGTGCTCCGAGCCCTCAGTTTGCAGGCTTGTCACCTCGGGCACGGAACCACCGCACTGGGATTGGCCCTCGCGGCGCTCACGGTGGGGGACCGTCATGCCGAGCCGTACACCAGCGCCTTCCTGCACGCACAGGTGTCGTTGAGCTACGCCGTACTCGGCCGGGACGAGGCCGCCCTTGCCGCCCACCTGCGTGCTCGCGAGACCCTCGGCCAAGCGACCGGTCCCAGGCCGGTCTTCGGCTCGTACAACCGGGGTGAGTTGAACTATCACGCCGCATCGATCCGCGTGTTCAGCGGGGATACCGCTGGTGCGGTCATGGCGCTCCATCGAGCGTTGCGCCACTATCCCCCCGGTGAACGCCGCTCACTCGCACTGGCCCTGGCCGAACTCGCCGAACGACAACTCGATCTCGGTCTGCTCGGCCGGGCCTGCACCGTGGCGCATCGCTTTCTCGATGTGTATCCGGGCCTGCGTTCCGGCCGCGTCACCGCCGCGTTGGGGGAGCTGAAAAAACGCCTTCAGACCTTCGCGCGGCACCCGGAAGCCCGGGCCCTGGTCCTACGATGCTCCGCGCTACACGGATCCCGGCCCGCGATCACTCGCTCGGACAGGTGAACAGCGGCGGCACCACACCGCGAGACCATCTCCGACATTCAACACGTTCAACAATTCTCACGGCCTCGGCCGCCATATCTGTCCAGGAGAGTCGCCTACGCTCGAAAAGTGCTGGAGCAGACGAACTACCGCGCCGACTTCCCAGCGTTCACCCGTCCGCCGTCGTCGGGCAGAAAGCGGATCTACCTCGACAACGCCGCGACGTCCCAGAAACCCCATGCCGTCATCACCGCGATGAACCGGTACTTCGAGTCCCACTGCGCCAACGTGCACCGCGGTTCCTGCTGGATGGCGCAAGAAGCCACCGCGGACTACGAAGCCGCGAGGGTCAAAGTCGCCGAGTTCGTCAACGCCCCTTCCGCCGCCGAAGTCGTCTTCACGCGCAATGCCACCGAAGCCTTGAACCTCGTCGCCAACACCCTGGCGTGGGCAGAACCACCGCTCAAGGTCGCGGCCGGCGACGAGATCGTCACCACCAGAATGGAGCACCACTCCAATCTGCTGCCCTGGCGCCTGCTGGCTCAGCGCGTCGGTGCGACGCTGCGCTACCTCGATATCACCGACGACGGCCTCCTTGACCTGGCCGGTCTGCCCGGGCTGATCACCGAGAGAACCAAGGTCGTCGCCGTCGTGCACACGTCCAACATCCTCGGCACGGTCAACGACCTCGCGCCGATCGTGCGCCGCGCGCGTCAGGTCGGCGCGCTCGTCGTCGTGGACGCTTCGCAGACCGCGCCGCATATGCCCCTCGACGTCCAGCGGCTCGGCGCGGACGTCGTGGCGTTCACCGGCCACAAGATGTTCGGCCCGACCGGTGTCGGCGTGCTCTGGGGCCGGCGTGAGCTGCTCGAGGCGCTCCCGCCGTTCTTCGGCGGCGGCAACATGATCGACACCGTCACCGGCGACAGCGCCACCTACGCCGCCCCGCCACACAAATTCGAGGCCGGCACCCCGGCGATCGCCGAAGTCATCGGCCTCGGCGCCGCCGTGGACTATCTCACCACCATCGGCATGGACACCGTCGCCCGCCATGAACGTCACCTCGTCGCCCACGCGCTCGCCGAACTCGACGCGATACCCGGACTACGGATCATCGGACCGCGCACCGCCGACGACCGCGGAAGCGTGATTTCCTTCGTCTCCGACACGGCCGACGCCGACCATATCGGCCGGAGCCTGGACCGGGCGGGCATCGCCGTGCGAACCGGCAGGCACTGCGCGGCACTGGTCTGCGACCGCTTCCGTGTCCCCGCCACCATCCGCGTCAGCGTCTCCCTCTACAACACCCACGACGACATCGACCATCTCATCACCACACTGCGCACACTTCAGACCCACGGCTGTCGGCCGGCAGAACCGCGGTAAGGCCGGCGAGAACGCCGCGCTTTGAGCACGGCAGCGTGGTCAGGTTCCTGCTGCCTCAGTGATCACTGGTCGCGATCGGTTGCCGAGTCGATGGCGAAGCGTTCGCTGAGGGTGTGCCAGCGGTGCCATCCGGCGACGCAGTGGCGTGCTCCGCCCGCCCAGCGGCCGAGAGCGCCGCCTTCACGGATCAGCTGCTCTGTCTGGTCGTAGAACCGCTGCGACTCGACCGCGGTCATTCCCGCGGTCTCGTGGGCGGCCTCGAGCAGGGTGCAGCCCCGTTCTCGGGCGATCACGTTCGGGAAGTTCAACGCCCGAGGGGACGTCCGGGATTCCTTTCGCCAGGAGGCCATGTCGTTGATCAGTCCCAGCAGAAGACCCATGGTCCGGGTGGCCGCCAGGACATCGGAACGTCGCCTGACACGGCCGGGTACCTCGAATCCGCCGGTGATCTCGACCAAAGCCAGATGCCAGCCCACGGTGGCGGTGTGTTCACGCAGATCTCGATATTCCGCGAAGGTGGGTAGCGTGCCCTGGGCGAGATACGCGGCTTCACACGCGGCGCCGAGCAAGTAGTCCCGCTCGCCGCGGTGGACACGTTCGGCTTGCGCTGCTATCGCGAGCCGGTGCAACTGCTCGCCGATCGAGTGAAGGACTTCGAGATGCCGGCCGGTGGAGGACGGTGGAGGCCGTTGGGAATACTGGATCTGCGTCGACCAGCGAAGAATTTCACTCGCTACCTCGGTCAGCCTGCCCTCCGTCGCCGGACGCTCGACGCAGGAGGTGTCGCACTCGAAGTAAAAGGCGAAATAGCGGGAGATCAGCCGTAAATGGTCCGGTGAGGCAGCGGGGTAGTTCAGACAGGACAACAGTGCATACCCGCTGGCCCGGGCACGTCTCAGCGACGGCAGCGCCTGAGCCAGACCGGAGGCGGTGATCCATTCGTTCAGATCGGTCTCCAGCCAGCCGGTCTCGCCCAGGTTGTCGTCGCATCGAGCGAACGGCAAAGGCAGCTCGGCGAGAGCAGGACCGTCTGGCATCCCGCCATCATGGGAAAACAGAGAGAAACCATCGACCGACATAGTCACCTGCTCCCTTCGGCTCTCCAGTGGACTCCACAACCCGGCAACCGGCAAGCATCCCGCTGACGCGGTAAAGACCGGGATCGCGTCACGGGCTTGAGCGACTCCACTCGAACCGGTGGCCAACGGTACGCGAATGGGGGAGATCGACTCACTCGAGCCGGAAAGCGAGCAATCGTCACAACGTCAGTGTCACTGCAAGAAAGGCGTACCCATGCGTGCTCGCGCGCTTTTCCTGACTCTCGTCAGCGCTTCTGTCTCGGCTTTTGTGGTGTGCGGTACAGCTTCTGCGGCCGACAGTGAGTTCTCTTACCGCTACTACGACGAAGAGCAAGAACTCCGGGCAGGTTCTCTGATCGATCCGCCCGCTGCCGAGTGCATCGAGATCCCGGAAAACGCGTCAGGCACCGCGTCCGCGTTCCTGCCGCAGAACTGGACCGACAGTTACGCGCATTTGTACGACGAGAGCGGGTGCGAGGGGGCGGTTTCCTTCACCATGAGCCCCGGCGGACAGGGCTCGGATCGGGTCACGTTCCGCTCGGTGGCGTTTCCCTAGGCCCGGCTCACCGGCTCCGGGCTCGCGGCTTCGTCCCGGCCGTGCCGCCGGAGAGCTTCCTCGTCGAGACGGACGGGCCGCGCACGGTCTTGAAGGACGGTGAGCGGGAGCGGACGTGGGGCGCCGCGTTGGGAAGGCACTTCGCCGCTTCGGTGCTCTGATCGTGTCCAGGTCAATTCACGCCGCGTAGTGCGAATCCGAGGAGGCGGCCGGCTTCCCGGAGTTCGTCTCGGGCGCGGGGGTGGGCGACGTGTTCGATGATCTGCTCGGCCTGTTCGCCGGCGTCGTGGCCCCAGATGGCGGCCGCTCCTTGTTCGCTGACGAAGTAGCTGTGCTGGAAGGAGGTGACGGGACCGGCCAGCCGAGGCACTACGGTCGACACGTCGGCTTTGGGATGCCAGGAGGGCAGGGCGATGATCGCCCGGCCACCGGGGGAGTGCAGTGCCCCGACCACGAAGTCGGTCTGCCCGCCGAATCCGGAGTAGATGACGTCGTGCACGCGGCTGGCGTTCGCCTGCGCGTACAGGTCGATCTGCAGCGCGCTGTTGATCGAGACCAGCCGTGGCTGCCGGGCGATCAGTCCGGGGTCGTTGGTCTTCTCGGTGCGAAGAAGCCGGACGCGGGGATTGCGGTCCACCCAGTCGTACAGTTCGGCGCCGCCGAACACGAACGAAGCGGTCACCTGCGAGTCCGGGTCGAGTGCGCCCGCTCGCTCCAGGCCCAGCACGCCGTCGCTGAACATCTCCGACCACACGGCGAGGCCGCGGCGCGACGTCAGCGCCGCGAGCACCGCGTCCGGGACGGCGCCGATACCCAGTTGCAGCGTCGCGCCGGCCGGGACCAGGTCGGCGACACGGGCGCCGATCTCCTGGGAGACCTCGCTGATCGGGCGGGGCGCGGGGGAGGCCAGCGGCTCGTCGACCTCGATCGCGTAGTCCACCTCGTCACAGGCGAGCACTCCGTCGCCGTAGGTGTAGGGCATCCGCGGGTTGAGCTGGGCGATCACGAGACCGCCGCGGGCGCGGGCCGCCTCGATCGCCGCGGGCAGGATGTTCACTTCCGTGCCCAGCGATACGCAGCCGTCCACGGGGGTGGACGTGTGGATCAGCACGATGTCGGGCGGCAGGGCCTGCTGGAGCAGGCGCGGAACCAGCGACAGCCGGGACGGGAAGTACCGCAGCGTCTTTTTGCCGCGCATGCCGGCCCCGACGAAGGGCGTCTCCAGCGTCACCCCGTCGCGGTCGGGGATACCGGGCTGGGCGTTGAGCGCGAACAGCCGGTATTCGGACACCGCCTTGTCCAGCAGTTCGAGCGTGCGATGCGGGGTGGCGAAGTTGCCGCTGACCACGACCCTCGGACAGGTGACGGCGGCGGACAGGACGGCGGACAGCCGTGACTCGGACAGGATGCGCATGAATCCTGCATACCGGACCCGCGGCCCGGCCAGACGGCCAGGGGAGGGGCGTTTGATCGACCAGGGACCTTCGGTCCTGCGTGCGGGACCGAGGGCACGGGTCCTCGGGACCTCGGGCTCTGCGATCCGGGCCCCGGACCGGGCGAAGCTGGAGCAGAACCGAACCGCCGACGAGGTCGGCCGTGCGAACTCGAGGAGTGATCATGCAGCTGCCCGCTGAAGGAGCCATCGTGGCCGGGATCGACGGCTCGGGGTCGGCCCGGACGGCGGCGATGTGGGCCGCGGGTGAAGCCCGCCGGCGCGGATTGCCGTTGCGGCTCGTGCAGGTGTACTCGGTTCCCTCGGTGAACACCCCCGGTGTGGCGGTCCCCCGTGAAGCGGTTCGTGCGGGGTTCGAGAGCCGCGGCCTCGAGTGGCTAGCCGAAGCACGGAAAGACGTGCTCGACCGCTATCCGGAGCTCGTCGTCGAGACAGCGGTCCGCGAGTGGAGTGCAGTGCCCGCGCTGGTCCAGGAATCCCTGAGCGCGACGATGGTGGTGCTGGGTTCGCGTGGCCTCGGCGGGTTCACCGGGATGCTGGTCGGTTCGACCGCCGTCGCCCTCGCACACCACGGGCACTGCCCGATCGTCGTCGCCAGGGGGAACCGGCCGGACGGCGTGGTCCCGGAGGACGGACCGGTCGTCGTCGGCACGGACGGGTCGCCGTCCAGCGCGGCGGCGCTCGCGTTCGCGTTCGACGAGGCACAGCAGCGGAAAGCGGCGCTCGTCGTCGTCCGCACCTGGTCGGAGATGTTCGACCACGGGAGCGTCCGACCGCATTTCCTCGACGTCGATCCGGCCGGCATCGAGGCCGCCGAGCGCACGGAAGCCGAAGCGCAGATCGCTCTTTGGCGGGAGAAGTACCCGGACGTCGCGGTGGAACTCGTCGTGCGCAAGGGGCGACCGGTGCGGACCCTGCTCGAGTTCGGCGCGAAGGCGAGTCTGCTCGTGGTCGGCAGCCGGGGACGCGGCGGTTTCCAAGGCATGCTGCTCGGTTCGACCAGCCAGGCGCTGGTGGCGCATTCGGAGTGCCCGGTCGCCGTCATCCGGCCCGCGGCCCCGGCGGAATGACCACGTACCCCTGTTCAGGAGACGAGATGCGAGCACGAGACCTGATGACGAGGCCGGTCGTCACCGTCACCCCGGAGACGACCGCCAAACACGCTGCCGGAGTACTGGCCGAGCACGGTTTCACCGCCTTGCCGGTGGTGGACGACGACGACCGCCTGATCGGCATCGTGACCGAGGCGGATTTGATCCGCGACCGGTTCCCCCATGACATCCGGTCCGGCGATGACTCCGGCATCCGGGCCACACCGGGCACCACCGTGCGCGAGGTGATGACCTCACCCGCGACCGGAATGGGTGCCCGCGCCGATCTCGCCGAAGTGGGCAAAGCACTGCTCGACGGGAAGATCCGCGCGATGCCGATCGTGGACGGTGCACGGGTGATCGGCATCCTCACCCGCGGCGACTTCGTCCGCGCCTTCGCCCGCGACGACACGGCGATCGCCGCGGACGTCCGGCACCACCTCTCCGTCTACGGCGGCTCGGGCCGCTGGACCGTCGAAGTGACCGACGGCGTCTGCCACATCCGTGACGCCTATGACGACGACACCGACCGGCACGTGGCCAAGGTCATCGCCGAAGCGGTACCAGGCGTCGTCGAAGCCGAAGTGACTTATCAGGAGGAAGACCGATGAACACCGCCGCACAGAAGATCGTGGTCGGAACCGACGGCGCCGAGCCCGGACGGGCGGCCGTCCGGTGGGCCGCCTCCCTCGCCGCCGAGCGCGGCTTGGGGCTGCTGATAGTCCACGCCCTCCACAGTGAGCAACTGGCCTGCGGCGCCGGACTCGCCGGACCCGTTCCCTGGCTGGACGATCTCGCCGCCGCGGGCCGCAGGGTGCTGGACGAGGCCGTGGCGGACGCCGAAACGGTCGCTCCCGGTGTCCCGGTGGACACCGCCATGCCCACCGACTCGCCGACGCCGTACTTGATCGACGCGTCGAAGTCGGCGGCGATGGTGGTGGTCGGCGCTTCGGGGAAGGGCTTCTTCGCCGGCATGATGATCGGTTCCACGGCGTCGGCAGTCGTCGCCCACTCCCATTGTCCGGCGGTGGTTCTGCGGGGGAGGAAGGGCACCACGAACCATCCCGGCAGCGGACCGGTGATCGCCGGGGTCGACGGCAGCCCGTTGAGCGAGCAGGCACTGGAGACAGCGTTCGACGAGGCGTCGCGGCGTGGAGCGCCGCTGGTGGCCGTGCACGCGTGGTCGGACGTCACCTACGACGACGTGTACGGCATGGCGCGGCTGCTCACGCAGTGGGAGGACATCGAGGACGACGAACGCCGTCTGCTCGCGGAACGGCTGGCGGGCCGGCAGGAGAAGTACCCGAACGTCACCGTGGAGCGGGTCCTCGTCCGTGATCAGCCCCGCCACACCTTGCTGGAGTGGAGTGCCAAGGCGCAGCTCGTGGTCGTCGGCAGCCGCGGCCGGGGCGGTTTCACCGGGCAAGTGCTCGGCTCGGTCAGCCAGGCGCTCACCCGCCACGCCGAATGTCCGGTGATGGTGGTCCGGCCGAGGAAGACCCGATGACCGTGCTCGGCGCCCCGGCCACCCCGTCCGTGCTGAGCCCGGCGGAACTGTCCCAAGTGGACGCCCAGTGGCGGGCGGCGAACTACCTCGCCGCCCGCCAGATCTACCTGATGGACAACCCCCTGCTGACCGAACCGTTGAAGCCGGAGCACGTGAAGCCCCGGCTTCTCGGCCACTGGGGGACTTCGCCAGGGCTGAACTTCCTGTACGCGCACACGTGGCTGGAAGGCAGTTATTCGGAGGCGTGGCCGTCGGTCACCTACGACAAGGCCGGTCTCCGCAAGCTGTTCCGGCAGTTCTCCTTTCCCGGCGGCGTTCCCAGCCACGTCGCGCCGGAAGTGCCCGGATCCATCCACGAAGGCGGCGAGCTGGGCTACTCCCTCGCGCACGCGTACGGCGCGGCGTTCGACAATCCGCATCTCGTCGTCGCCTGCGTGGTCGGCGACGGCGAGGTGGAAACCGGCCCGTTGGCCGCAGCGCTGGACGAGGCGCTCGACGAGATCGAGGGTATCCAGGTCCGGGCGCGAGCCTCCGGCCGGGCGCTGGAACGGCCACGCTGGCCGATGATCGTGCTGCGCAGCCCCAAAGGCTGGACCGAACCGTCCTTTGTGGACGGCAAGCCGGTCGAGGGCACTTGGCGTTCGCGCCAAGCCCCGGCTGGCCGGGGCTCACGGCTCTGCCGCCCGGCGCCGTCCCGCGACAGGCTGGAAGCGTCCACCGACCGGCTAGGAGCCACAGCATGATCCCCACCGATCTCCCGGTACTCACCGCGTTGGGGGCCGCGGTGAGGGCGCCGTCGCCGCACAACACCCAGCCCTGGTTCTTCGAGCTGGAGCCGGGCGCGATCGAGGTGCATCTCGACGAGGACCGGTTGCTCCGGGTGTGCGACCCCGACGGCAGGGAGGCGCGGCTGGCCTGCGGTGCGGCCTTGCTGAACATCGAGCTCACGATCGCGGCCGCCGGACGGCTCGTGGAGACGGAGCTGCTGCCGGACTGCGGCCGTCCTTCGCTACTGGCCAGGGTCGAGATCGGCGGCCGTCGACGGCCAGGCACCGAGGTACTGCGCCTCGCCGCCGCGATCCCGCGCCGCTACAGCAATCGCCGGCCGTTCGCCGATCAGGCCGTGCCGGAAGGCACGCGGACGGCGGTACGGCGAGCCGCCCTGCAAGCCGGGGCGGAGCTGGTCCTGGTCGACGAGGTGGGCAAGCTGGAGGCGACCGCGGCGCTGATCCGGCGCGCGGATCACCTGCAGACCCAGGACGAGGCCTTCCACGAAGAGCTCCATGCCTGGACTCGTGGGCATGGCCGGGACGACGGCGTGCCCGCGTTCGCCGGGGGGCCGCGTTCGTCGGGCGGGCTCCTGCCGGTACGGCACTTCCATGACAGTGACGCGCCCCGGGCGTTCGAGCAGGATCCGGTCGTCGCGGTACTGACGACCACCGCGGAGGGTCCGTCGGCGCGGCTTCGCGCGGGACGGGCCATGCAACGCGTGCTGCTCACCGCGACCACCGCGGGGCTGAGCGCCTCGTTCTATTCCCAGCCCATGGAAATCCCGTCCACCCGGGACGAACTTCGCGCGCTGCTCGGCGGAAGCGGCTATCCGCAGACGGTTTTCCGGCTGGGGTACGGCTTTCCCGGTGTCCCGACCCCACGTCGTCCACTCGAGACGGTCGTCAGGCAGAAGACCTTGTGACGACCATTCCCCTTCTTCGCCACAGGGGAGACTTCAATGCGTACCCGGGTTGCTGGCGATACCGTTCGCGCCCGTCGAATGGCGCACTGATCGGGGGATCGTGGGACACCGTCGATGGGTCCTGCCTTGGCATCGAGGCTGCCGGCTGAAACGCTGAGGGCGACCGTACGATGGACATTTGCCGCGGTCCGCCGAGAGGGAGCCTGAGATGCCGGTAGAGCCGACAGCGGCCGGGAGCGCGCTGCCACCGAGCGCGGCGGTCCTCACCGGGTTGCGGTTGGACGAACTGCTGCACGAGGTCCAGGAGCGGTTGTCGGAGATCGTCAAGACCAGGGACAGGCTTCAAGGGCTGCTCGACGCGGTGCTGGCGGTGGGCACCGGGCTGGAGCTCGATTCGACGCTGCAGCGCATCGTGCAGGCGGCGGTCGAGCTGGTCGACGCTCAGTACGGCGCCCTCGGCGTCCTCGGTGACGAGGACGGGCTCTCGGAGTTCGTCTACGTGGGGATCGACCCGGAGACCCGGGCGAAAATGGGGCATCTGCCCGAGGGCCGGGGCCTGCTCGGGCTGCTGATCGAGGAGCCGCATCCGGTTCGGCTGCCGGATCTGGCGGAGCATCCGGCGTCGGTGGGCTTCCCGCCGAACCATCCGCCCATGCACAGTTTTCTCGGCGTCCCGGTCCGCGTCCGGGACGAGGTGTTCGGCAACCTCTACATGACGGAGAAGCGGGGCGCCGCGGAGTTCACGGCCGACGACGAGGTCGTGCTTCAGGCGTTGGCCGCGGCGGCCGGTGTGGCCATCGACAACGCTCGGCTGTTCGAGCGGTCCCGCTCCCGGGAACGCTGGCTGGAGGCGGTCGCGAAGGTCAACGGCGAGCTTCTCGGCGGTGCCTCCGTGACCGACACGCTGAGCCTGATCGTCAAGAGCGTGCGAGATCTGGCCGAGGCCGGCGAGGTGACGATCCTGCTGGCGGGAAACGAGGACGAGAGCGCCTCGCGGTCATTGACCGTGACCGCCTTGTCGACCGACCGGGCAGGCTCGTTCACCAAGACGATTCCGGGGGACCATCCTGTCGTCGACGAGGTCTTCAGTACGGGGCAAGCGAGCCTGATCGCCGATCTCGGCACGGTCTTCCCCTCGGCGGAGGACACCACGCTCGGTGGGCCGGGCGTGCTGGTGCCCCTGACCAGCGCCGGCGGAGTCGGCGGGGTCTTGGTCATCAGCCGGGAGAAAGGCTCCCCGCAGTTCAAGGCGGATCTGATCCCGATGTTGTCGTCGTTCGCCGACCAAGCGGCGGTCGCCCTCGAGTTCGCCGAGAAGCAACGGAACCAGCGGCTGCTGGACGTGCTCGCCGACCGGGACCGGATCGCGCAGGACCTGCACGACCACGTCATCCAGCGGCTGTTCGCCACGGGCATGAGCCTGCAGAGCATCGTGCCGCGCGTGCCGGACGAGTTCGCCCGTAACCGGGTGACACAGGCGGTCGAGCAGCTGGACCGGACCGTCCGTGAGATCAGGACGTCGATCTTCGATCTGCACACCTCGGGAGCGGACCAGTCGGTCAGCCTGCGACGCCGGCTGCTCGACGTGGTCACGGAGCTGTCGTCGGATCCGTCCGTGACGCCCTCGGTGCGGATCAGCGGAGCCGTCGACACCCTTGTCCCGGTGAAGCTGCACGAACACGCCGAAGCCGTCGTGCGTGAGGCGCTGAGCAACGCCATCCGTCATTCCGGTGCCGACGAGATCGCCGTGTCCGTCGAGGCCGACGGTGAGCTGATCATCGAAGTGACCGACAACGGCGTCGGCCTTCCCGAGACGGGGAGGCGGAGCGGTTTGGAGAACCTCTCGCAGCGAGCGGAGCGTTGTGGTGGCCGGGCCGAGTTCATCGGGCGGGCAGGCGGGGGAACACAGGTCGTGTGGCGGGTCCCCTTGCCGTGACACGATCCCGGGCCACGGCGAAGGAGAGTTTCACCAGTCGCCGAACAGCTGGCCGCGGTCCTGTTTCTTCAACTCGGTCGCGAGGACCGCGGCCTGGGTCCGGCGCTGGATGCCGAGTTTGGCGAGGATCCGGGAGACGTAGTTCTTGATGGTCTTCTCGGCGAGGAACATGCGTTCCCCGATCTCGCGGTTGGTCAGGCCTTCGCCGATCAGCTCGAAGACCGTGCGTTCCTGGTCCGACAGTCCGGCGGTGGGATCGTTGTGATCACTCTCCCGGCGGATGCGGTTCATCAGCGCGGCGGTGGTCCGGCTGTCGAGCAGTGAGCCGCCGGAGGCGATCGTCCTGATCGCGGACACCAGGTCGTTGCCGAGTACCTGCTTGAGGACGAAGCCGGACGCACCGGCCATGATCGCGGTTAAGAGCGCTTCGTCGTCGGCGTAGGACGTGAGCATCAGGCAGCGCAGATTCGTCTGGGTGGACAGCAGGTCCCGGCACAGTTCGATGCCGTTGCCGTCCGGAAGCCGGACGTCCAGCACCGCGATGTCGGCGTCACTCGCGGGAATCCGGGTGAGAGCTTCGGACACGGAGGCGGCTTCGCCCGAGATCTCGATGTCCGGCTCGCTGCCGAGGAGATCGGAGAGTCCTCTGCGGACGATTTCGTGGTCGTCGACCAGGAACACCTTGATCATCTGTGCGTCCTCCTGCTGAGCCGGGTCCTGGCCGTCCTGGTGACCGTACTGGGCGTTCCCGGGGAAAGCAGCGGCCTGGACGTCCCGGCAAGGAGGGACTTTGGACCCTAATCGGACGAGGCGGGGCTTAGGTCCCGGCGATCGGAGTCGTCCGGACCTGCGCGCGGCACCCCTTCCTGACGCACCGTGGAAACCGACACGGCCGGTGTGGAGGGATGGAACATGGCGAAGCGAACGCGGCAATGGTCGACGGCGGAGACGGAGGTGCTGGCGCGAACCCTGTTGCGGGCGCCGTCGGTGCACAACATCCAGCCTTGGCTTCTCGAGTTCGAGCGCGACCGGCTGCTGCTGATCGAGCGCCGGGACCTGGCTCTGCCGGTACACGACCCGCTGGGCCGGGATCGGACGATGTCCTGTGGGGCCGCTCTCGCGAATCTGGAACTCGCGGTCCGGGTACTCGGTTTCGAGCCCCGGACGGACACGTTCCCCGACGCCGGCCGCCCTGAGGTGGTGGCGTCGGTGGAGCCGGGGGAGCGCACCCTTCCCTCGGCCGACGACCTGCACCGGTACTCCGCCATCGAGCGGCGCCGCAGCTACCGCAAGCGGTTCTCCGGGCGTCCGGTGACGCGTCAACGGATCCGTGAGCTGGTGGCGACCGCCGCCTCGGCAGGGGTCGAGGCCCGGCCGATCCAGGACGAGCTGGAACTGTCGCGGGTCGCCGAGCTGCTCGAATTCGCGGCGGAGTCGTTCCAGCACGATCACGGATATCAGCGCGAACTCGCGCTCTGGACGATCCGTGACGAAGTGTCCCACCGGCACGGCGTCGGCCTCGCCGCCACCGCGCTTCCTCCGGGCTCCCTGCCGTGGGCCGGGCTCGTCCGGGCCTCGACGGCGCTGCCGGACAGCGCGGTGCTGCGGCGGAGGCTGGCCGAGGAGACCTTGCTGGTGTTCCTGACGCGTGACGACACCCGGCACGACCACCTCCGAGCGGGCCACGCCTTGCAGACGACGTGGCTGGACGCGGTCGACGGAGGCATGGCCGGCTCGATTCTGACCCAGCCCCTGCATCTGCCGGAGGTGCGTTCCGCGCTGTGTGAAGACCTTGAGCTGCCCGGGTTCCCTCAGGCGCTCATGCGGTTCGGCTATCCGTCCGGTGCGGTACCCACGAGTCCCCGCCGCGCCGTCGACGAAGTGCTCGGACACGGCTTTTGACTCGAAGGAGAACACTGCGATGCCCACGCGCAGCGAAGCCGGATCCGTCGCACTGACCTTTCACGGCGGTGCGGGGACGGTCACCGGCGGACAACGCCGCCGGCTGTTGCGGGGTGGCGGGTCGGTGACGATGTGGGCCACGCGACGTCGTCGATGGCGAGCCACGGCGCGACAGCGACGGCCGTGGGGGTGAGCCCGGTGAACGCCTTGACCTCGCGGTGGAGGTGGGATTGGTCGGCGTAGCCGCACTCGGCGGCGACGCCGGCGGCGGTGTGACCGGTCGCGAGGAGGTGGGCGGCGTGGTCGAACCGCACCAGTCTGATGGCGCGTTTGGGGCTGATCCCGAGCTGGGACCGGAAGCGGGACCAGAGGCGCTTGCGGTCCCAGCCGACCTCGCCTGCCAGGCTGTCGACCTGTATCCGCCCTCGGGTCGTGAGCGTCCGCCGCCAGGTGTGGGCGACTTCCGGGTCGACCGGCGTGCGGGCGCGTACTCGTTGGCCCACGACCTCCGCCGCGATCCTGAACCGTTCGTTCCATGACGCGGCGGCACGCAACCGGTCTTCGATCCGCTCGGCGTCGCGACCCCAGATGTCTGCCAGCGGTGCCATCGTCCCGCTGAGGTCGGGTGATGCGTCGAGCACCGCGGCCGCCACGTCCGGCTCGAGCCGGATCTGGAGACATTCGCCCACGCGGCCACCTGCCCGCAGATCGCCGGGCATGAGTCCGATCACGACACTGCCGCGTTCGCGCCGGCCGCCGCTGTCGCAGACGATGCCGTCTTCCTCGCTCAGGTCGATGAGAAGGGTGACGGATGGGTGCGCGACCATGGCGATGTCCGCGGGGACGGGGAGACTCTGGCGGAACCCGGCCATGCTGATCCCCGGCAGCCGATCGGACCGGCGCGGGACCGCGATGTCCACCGCTTTCCAGTCCGGCGGTGTTCCAGTCGACAGCACATGGCCAGTCTAGGGATCGGGGACCATGGGCGGAGTGTCAACGGTCGCGTTCCCGCGAGGTCCAGCTCAGCAGTAGTTCGCTGATCGCCTCAGGCGCCTCGAACGTGGGGAGGTGTCCGACGCCGGACAGCGGTTCGATCCGGGCGTCGGGCACCACCTCGTACTGGCGCACCGACGACGGGTCCCAGCGTGGGTCGTCGGTACCGAAGACCGCCAGCACCGGAACGGCGAGGGCGGCGAGACGTTGGGGCACGCCGCGCTCGGCGATGTACTCGGTGTTGCGGCGCAATATCGTCCTGAATGTGTCGTAGGAGATGTTTTTGAGATCGGCGACCGCGTCGTCGGGTACGTCCACTGGGCGAGCGGCCATGGCCTGGATTCCCTTGCGGATGATCGCGTCCGAACGCCTCGGCCAGATCAGCGGGCCGAACGGCGGGCCGAGCAGGAGCCGAATGATCAAGGGCTGGGAAAGCAACGCGCCGGGATGCGGGCCGCAGCTGATCAGCGCGACCGAGCGCACCAGGTCGGGGCGCTGCTCGGCGAGGGCCGTGGCGACGTAACCCCCACTGGAGTGCCCGACAACGGTGACAGGACCCCGGCCGAGGTCGTCGAGCACCGCCGCCACTCGGCTCGCCTGCGCGGGCACGTCGTAGGACGGCGAAGGCGGGGACTGGCCACAGCCCGGGAGATCGACCCGGATGACGTGGTGGTGGCAGGCAAGGGCCGGGACCACCGGGCTCCACAAGGCACCCGAAGCCCCCGATCCGTGGATGAGCAACAGCGGCGGCGCCTGCCGTGGACCGTCGTGTACCACGTGTATCCCCTGCGAATGCTCAACACCGTTCTCTCTCATACGAGGAGGGTGCACGGTCACCGGCCACCCGGTCTTGGACAAATGTCGTCGTGCGATCGACGTCCCGGGCGCCACGGTCCCGCATCAGCCGGCCACGTTGCTGTTCCAGCGGAGGGGCGTCATCCACGGGCTCGCCGATGTATTCCATCCCGGTCTTGGCCCGGTCGAGCCGGGTGTGATCATCCAAAGGTCCACAATGGACTAGTGTCGCCTTGCTGCCGGTTGGCCACCATGGCTTTCGTTGCCGCATGGACCAGTGGAGTCCCGACATGGACCGTGAAGTTGCGGTCAACGGCATGGTTTTCCTGGCCAGGCTGTGGCTTGCGTCGTCGACACCGGGCCTCGCGGGAAGCGAAAGTGGCTTCTCGCGTTGGTCACCGCCGGTGAGAGTGATGCGGCACTGGCCATGGACGTGTTGACTGAGCTGGCACTCACGGCCCATCCGGCTGCTGCACGCTCGTTTTACTGTGCGGTGACAGGTGGGATGCCTGTCGACTTGACGGCATGAGCGCGACACGGATCAGTCCTGCTGCCGGGTTCGTCAGCTACGGCATGGTCGCCACCCAGGACGGCACACCCGACGATGGTAGTCGCCAGTGGACAGTGCGAGTTCCATTTCGGACAGTTCGCGGATACGGTGTTCCGCAGTCAGGTGGAGCGGCTTCAGGTGAGGCGTCGATAGCGGACGGTGAGGAGAGACGAGTGCCATTCGTCTTGTCGAGGCTGCTGGCGCGTTGGGTGTTGCGGCAGGGGTGGATGCTTCCGGTCGTAGTCGTCCTCTTCGTCTTCGCGACGAGCTGGCCGCTGATGGTGCTGGCCGAACCTGCGGGAAGTGAGCTCGTCAAGGCGGGGAACTATTGGTGGTACTTCGTGGTCACGGCCGCGACGGTCGGCTACGGCGACTTCTCGCCGGAGACCACGGCAGGGCATGTCGTGGGGGCCTACGTCATCATCGGCGGGATCGCGACACTCACCACCGTGTTCACCAAGCTCGCTTCGAAGCTCGAACAAGCGAAGGGACGGCGTATGCAGGGCATGGAGGCCGTACGGGCCAACGGGCACACGCTCCTGATCGGCTACACGGCAGGCCGCACCGAGCGCATCGTCGCGCAACTCGTCGCCGACGGCGTGACCGGACTCGTCCTGTGCGCGAGTGACGAAGTGCAGGTGCACCCCATGCCGTCGCAGCCGGTGGACTTCGTTCGCGGCGAGCCGACCGCGGCCGACGTGCTCGCCAGGGCCGCCGTCGCGGAGGCGGGCACCATCCTGGTCGACATGGGCGACGACAACGAGGCGTTGGCCGTCGCGGTGACCGTCGACCACGCGAACCGGTCGGCGCATGTCGTGGTGACGTTGCGGGACATGGAGAAGTCCGAGCTGGTCCGCTACGTGGATCCCCGGATCAAGTGCGTGCAGTGGCACACGCCCCGGATGGTCACGGAAGAACTGACCTCCCCGGGCATCGCCGAGGTCTACTCCGAGCTGATGACGGCAGGCGGGGCCGGAACGTACTCCGCGACCTTGCCCGAGTCGCTGGGGCGGCTGAGCACCGAGAAATGCCGGTTGGCTCTGGGCCGTGCTTTCGGCGCCACGGTGCTGGCCGCACGGACCGACGACGACCTCGTGGTCAATCCTCCGTGGGACGCCGATCTCCCGGCAGGCTCGGTGCTCTACTACGTCAGCCCTCGGCGCCTTACCGACGCGGAAATCGAAACGGCTCTGCGAGGACGCGGACAGTGATCTCACGACCGTGAGCTACCGGTTTCGAGTCCGGAGCACCCGGAATCGCGCCAGGCGGTGCAACATTTCCCCATCGCGTCGGGCCGGATCTGACCGTCCAGGTCCGCATGGGCCGACCGCACGATGTCGTCGACGGCCGATTCCGAAAGAGAGGCCGCGAATCGCGGGAAAGCCACTCTCGAACCTCTTCGGTGATGTCGCCGGTCTGGTGCCTCGCGTCGCCGGGGGAGTACATTGCCCGCAGGAGCGCCGGGAAGCCTGGTCGGCAACAGAATTCGCCGACCGCGAAAGGGCTCCCATGTCATCCGTAGCCGAGACCCGCCCTCCTGCCGTCCACGTCGATGGATTGACCAAGCGGTTCGGTCGTACCGTCGCGGTCGACGACCTCACTTTGTCCGTTCCCGCCGGCGAGGTGTTCGGCTTCCTCGGCCCGAACGGCGCGGGTAAGTCCACGACGATCCGGCTGCTGCTCGGCCTGATCCGGCCGTCGGCGGGGACGGCCACCGTATTCGGTGTTCCGGCGTCGGATGTTCGCCGGGCACACCGGCTGCTGGGTTATGTTCCTGGCGACGTCGCGCTGTGGCCGGAGCTCACCGGCGCCGAAATCCTCGAGCTGCTGGGCCGGGTCGGCCCGGACGTCGATACCCGCTATCGCGCGGAACTCGTGAGCCGGTTCGCGCTCGACCTGGACAAGCGGGCGAAGACCTATTCGACCGGCAATCGGCAGAAGATCGCGTTGGTCGCCGCGTTCTCGGCCCGGGCGGACCTGCTCGTCCTCGACGAGCCGACCAGCGGTCTGGATCCGTTGATGGAGCAGGAATTCCAGCGCTGTGTGGGCGAAGCACGGGAGCGTGGTCAGACGGTCTTCCTCAGCTCGCATCAGCTCGCCGAGGTCGAGGCCGTCTGCGACCGGGTCGGGATCCTGCGCGCCGGACGGCTCGTCGAGATCGCCGGGATCGCGGAGCTGCGCAAATTGCGCCGCACCACCGCCGAGGTGGCCTTCCGCGGGCAGGAGCCGTCCTTAGTGGACATACCTGGTGTCATCGAGGTCGAACGACTGGACGGCGATCGCGTCCGGTTCACCCTGTCCGGGCCCCCGGGGCCGGCGTTGCGGGCGCTCGCCGCGGCCGACGTCACCACGATATCGATGCGCGAACCGCGGCTCGAGGAGATCTTCCTCGACTACTACGGGGAGAACGCGCGATGACCACAGCGTCTGCGGAAACCCTTGCGACCACGACAGAATCTGCCGGGCAGGAGAGCGCGAACCTGGCCGTCACCCGTCACTTCGCCCGCAGGACGCGCCGCGGCGCCCTGATCGTCGCCTTCGCCGCGGCCGGGATGTCCGCTCTCGTGGCGGGCCAGTACCAGAGCACCTTCGCCGGGGCACTCGACGGATCGGCGCTCCGGGCGCTGGCGGAGAATCCGGCCATCCGGATCCTGTTCGGGCCACCGGTCGCACTCGACGATCCCGGTGGGTTCACCGTATGGCGAACGGGGACGCCGGTACAGGTCCTGGTCGCCGTGTGGGCGCTTCTGACCGCGACCCGGCTGACCCGTGGTGACGAAGACGCCGGCCGAGCCGACCTGCTGCTCGCCGGTCGGCTCCGGCCGCTGGACCTGGTGATCCGGTGCCTGATCGCCTTGGGTGCCGCGGCGGTCGTCATCGCCTCGGCCGTGGCGCTGGCCCTGCTGCTCACCGGGACCGGGCCCGCCGGTGCGCTCATCCACGCCGCCGGTCTGCTCGGCGTGATCCTGACGTTCGCCGCCGCGGGAGTGCTCGCGGCTCAGATCCTGCCTACCCGTTCGGCGGCGACGGGCCTTGCCGTCGCCGTTCTCGGCGCGGGACTGCTCCTGCGCATGCTCGCCGACGGCGCCGAGACGCTCTCGTGGGTCGCGTGGCTCACCCCGTTCGGCTTGACAGGCGAAGCGTCTCCGTACGCGGGCAACAGGGTGGCGCCGCTGCTTGTGCTTTTCGCGTTCCCGGTCGTGCTCACCGTCGCCGCGAGCGTGGCCGCCGTTCATCGAGACGTCGGTCGGGGCCTGCTCAACCCGTCCGGCCGTCGCCGGCCGCGGACACGGCTGCTCGGTTCCATCATCGGCTTCGCCGTGCGGCGCACGTTGCGTGCCACGGCGGGATGGGCCTTCGGAATCGTCGCGTACTTCTTCCTCGTCGGGGTTCTGATCTCGTCCGTTCTCCGTTTCCTGCAGGAGAACCAGCGATTCGCGGAGCTCGCGGGCGCGGCCGGTTTCGCCGGCCTCGGAACCGCCGAAGGGTTCGCCGCCGCCATGTTCGGTCTCCTTGCCATCCCGGCAGGTCTCTACGGCGCCACGCGGATCGCGGCTTTCGCCGCGGACGAGGCCGACCGCAGGTGGACACCCTTGCTCGCCCTGCCCGTTCCACGCCACCGATTCGCCCTCGCGGAGATCACCGTGTCGGTGGTCGCGTCGCTCGCGCTTCTCACCGCGGCAGGGCTGTCGCTCTGGACCGGCGCCACCATCGCGGACGCGCCACTCGGCTTGATCGCCGCCCTGACCGGTGCGTGGAACGCGGCACCGGTCGCGTTGCTCTCGCTCGGCGCCGCGGTGTTCGCCCTCGGCTGGGCGCCGCGTGCGGTCGCCGTGCTCGGCGCGGTCCCGGTCGTCGGCGGCTTCCTGCTCAACGTCGTCCTGCAAAGCGTCGAAGCTCCGTCATGGCTGACTTACCTGACGCCCTTCGGCCATCTCGCCTCGGCCCCGGCCGAGCCGCCGAACTGGAGTGCCATCATCATCCTTCTCGTGACAGCGGGACTTCTCGTGCTCGCGGGCCTGGCCGGCTACGGCCGCCGGGACCTGGCCACCTGACCCCGATCATCGTGGCGGCGTCCTCACCCAGTCGGACGTCGGTGGTCACGTTCTGGAGGGCGTGGCCATCGTCGCCCGGCCTCCGGTGGTGGCGAGGGTCAGCACCGCCGCGGCCGCGAATATCCCGCCGAGCCACATCACCGCGGTGGTTCCGGCCGCGTCCGTGGCCAGCCCGCCGACCAGTGCCCCGGCCGCGATCGCCGCGTTGAACACTCCGGCGAACAGCGCCGACGTCGCTTCTCGGGCCTCCGGCGCGGCCGTCAGCATCCATGATTGCGAGGCCACCGAGACACCGCCGTACGCCAGGCCCCAGACCACCAGCAACACCGTTGCCGCCAGGGTGGTCAGTCCCAGGATCGGAACCAGTGCCATCGTCGCCGACAAAGTCCCGCCGAGCACCAGGAGGGTCGCCCGTGGCGATCGTGCCGCTCCGGCGCCGGAGGCGAAATTTCCCGCGACCCCGAAGAGCCCGTAGACCAGGAGGAGCGTCCCGATCTGCCCCGCGCTCACCCCGGACACCTCTTCCAGCACCGGCCGGATATAGGTGTAGGCGGCGAAATGCCCGATGACGACCAGCGCCACCACGATCAGTCCGAGGCGCACCCGCGGCACACCTGCCAGCCGCAGCATCGCGCCCAGGCGGACGTCCCGTTCCGCCGGTAACGAGGGCAGTGACATGGCCAGCGCGGCCAGTACCACCAGTGAAAGACCACCGGCACCGACGAAAGCGGCCCGCCAGCCGAGCAGATCCCCGAGGTAGGTGCCTGCCGGTACACCCAGGACGGACGCCACGGCGATTCCGCTGAAGATCAGCGAGGTCGCGGACCCGATCGACTTCGACGGGACAAGTCGCACGGCCAGGCTCGCCGCGATCGCCCACACTCCGCCCATGCCGATGCCGACCAGCACCCGCGCGGCCAGCATGACGCCGAACCCGGGCGACCACGCCGCCAGCAGGTTCCCGACCGTCAGCAGCGCCATCAACGCGCACAGCACGGCCCGCCGGTCGAACTTCCTGAGCGCCGGGATCAGCAGAGGCGCGGAGACGGCCGCGACCAGGCCGGTGACCGTGAGCGTCAGGCCCGCCGTGCCTTCGGTGACCCGCAGATCGCGGCTGATCGGGGTCAGCAGACCCACCGGCAGCATTTCCGACGTGACCACGGTGAAGGTCGCCCCGGCGAGCGCACTCACCGCCGGCCAGCCGTTCTTCTTCTGTCTGGTTTCCCTTAGCGCCATGTGTTCCAGGCAACCGTCGTGCGCGCCCGGGAACAACGGCTGATGTCTCATCCTTCTATGAGCGGGACTACTGGATCCACAGGTGGAGGAAACCGATGAGCGGCGTGGAGATCCGTGAGCTGGAGGCGTTCCTGATCCTCGCCGAGGAGCTGCATTTCGGCCGGGCGGGCGAACGCCTGTACGTCTCTCAGAGCCGGGTCAGTCAGTTGCTTCGCTCACTGGAGGGGCGGATCGGCGCGACGCTCGTCGAACGCACGAGCCGTCGGGCGGAGCTGACTCCGCTGGGGGAGAAGTTCCTCGCCGAGCTGCGCCCGGCCTACGAGGCTCTGCGGGCCGCCGTCGATCACACGCGCGCCACCGCGCGAGGGACCGGTGGCGTGTTGCGCATCGGTTTTCAGGGCATCATCGACGACCATCTCGCGAGCGCCATCGGCGGATTCGAGAAGCGCCACCCGGACTGCGCGGTGGAGCTCACCGAGATCCCGCTGGCCGATCCCTTCGGCTCGCTCCGCCGTCGGGAGATCGACGCCGCGGTGGTGCTGCTTCCGGTGGCTGAACCGGATCTCGTACTCGGTCCGGTTTTCTCCCGGCAGCCGCAGGTGCTCGCCGTCTCGCCTCGGCATCCGTTCGCCCGCAGGGAGTCCGTCACCGCCGACGAACTGGCGGAATGCCCGCTGATCGGAATCCGCGGCCCGGCCCCGGAATACTGGCGCCACGCCCAAGCCCCCGAAATCACCCCAGAAGGTCGCCGGATACCGCGCGGACCCACCGCCGGCACACTGCAGGAAGGCATGGGTCTCGCCGCGGCGGGCCAGGGCGGCATGGTGCTGTGCCGCTCGACGGCCGAACACCAGGGCCGGCGGGACTCGGTCGTTTTCGTGCCGCTCACCGGGCTGCCCGAGTCAGTGCTCGGAGTGGTCTGGCACGCGGAGGACAGCGGCCGGGCACGCGCCTTCGCAGGGGAGATCGCAGTTCAGGCACGAAGCTGACGTCGACTGTGGTCTGGCCGGTTTTCAAGTCCTGCTCGGTGACTCCAGATTGTTCACTTCCCGAACGCTTTCAGCAAAGTCTCCATTGCAGCTTCGGGCACCGAGCGGGTAGCAAGCCCGGATCGTGTGGCCGCACTTCCTGTGAGCAGTGCGGTGAACTGTGCGTCAGCCGGAGTGCACAACCTCACTGTCGACGACGCCGTCGGGTGACGGCGGCCGGGCCGGCGACGGTGACGGTGACGGTGACGGTGACGAGTTCGCCACCGGAGACGCGAGGAACTGAATCGGACCTGCCAGCAATGCTTGATGCCCCGAAGATCGCGTGAAGTGCGGGACTTCGACGTCAAGGCCTGGAACCCGTTGTGAAGGCGGCCTAGCGGGTGATCGTCTGGGTCAGCAGGTCCCGCAAGGTGTCCGGTGGTTCCAGGCCCAGTTCGTCCAGCAGCACGCGGCGGCATTGCTCGTACTGGTGCTGCGCCTCCGCCCGGTTTCCCGCCGCCAGATGGGCGTCGATCAGCACGCGGTGCGCGCTTTCCCGCAGCGGCTCGGCCTGGACGGCGGCGAGGCCGGCGGCGACGGCCTCGCCGTGCCTGCCCGCTTCGGTCAGCCGATGCGCCATCGCCTCCAGCGCGTACAGCCGGAGCTGGTGATACTGCTCCTGCTCCAGCAGGACCCATTCGTTGTCCGACCATTCCGGCAACAGGTCCGCGGACAGGTGTTCCCGCGTCTGGCGCGTGAGAATGTCCTCGCACATCGGCGACTTCTCGAGCAGCCGGTGCGCGCAGGTGATCGCGTCGTGGATATCGACGTGGATCTCCGTCGCCAATGCCATTTCCTGTGCCGAAGCGTTGATGATCCCCGGTTCCGTGCGCAGCGCACGCCACAACGAGGATCTCAGGTTGGCGTTGGCGCGCGACGTCGTGGCTTCCGGCCACAGGGTGCGCGCCACGTAGGTGCGGCTCCTCGGTCTGTCTTGGAGCGCAAGGAGAGCGAGCAACTGCTGCGCGCTGGACGACAGCATGATCCGCTTCTCTCCAACGAGCAGCGTGAAACCCTTGAGCAGACGCAACGACACGGTCGGCTGAACATCACTACGCATCGGTCCCCCCGGCGACGCCGCTGCTAGCACACGGGAAACGTTTTCATACACTGGCTATTCGCCGACGTTCCCCCACGTGTTACGCCGATTGTCGTCCGTTGCCGTCAATGCTGCGTCACCGGAACGTCATCGGGCCTGTTCCGCAGCCTTGTCAGCCAGTCGTCGACCGCCGCATGCACCTCCCGCGCCGAACTCGCCGCGATCGGCGCCGCCTGTTCCGTGTCGATCGCGGAGAAGATCCGGACACGCAGGCGATCCGGGTGTCCGCCCTCCAGCCAGGCGCGCAAGACCATGCTGCCGCTGTGCTCCTCCGGGGCGTCCACTGGTTCCACGGGACGGAAGGATGCACTGCGGATGTCACCGCCGCGTCGTCGCCGCGTCAACGCAGGCGCCAGGAACGGGGTGGTGACGCCGCCGCGACGGTTTGATCGCGGAGCTGACACGCGTTCCTGAAATCCTGCCGGAGCACCGTCGATCAAGCCTCGGCGGCGCCGTCGGGAGGGGAGCGCATGGGGGACTTCGGTGTCGTGGCCGACGTTTCGGCCATCGTCGTGGACCGGCTCACGCGGGCGCTCGAAGGGCTGAGTTCCGAGCGGTTGTTCGCGGAACTGCACGACCTTTCCGAGCCGGTACAGGCCGATGTCCCGAAACTCACGGTGTTCCTGTACGAGATCGCCGAAGACCCGACTTCCCGCAACCGGCCGCCGGTCCGGTCACTGCCACCGGATCCGCCCACCACCCGCAAACCACCGATGGCGTTGCTGCTGCGGTATCTCGTCACCCCGTGGGGCGGGGATCAGCTGACCCAGCATCGCATGATCGGCCGCGCGCTGCAGGCGTTCTACGACGACGCGATCCTCGACGGCGAAGAACTCGCCGGCAGTCTCGCGGCGAGCACCGACGCGCTCCACGTCACCTTGACCCCGCTGACCCTCGATCAGAAGTCCTGGGTCTGGTACGCGATCCAAAAGCCGTATCGGCTGTCGCTGAACTACGAAATCCGTGTGGTCAACCTGGATTCCCTGGATGTCGCCGCGCTACGGCTGGTCACGAGCCGCACCATCAACGGGGCGCAGCGGCCATGACCGGCGCACGCCGCATCGAGACGTCCGTGCTGTACAGCCCGGCGTGGTTCGTGCCGTTCGACGAGTTCGCCGGCCGCCCGCGGGCCGTGGATGTGACCGTCGAACTGGATCGCTTCGAGGACAGCGAAAACGAGTGGGCGCCGCAGGAAACCCCAGTGGTCCGGACACCGAGCGCCGCGCTCGCCTACCCGGGGCTCGGCAGACGCGGCGGCCCCGGCCCCGGCCGGTACCGGGCCAGGTTCGGCGCCCCCGGGTACGCGCCGCTGTACCCGGCCGACGGTGAGCCGTTCACCGCCGACGCGCTCGGTGTCGAGTTCCGGGTCCATCCGTACGACGAGACGCGGCCACCCGCCACGCCCGCCGTACCGCGGCTCGTCCGGCTGCTGCCGGGCGCGGCTTTTCCCTATGGGCCCGGCGTACGCACCGTGTACGGCGTCGTCGTCGACGAGGTCACGCGGGCACCGGTGCCGAACGCGCTGGTGAAAGCCGAGGGTACGACCAGTGTCGACGGCGTGGGCTGGCGGGAACGCACGCTGACCGACGCACGCGGTGTCTTCCGGCTGGCGTTGCGGTGGGAAGGCGGACGCCACGACCCGCCGGACGAAAGGGAAACCTTCCGCCTGGAGGCCATCGAGCGGCTGGGCCGGGCAGGCTCGCTGGAGATCCTGCTGCCGCGGGACCGCGACCGGCGGCACGTCATCGAGATCGTCTCGCAACAGCAGTAGAAAGTAAGGAGCCAGCCATGCCCGAGTATCTCAGCCCCGGCGTCTACGTCGAGGAGATCGACGCGGGGCCGCGGCCGATCGCGGGGGTGAGCACCAGTACGGCGGGCATGGTCGGGGTCACCCAGCGCGGCCCGACCGGCGGAAAACCCAAGCTCGTCACGAACTTCCTCGAATTCCAGACCACCTTCGGCGGATTCCTGCCCGAACCGGACCAACCCGTGCGCGATCGGTGGGCCGGCGATCCCGCGGAAGGCGGCCGCTGGTGGCTGTTCCCCTTGGCGGTCAAGGGGTTCTTCGACAACGGCGGCCAGCGCCTCTATGTGAAGCGAGTCGTGAGCGGCGGTGCGACGGCCGCGTCGGGCACGCTCGGCCAGGGGCTGGTGAGCGCCATCGCCCGCGACGCCGCGGCGGGTGCCACCTCGCTGGAGCTCCGTCACCTCGTCGGTTTCACCGGCACCGACACCATCAAGATCTTCCGCGGCGGGGACAACGTCAACATCGGCGGTGGGACCATCACGTCCTACACCGCCAACGGCCGGATCCAGCTCGACAGCCCGCTCGCCGCCGAGGTGAAGGCGGGCCGAGGGGACTATGTGCAGGTCGGTGACCGCGTCGCGACGAGCAGCGTGCGGTTTTCCGCCTCCAGCACCGGTTCTTGGGGCGCGGGGGTCGAGGTGCGGGTCCAGCCGTCGGTGAGCGCCGCGCTGCCGGTGCTGGCGGAGCCGTCGCAGGGTCCGCTGTTCGTCACGCAGTTCGCCGAGGAATCGCCCGAGAACAGTGACACGGTCGTCGTGACCGCCGTGCCGGGGCTCGCGCCCGGCCCGCTGCCGGACGATGTGTGGATCCTGATCAACGAGCGGCGTTTTCAGGTCCAGGTCGGCGAACCGGCGGACGGCAAGGTCACGCTGACGCTCCCGGCGAACACCACGCATCCCCGGTGGCCGGTCGGTCTCGGCGTGCGCCGGGTCCGGCTCGCGAACACCGGCGCCGGCCGGACGTTGCGGATCGGCGGTGCGAGCAGGCTGTACGAGAACGCGGTCACCCAGCTCGACGTCGGCAGCGGGCTGCGCACTCTCCGCGTCGTGTCCATCGCGAACGACCTCGTCACCTTCGACGCCGACACCCCGGCCCAGGTGTTCGAGTCCGCGAAGCTCAACCTCGTCGAGGCCACTGTGGACACCCGGTTCACCGGCCAGGGCGGTGGTACGGCGAGCGAGACCTTCCGCAACCTGAGACTCGGCCCCGACACCGACCCGGCGAGTCTTTCCGCCGTCCTGGCGAGCCAGTCGAAGCTGGTCAGCGCGACCACGTTGCCGGGCCTGTCCACCGATCCCGCACAGTTCCCGACCCCGGCGACAGGGGTGTCCCTGCCGCTGTCCGACAACGGCGCCGACGTCTTCGAGGAACTCTCCGTCGGAGACTTCGTCGGCACCGACGGCGGCAGCGGCAAACGCACCGGAATCGTGGCGCTGGAGGACATCGACGAAATCTCGGTGTGCGCGGTGCCAGGTGTGTGGGCGGGCACCGTCGAGTCGGCGCTCGTCACGCACTGCGAGCTGCTCAAGGACCGGTTCGCGATCCTCGACCCGCAGGACGGGCTCGACATCGAGGGCATCCAGACGTTCCGGGAATCCTTCGACACCCGTTACGCCGCGCTCTACTACCCGTGGCTGGTCGCGAGCGACCCTTCGACGAACCAGTTCGTCGAAGTGCCGCCTTCCGGGCACCTGGCGGGTATCTACGCCCGTACCGACACGGAGCGCGGGGTGCACAAGGCGCCCGCGAACGTGGTGATCCGCGGCATCCGCCGCACCGACGGGATCGCCCAGGACGTCACCAAACGCCACCAGGACTTGTTGAACCCCAAGGGGATCAACGCGATCCGGTTCTTCCCGGGGCTCGGGCAGCGGGTGTGGGGCGCGCGGACGCTGTCCTCGGACACGGTGTGGAAGTACATCAACGTGCGCAGGCTCTTCCTGTTCATCGAGGAGTCGATCGACGAGGGCACGCAGTGGGTCGTGTTCGAGCCCAACGACGAGTCGCTGTGGGCACTGGTGCGCCAGACGGTGTCGAACTTCCTCACCACGGTGTGGCGCAGCGGCGCGCTCGCGGGCACCACCGCCGGCGAGGCGTTCTTCGTCACCTGTGACCGCTCCACGATGACCGAGGACGACCTCGCGAACGGGCGGCTCATCTGCGAGATCGGTGTCGCGCCGGTCTTCCCGGCCGAGTTCGTCATCTTCCGGATCCAGCAGAAGACCCGCGAGCCCCAGCTCGCCTAGGCGCGACAGAACTGATTGAGAGGCAACGAAAATGCCACCAGTGACACGGGACGATCCGTATGCCGCCTATAACTTCCTCGTCATCCTGACCAATGTCAGCGACGACGGCGTGGCGGTGAGCGGATCCTTCACCGAAGTCAGCGGGCTGGACGTGGAGTTGCCGGTGATCGAATACCGCACCGGCAGCGAGGACATCACGGTCCGCAAGCTCGTGGGGCTGAAGAAGTTCCCGAGCGCGCTCACCTGTAAACGGGGGGTGACCGGCCACATCGGGTTCTGGAACTGGGTACGGGAGGCGCTCGACGGCCAGATCCGCCGCACCTCCGGTTCGATCGTGCTGCTCGACGAGAACCGGCAGGAGGCGATGCGCTGGAACTTCGACCGCGCGTGGCCGACGAAGTACACCGGCCCGTCGTTCAACGCCACCAAGAACGAGATCGCCATGGAGACGCTCGTCCTGGCGGTCGAGAGCCTCCTGATCGACGCGTGAGACGACGATGACCAGCGCGGCGCTTCCCGGCGTCTCCCTCACTTTCGTGCCGAGCGGCTCGGACACCGAGCCGCTGCGCACGGACGTCGCGGCGTTCCTCGGCCGGACCCGGCGCGGACCGGTGGACACGCCGGTCCGGGTCGAGAGCTGGAACGACGTCGTCGGCGCGTTCGGGCCACCGGACGGCTCGGCCGCCACGCCGTACGCGTTGCGCGGGTTCTTCGAGAACGGTGGCCGCACGGCCTGGGTGCTGCGCGTCTCGGGGCCGGTGGAGACCGCGAGCGCGGAGTGGACGGACGGATGGCGTGTCGTGGCGACGAGTCCTGGTACGTGGGCGAACGGCGGCCGGGTGGTGATCCGGCACCAGGGCAGTTCGGTGGCGGGGCCGCCGACCGTCACCGTGCGGGTGATGGTGCCGGGAGAACCGACGGAGATCTTCGCCGGGATGCCACCCAGCGAGGTCGCGGACCGGCTGACCGCGTCGCGGCTCGTCCGGTTTGTTCCCGGCGGCGCTCCACCGGATCCCGGTGACGCCATTTCGGCCACGTGGGACCTGGTCCTCGCGGGTGGCACGGACGCTGAACCGGGCCGCGACGAATACGGGGCCGCCGTGCGGGATCAGGCCGATCTGCCCGAACCCGCGCTGGTGGCGCTCCCGGACCTCGGCACCGACCTGACCGGCCCTGACCACGCCGAACTGATACTGGAACTGCTGCGCACGGTCCAGCCGCTGCTCGATCGGCTCGTGCTGCTCGACGTGCCACCTGCTCTGTCCACTGTGGACGACGTGCTGGCATGGGTGACCGGGTTGACCGGCCTAGGGGACGAGGCGCTGCTGGCCACCGCCGCGGTCTACCACCCGCCGCTGCGCGCACCGGACCTCGCGGGCACCGGATTGCGGGTCGTTCCGGCCTCCGGGCACGTCCTCGGGGTCGTCGCCAGGCTCGACGCCGAACGGGGTCCGCACCACACCCCGGCCAACGCCGTCGTGCTCGACGCCGTCGACCTAGCCGCCGTCCACCCGGAGCCGCAGCTGGTCCGGCTGTTCGAGGCGAACGTCGACCTGGTGCGGTGCCTGCGTGGCCGCGGTCTCGTGGTGTGGGGCGGGCGCACGCTGTCCGGCGACCCGCGACGCCGGTACATCGCGCACCGCCGCGTCCTGCACCTGCTGGTGCGGGCGATCCGGCGGGTCGCGAGCCCGCTCGTGTTCGACGTGAACTCGCCGGAACTGCGCCTGACCTTGGTCCGCTCGCTCACTTCGGTACTGCTGGAGACCTTCCGCTCCGGCGCACTGGCGGGTGCTCGGCCCGAGCAGGCGTTCCGGGTCGTGTGCGACGAGACGAACAACCCGCCGGAGCAGGATCCAGGCCAGGTCGTCTGCGAGATCGAGGTCGCGCCCGCCGTGCCCATGGAGTTCATTCGGCTGCGCCTCGTGCTCGGCCAGGATCGCGGGCTGGAGGTGGTCGAGGCATGACCACCCCCGTCGACGTCGTGCGGGCGGCGACCGAGCCGCTGGTGAAGTACCGGTTCGTCGTCACCCTCGACCCCGGCGACGCCTACCTGCCGCCGGCGCAGGCGTTGCTGCTGCCACTCGTCGCGGCGGGCGGGTTCCAGGAGGTCACCGGGCTCGGCGGGACGCTGGAAGTGGTCAGCTACGCCGAGGGTGGCCGCAACGACTCGGTGCGCCAGCTGCCGCTGCGCAACACCTGGAACCGGATCACCTTGAAACGCGGTGTCGTCCGCGACCGCGTGCTGTGGACCTGGTACCAGACCGGGCTGGCGGACTCGCTCGGCGCCCGCCGGGACGGCGCGGTGATCCTGCTCGGCGCCGACGGCGCACCCGCGATGGCGTGGGCGTTCCACGGTGGGCTCGCCGCCAAGTGGAGCGGTCCGGACCTGCACGGCGAGCAGAACGCGGTCGCCATCGAGTCACTGGAGATCGCCCACGAGGGCCTCACGAACATCCTGTAGGAGTGAACGTGCCGAAGAACCTGGTCATCCACAACCTCGAAGTCCGGTTCCAAGTAGACGGTGACGACGGGGCCGTGTTCACCCGCCTGTTCAACAAGCACATCCAGGCGTGGTCACGGTTGTACGAGCAGGAACGCGCACGGGCCGACCGCGCCGCGAACGATCGCAAACTCGGCGATCAAGGGGAGTCATGAGCATCACGCCGGTTTCGTTCGCGGGGCTGGGCGCGCGGGCCCGGCTCGAGATCATCCGTCCGGTGATCACCGACGAACGGCAGCGCCGCATCCCGCTCAGGTTCAGTCCGACCGACTACAAGCTCAGCAAGAGCAACACGTTCGCCGAGATCACCATCCCCGGCCTGGAAACCCCGCCACTGCAATACGTCCGTGGCGGCAGCGAAACCCTCACCGTGCAGGCCCTTGTCGACACGTCCGACACGCTCGACAACGTTCGTACGTCCTATGTGGACGCAATCCGGAATCTGCTGCGGCCCGACAGCAGGGAACACGCGCCGCCGGTCGTCCAGTTCGTCTGGGACGAGGCCGTGTTCACCGGCGTGGTCGAGAAACTCGACGTGAACTACGTCCTCTTCGGCTCCGACGGCGTGCCCCTGCGCGCTCAGCTCGACCTCATGCTCAAGGAGTTCCGGCCGGCCGCGCAACAGGTCGCGGACAACCCGCGCTCCTCGCCGACCGTCGAGAAGAGCTACGTCGTGCGGGCGGGCGACACGCTCACGAGTATCTCCGCGGCCGTCTACCGGCGGCCGGACGAATGGCGGGCCCTCGCCCGCGCCAACGGGATCACCGATCCCCGCGACCTGCGGCCGGGGCGCGTGCTGACCGTGCCCCGGCTGATGTGAGGGGCTGGCCATGACCGTGCCGACGGCCACCGAGCCCGAGATCGCCGACCCAGACCGTTACGCCCCCGAATTCGTGGTGGTCATCGAAGGGGTCGAGGCCGACCCGTCCACCAAGAACGACGTCCTCGACATCAAGGTGCACCGCGACATCGAGGAGATGTCCGGCTTCGACCTCGAGCTGAACAACTGGGACGACGTCAACCTGCGGTTCAAGCACAGCGACTCGCGCGAGTTCAAGCTCGGTTCCCGCGTCGCCGTGCGGCTCGGCTACGCGGACAAGCTGATGACCGTCGCGACCGGCACCATCAGCACGCTCGCCCCGAAGTTCCCGGACGGCGCGTCGCCGACGGTGTCGGTCAGCGGCGTGGACGGCATGCTGCGGCTCAAGGAGAGCAAGCCGGACGCGTCGGTCGACAAGATCTACCGCGGCCAGGCCGACTGGCAGATCGCCACCGCCGTGGCGCGGCGCAACAAACTGCGGATCGTCACCACCGAGGAGGGGCCGGTCCACGACCGCGTGGTGCAGAAGAACCAGTCCGACGCCGAATTCCTGATGGAGCGGGCGAAACGGGTCGACTTCGACTGCTTCATCCTGCCTGATCCCGCGACCGGCGAGGAGATCCTGTACTTCATCAGGCCCACCGACGGCCGCGACGGCAGGCCCATCCGGCTGTTCCGCCTCGCCTATCAGCCGGGCCTGTCCACCGGGCCGACCGCGCTGCCCGAGGGCCTCGTGCCCAACCTGCTCGATTTCACCCCGACCCTCACGGTGTCGAAACAGGTCAGCAAGCTCACCGTGCGCGGCTGGGATCCCCGCACCAAACAACAGATCGCGTTCACCGCCACGGTCGAGAACCTGCCTGCCGGCCAGGCGTCCGCCGACGGCGAGAGCGGGCCGCAGGCGGCCGACAGCGCGGCGGGCGGAAGGCAGGAAGTGGTCGTCGACGCCCCGATCACCAGTGAGGACGAGGCCCGCGAACTCGCGATCAGCCTGCTGCGCGAACGGTCCTACGAATTCATCACCGCCACCGGCAGGGTGGCGGGCCTGCCGGAACTGCGGCCCGGCGACAACCTGGAGATCTTCGGCCTCGGGCAGCGGTTCTCCGGCACCTACTTCGTCAAACGGGTCGAGCACACGCTGGGCACCAGCGGGTTCTTCACCACCTTCACCGGCCGCCGGATCTTCCAGGGAGACGCCCCATGACGAGGACCGTGCCGCGCGCACGCAGCACCGACCGCCGCTACTACGGCCTCGTCGAGGCGATCGTCGTGGAGAACGACGGCGATGACGAAGGCCGGGTGAAGGTGAAGTTCCCGTGGTTCGACGGCGGCGCCACCATCTCGGAGTGGTGCCGGGTCAGCCAGCTCTACGCGGGTGGCGGGTACGGGTCGGTGTTCGTGCCGGAGAAGGACGACGAGGTGCTCGTCGCGTTCGTGCACGGCGACATGCGGTTCCCGATCGTCCTCGGCGGCCTCTACAACGGCGTCGACAAACCGCCGGCCGCCCGCGACGGGGGACGCGACCAGAAGACGATCCGCACCAAGGCGGGGCACGAGGTCCTGTTCGACGACGGCGCCAAGGAAATCCGGATCACCACCGCCGAGGGCGGGAGCGTCACGGTCACCGCGACCGGCGAGATCAAGCTGTCCGCCAAGAAAGTGGTCATCGAGGCGGACAGCGTCGACCTCGGCGGCGGCGCCACCCAGCGGGCGGTCCTCGGCGACGCGTTCAAAACCGCGTTCGACACTCACACCCACACCGCGACCGGGCCCACCGCGCCGACCACACCGCCGGTGCTGCCGCTCTCGCCTGCCGTCCTCTCCTCGAAGGTGACAGTGGAATGACCGAACCCTTCCTCGGTACCGGATGGCGGTTCCCGATCCTGCCCGACGAAGCCGGGCGGCTGTCCTACGCCGTCGGCGAGGAGAGCATCGAGCACTGCCTGCGCGCACTCCTGCTCACCGCCACCGGCGAGCGCGTGATGCGGCCGGACTTCGGGACCCGGGCGCAGGAATCCGTGTTCGCGCCGGGCAGCGTGCAGAACCTGCGCGAGCTGGAGAACTCGATCTCGACCGCGGTCCGCACCTTCGAGCCGAGGGTCGAACTCGACAGCGTCCGCGCCGAGGCGGACCCGGCCGACGAAGCCCGCGTCACCGTCTCGGTGGAATACCGGATCCGGCGCACCAACACCAAACAGAACCTCGTGTTCCCGTTCTATCCCGGTCTCACCGGGAGCACCCCATGACCTTGCCCGCGCCGAAACTCGACGATCTGACCTGGGCCGAGATGATGACGGCCATCCGCCGTCGCATTCCCGCCGAATCGGATGGCGCCTGGACGCTGCACGCACCCGTCGATCCGGGTGTCACCCTGCTCGAACTGTTCGCGTACCTGTTGGAACAACGCCTCTACTGGCTCGACCAGGTGCCGGACGAACTTGTCGTCGCGATCCTCGGCCTGCTCGGCGTCGACCAGCCGCACCCCGCGCGGTCCGCCGCCACCGTGCTGCGGCTGACCGCCGGGCGGCCGGGTACTCCGGTACCCGTCGTGCCCGCCGGCACCAGGATGTCGCGCGATCCGGCCGGGCAGATCGTGTTCACTCTCGACGACGACGTCGCCGTGTTCGGCGTCAGCGGTGACGACGTACGAGTGGAAACCGACCGCGACCGCACCGCCGACCTGCGCGCCCGTCGCGGCGTGCCGTTGCTCGGCACCGATGGCGCCGCCGCCTCCGTCCGGTTCACGCTGCCGCTCACCGGTACGCGTCCGGCGCCCGGCCCGCTGACGCTGCTGGTCGAACTGGACGCGCCCGCCGCGCCGTCGTGGTCGCCGCACGCGGTGGCCGACGTGCGCCCGCCCGCCGCTCTGACGTGGTTGTGGTTCAACCCCGGCACCGGCGTCACCGGCTCCTTCGAGTCCGTTGTGGACGGTACCGGCGGGCTGCGGCGGTCCGGCGTGGTCCGGCTCGAACCACCGGCCGGATGGACCACCGCGGACCGCGGCGTCACCGTGTCCACCCGCGCCGCGACCTACTCCTCGGCACCGCTGCTGCTCGGGCTCGCGGTCAACGTGTCCGCCGCACGTCACCTCGAACGGCGCTCCGTGAGCGGCACCGATCTCGACGGCCAGATCCGGGCGTGGCTCAAACTGCCCGGTCAGCGGCTCGTGCTGCCCGGCGCGGCCGAGAGCCTCCTCGCCGCGAAACTGCGGATCGGGGGAGAGGACTGGCGGCCCGTGCGGGACTTCGTGTTCGGCTCCTCCCGCGACGAGGTCTACGTCGTCGACCGCCCGGCGGGCGCGCTCGTGTTCGGTGACGGGCTCACCGGCCGTATCCCGGTCACCGCGCCGGAAGACGTGTCCGTGGAGGCCGTGTCTGTCGAGTACACCGTGGGCGGCGGGCGCGCCGGCAACGGCGGTCTCACCGGGAACTGGCTGCCGGTCGACGAATTCGACGGCGCCCTCGCCGGAGCCAACCTGGTGCGGGCGGCGGACGGCGCCGATCCGGAAACCGTGGTACAGGCACGGGAACGCGCGGCGAGCGTGCTGGGCGAAGTGACGCGCGCGGTCACCGCCGACGACTACGTCACCCTCGCCACGACGACTCCCGGTGTCGCGGTCGGCCGGGCGTACGCGTCGATCGGCGAGCATCCCGGCTTCCCCTGCGTGCGCGTCCCCGGCGCTACGACCGTCCACATTGTCCCGTCGGTGCCGCGGGGCACCGTCGCTCCCCGGCCGGATCCCGGCATGCTCTGCGAGGTCGCCGACCGGCTCGATCGTGCCAGGCTCATCACCTCCGAAGTGTTCGTGCGCGCGCCCGCGTACCGCGAGGTCCGGCTCCGCGTCGATCTCTCCGGCGAGCCGGCCGTCCGCGCGCGGGTGTCCACTGTGGCCGGTGAAGCCCTGCGCGGGTACCTCGACCCGCTCACCGGCGGTGACGACGGCACGGGATGGCCGTTCGGCGAGGCGCTGCGGCCCTCCGCGCTGACGCGGACCGTGCAGGAGGCGCTCGGCGACCTCGCGGACGTGGCGGGCGTCGCCATCGCCCTCGACGGCGAGGAGCCCGCCGAGGTGTGCCTCGATGTACCGCTCGAGCCCGGTGAACTCCCCGTTCCGCGGGAGATCCGGATCCGCGTCGTGTTCCGGACCGAACCGGGGGAGGGGCTCACATGACCGACGTCGTGTGGTGGGACCGGGAAGCCACCGGCGATCCGGCGGACGAGGCACGGATCGTGCCAGGCCCCGCCGGTGGGCGGCCCGAACTCGTCGACGCCACCAGGGAAGCCGTCCGCGCCGCCGTGCGTGACCGACTCCCCGGCTACACACCGGACTGGACAGACCCCGACCGGCAGGACGCCGGCGTCGCGCTCGTCCGCCTGTTCGGCATCCAGGCCGAACCCGCGCTGGCCCGCGTCAACCGCCTGCCGGAGAAGGTGCTCGTCGAGGAGTTGAACACCGCCGGGGTACGGCGCGCGCCCGCGACCGTGGCGGCCACCCTGCTGGAGTTCACCGTCACCCCGCCCGACGGCGCGTCCGTGCTCGTCCCGGCCGGGTTCCAGGCCGCCGCTTCCCGGCCCGGCGGCCGGGTGGTCTACGAGACCGGCCAGGATCTGTACGCCACTCCCGCCACTCTCGGCGCGATCGCCGTGCAGCGGGGCGGAACCCTCGAACCGATCCCGCTCGGACCGGCGGGGCCGAGCCGCGCGTTCGAGCCGTTCGGCCGGGATCCCGCCCCCGGCAACGCGTTGTGGCTTGGGCTGACCGGGACCACCGCCCCGTTCCCGTCGCTTTCGCTCGGGTTCGTGGTCGCCGCCGTGCCCGCCACCCCGATCGCGGCGGGCGGCCTCGTGCCACTGCCCCTCCCGCCCGCACCCCTGTTGCGGTGGGATGTGCTCGACGGCGGGCGTTTCGTCCCCGCCGAAGTGGACCGCGACGAGACCGGCGGGCTGCGGTCGAGCGGGACCGTCCGGCTGCGGGTGCCTCGAACCTGGGCGCCCGGCAACCCGCCCACGGCCCGGCTTGGACTGCCGCTGCGGTGGCTGCGGCTGCGGATCGCGCACGGCGCCTTCCCGTCGCCCGCTCCGGTGCTGTCCGGGCTGCGCCTCAACGTCGTCGGCGCCACCGCCGCCGGTACGTTCCGGAACGAACCCCTCGAACCGATCCAGGACCCGGCCACCCCCGTGCGGCGGCGGATGCGGCTCAGCCAGGTGCCGATCCTCGCGGGCAGCATGGTGATCGAGGTCGACGAAGACAGCAGTACCGGCGACAGGGGTACCGACGTCTTCGGCGCCACGGCCGGGGCGTCCGCGACCGTCTGGCGGGAAGTGCCGAGCCTCGCCGGTTTCGGCCCGGACGACCGGGTGTTCGTCGTGGACTACGCGACCGGTGAGGTCACCTTCGGCGACGGCGTCATCGGCGCGGCGGTACCACCGGGGTTCCGCAACGTCCGCGCCGTCCGGTACCGCGTCGGCGGTGGTGAGGTGGGCTCCGTTCCCGCGGGCGCGGTGAACAGCGTCGTCACCGCCTTGCCGTTCGTCACCCGCGTCACCAACCCGTTCCCCGCCACCGGCGGCACGGACGCCGAGACCGACGCGGACGCGATCCGGCGCGGCGCCGGGGAACTGCGTGCGCGCGGCCGGGCCGTCGCACCCGCCGACTACGGCCTGCTCGCCGCCCGTGCGCCCGGCGCGTCGGTCGGCCGCGCGCACGGGGTTCCGGGGCTGCACCCGGACTTCGCGGGCAAACCGATCCCCGGCGTGGTCGGCGTGCTGGTCGTGCCACCGGCCGCCGAGGCGGGGGACACCCCGCCCGAGCCGACCGCCGAGACCCTGCGTGCGGTCGCCGTCTTCCTCACCCGCGCGGTCGCGCCCGCCGGGATCACGGTCGTCGCCGCACCCGCGCGATACCGGCGGATCGCCGTCGCGGCCCGGCTCGTGCTGGACCCGGACCAGGAACGCGCGGCCATCCTCGCCCGCGCTTCGGACGCGGTCATCACGTATCTGGATCCCTTGCGGGGCGGGGAGAACGGCGCGGGCTGGCCGTTCGGCGGCGCGGTGCGGCACACCGCGCTCGTGCGACGGATCCTGGCCGTCGACGGCGTACAGGCCGTCTCCGGGCTTTCCCTCGCCAGGGACGGGCTGCGGTACCCGCCCTGCGCGGACGTTGCGATCCCGCCGACCGCGCTCGTCTGGCCGGAGCGTCCGCTGCTCATCCCGGTCGAGGAAGGGAGCCTGCCATGACCTGCGCACCGGCCGCCGCGACGTTCCGGCTCCTCGACGACATCGTCGGGTGGGACCAGCACGAGGTACGGGACCTGATCGGGTTCACCGACGAGAACGGGGTCCGGCTCGCCAACAGCGGCGCGGATCCGGACGGGCCGACCAGGGCCGAGCTCCTGCCGTGGTTTCCCGACCCCCGCCTCGCGCCCGGTTGCCTGCCGTGCTCGTGGTTCCTGATCGCGGGCCGGCGGCTGCTGCGCCGCGACACGTGCACCGGCGGCTGGCGGCCGGTGTGGGAACCGTGGTGCGACCCCCGGCTGCTACGGGAACCGGTCGCCGTCGCCACGCGCGGGCACCGGCTGGTCGTCGTCGACTCCGGCCGGGTGTACGTGTGGCGCAACGAAGGCGACCATCTCGCCGGCGTGATCCACCTCGATGGCGCGCGTCTCGCCGCGCCTGCGCCGGGTGACGAGGTGCTGGTGGTACGGGAAGGCAGTACCCGCTTGTGGCGCTTCGGTTCCGACGGCACGCCGCGCGGCGTCCTCCGGACCCGGGTCCGCGGCACGATCATCGGCCTGCGCACCGGACCGGGACGGACGATCTGGCTGCTCACCGACGACGGCGGGCAGCTCAGGATTTACCGAAACCGCGATGAGTCCACATTGGATGAACTCGCGGCCGCGCTGCCGCCGAGCGATCTGGTGGCCGCGGACGACGACGGGTTCTGCCTGCGTGAGAACGGACCGGACGGCGCCGTCACCACCTGTTACACCTGGCTCGGCGTACCTCGCCCGGAACCACCGCCTTCGACCGGCCGGTACGCCCGGGACGGCGAGTTCGTCACCGACCTGATCGACAGCGGCCTCTCCCGCTGCCGGTGGCACCGGATCCGGGTGACCGCGGACGTCCCCGCGGGCACGGCGGTCACCGTCGCGATCGTGGTCTCCGAGGACGGCCGGTTCGCGGAAAGTGACTGGCAGAGCGCTCCGGCGGGCGTCACCGACTTCCTCGTCGACCAGCCACCCGGCCGGTTCCTCACCGCCCGCGTCCGACTGTCCGGTGACGGTTCCGCGACCCCGGTCCTGCACCGGATCCGGCTCGACTTCCCGAGGACGACCAGCGCGGACCTGTTGCCTGCCGCGTTCCGGCAGGACCCGGCCGCGGACGACTTCACCGAGCGGTTCCTGTCGTTGTTCGACGCGACGCTCGCCGAGATCGACGAGGCCATCGAGCGTTATCCCGCGCTGCTCGACCCGGCAGGAGTCCCGGACCGCGCGCTGCCCTGGCTGGCCGGGTTGCTCGGGCTGACCTTCGAATCCGGCTGGGACGCCGCCGTCCGGCGCGAGCTGATCACCGCGGCACCCGAGTTGTACCGCCGCCGCGGCACGCCGTGGGCGATCGCCGAGGCCGTGCGGATCGTGTTCGGCGTCGAACCGGTGCTCGACGAACTCGCCGACGACCGCCGCTGGGCGCACGTCCGCGCGACCGCCACTCCCGAGGGAGCGCCGGGACTCGGTTCGGTGCGGCTGTTCGGCCGGTCCGCGAGCCGGTTCCGGATCGGTGGCTCCGCACTCGGCGCGGCGCCGCTGCGGGCGTTCGGCGATCCGGACACCGATCCGCTCACCGAACACGCGCACCGCTTCCGCGTGCTGCTGCCGTCGGGCCGGGCCGACGAAGACGCGGTGCGGCGCGTCGTGACCCGCCAGGCACCGGCGCACACCAGCGCGTCGGTCCGCACCGGCGGTACGGGGTTCGTGGTCGGCACCCGCTCGGCGGTCGGGGTCGACACGGCGTTCGTCCCGCTGCCCGCGCCCGTTCTGGGCGGTACGCGGCTCAACCACGACGGCGTGCTGCGACCGGGCCCGCGAGGCGCCCGGCACGGGGTGACCGTGGGCCTTGCCTCCGCTGTCGGCATCCACACACAGGTTTCCTGAGAGGCAGGCGGAGCTGAGATGGACCCGCGTACAGGAGCAGACGCGTGAACCGCCCCGGCCGAAGGCCCCGCTATCGCGGTGGCAGGACGCCTTACCCGCCAACGCGGGCGTGGAAGACCAGGCAGCGTCCTGCCGACGTCGATCGCGGACGCGGGTTCACCAATGGACACTGAGAGGACACGGGCATGACCGAAGTAGCGACCGAAACGACGGAGTTCGACGTCCCGCCACTGCGGCGGCTGCGGTACTTCCACGGGCAGCTGCTGTCCGCGCGGGACTTCCAGCGGGAACAGGCGTACTTCCGCGAAAAGCTGAAGCTGCGCATGCGATGCCTGCTCGGCTACGGCGTGGTGTGCGGGCTGTACGTGGAACCGGTGACCCGTCACGACGAACCCGCGACCGAGGCCGATGGGCCACCGGAGTCCGAAGAAGACGCAGCGGACGCAGCGGACGGAGCGGATTCCCAGCACCGCAAGGCGAAGGTCCGCATCACGCCAGGGCTCGGCGTCGACTGCGACGGTAACGAGGTGGTCGTCCGCGGCGGCTGCGTGATCGACCTGTGGGAGGCGCTGCCCGAGGACGAACGCGACACCGACACCGTGTGGATCGGCGTCGAGTACCACGAGCGGGCCGTCGAGCCGACCAGGACCGTCTACAACAGCAGCTGCGCGGACAGTTCCGACTGCGAGTTCGGCTGGACGGACGAGAGCCACGTCGTGCGGGTCACGAGCAAACGGCCGCCGAAGGACGAGCGCTGCGAGACCTGCTGTTCCCGCTGTACGTACAAGGTGTTGTGGCTGGCCAGGATCGACGGTCTCCGCCGGCACGAGCCGCTCCGCCCTCGTCAGATCCACCAGAACATCCGCCGCCCGTTCGGCACGCGGGTGCCGACCGTGATCACCGGCGTCAACTGGATCCACGGCCACACCTACACGATCGACGAAGCCAAGGAACTGCTCGGCACGCAGAAGGACACCGGCGGGCTGGTCGTCCGGTTCTCCGGCGACATCCGGGTCGACACCCTGAAACCCGGGGTAATGGACATCCAGGTGATCGAGGGCGGCGCGGGCCGCAACGCCGACACCTGGTTCATGGGCGGGAAGTTCGAGGAACCCGGCGAGACCGCCGAGGAGTACACCCAGCAGCTCCGCTTCCGCCAGACCACCCGCGAGACACTGCAGGACGGCGACCGCGTGATGGTCACCGTCCGCGCGGCGTTCATCCTCGACCGCTGCTGCCGTCCCGTCGACGGGACCAACGTCGGCGGCAAGGTCCCGTACCTCGGACGGGGGCGCGAGGAAGCGGACGACGAGGCCGAAACCGAGACGCGCGGCGGCTGTGTCCTGCCGCCGTCCGGCATCGGCCCGTGGACCTCGGGCACCGGCGCGGGCGGCGACGTCTTCGAGAGCTGGTTCTTCGTCACGGAGGAGCGTTCATGACAACATCGACGAAGGCCGACTGTGGCTGCGGGTGCGGCGGCGCGTCCCGGCGGCCATCCGCGTTCGTGCGCCCGCGGTTCTTCGCGGGCCAGCTGCTCACCGAGGACGACCTGGGCCTGCTGGTCGAGTACACGACCGGGAAAACGCGGTTGCACAACAGGACGGTGTACGGGCCGGGGGTCGTCTGCGGCTTCGAGGTCGGCTGCGACCCCTGTGGCGGCGGCACCGTCACCGTCCACGCCGGCCACGCGCTCGACTGCTGCGGCAACGACATCGTGTTGTCCTGCAAGGAGAAGGTCGACGTGGCCGCGCTCGTGCGGGAACAGCGGGTCAGTTCTCTCGGCGTCGACTGCGGGGACGGCTGCGACGACGGGGAGCGCCGCTACGGGCTCTACGTCCGGTACGAGGAGACGCCGGTCGATCCGGTCGCTCCCTACGCCACCGAGGAACCGTGCCCGAGTCCCGGTTGCCTGCCGTCCCGCATCCGGGAGGGACTCCGGTTCGTCGTCAAAGGCGACGACACCGGGGATCACCGCTACAACCCGGGAACGCGGCTGCTCGCGAGCATCGGCCCGCTCCCGAAATACCAGCCGGTCCGGGCCAGGAGCACGAGGTTCGAGCTGTACCTGGACGCGATGGTCACCGCGCGGGCGCTCGGCACGCGGCCGATCCGGTTCGGCCCCGCCGACGCGCAGCGGTACCGGACCAGTCTCGACCTGCTGCGGCAGAGCGGGGAAGGCGTCCCGGCGCCCGACGCCGCGGCCGCGATGACCGAGCAGGTCCGGGCGCTGGCGAGCGCCATCGCCCGGTTCGACACTCACGACGCCGCAGGCCGGGAGAAGATCCTGCGGGAATTCGGCGAGCAACTCGGCGACATCGCCGCGGCCCGCAAGGTGCTCGGCACCGTCTGCACACGACTGGCAGGCGCCGATCCGGCGCAGGTGTGGCGCGACGAGATGCGGCGCTCCATCGGGGTCGCCGTGATCACCGAGACCAACGCCCACGTCGTCCCGGACCCGCCCGGCACGGACGCGCCGCTGGAGATCCGCCTGATCGCGCAGGGCACCCCCATCAGCGACGCGTTGCAGGTCGAGTTCCGCGAGGACCTCGTCCGGATCCGCGAGTGGCTCCTTGGCCGGTTGGAACGGGCACCGGGGGTCGCGGACTGCACGCTGCGCGATCTGGTGCGTGCCACCCCGCTCCCGCAACTGCTGCCCGCGCCGGGACCGGACAGCGACCGGCGGCTCACCAGTACCGAGCTGGCGCAGATCGAGGAGGCCGCGGCGAAGCTGACCGCCGCGCTGACCAGGTTCGTCACCGACGCGGCGTGCGCGTCGCTCAACCCGCCCTGCACCGACTGCACCGACACCGACGTGCTGCTCGCCCACTTGGAACTGGACGACTGCGATGTCGTGCGGGTGTGCTCCGCGACCCGCGAACAGGTGCTGCCGGGCGGCTCGGCGTACGGGGAATGGCTGCCGAAGCTCTATCCGCTGCGCGAACTCGCCGATCGCCTGTGCTGCGCGCCCGTCGCCGTCTACCGGCCACCGGAGTTGCCGACCGGTGACCCGGTGCCGCGACCCTACGTGCCGGGGTTGCTCGACGAGTGGCGGCGAACCGGCGATCTCGAGGAGATGTGGAAGATCCTGCTCCGGCCCGCGCCGGGTGAGACCCCGCCGAAGGAGTTGCACGAACAGGTCTACACGGTGCCGAGCGAGGTCACCGACAGCCTGCACGAGCTGAGCGCGCTGCGGGCGCAGGTCCGGGAACTGAGCGACGTCGTCGAGACCCTGCACGCGCAGCTGGACACCGCGCGCGACCAGGTCGGCGAGGTGCGCGAGCGGCTGCCGGAACGGCTCGGCGAACGCCTGGAGGAACTGGAAAGCACACCCGATGAAGAGACAGCGGAGCAGACGGAGACAACGAAGCCTGCGGCCCGGCGGCCGCGGTCGTCGTCGAGCCGGACGCAGAAGCCCAAGCCGGGTGATTCGGCATGACCGTCCCCGTGCGCCCCGCGTTCCACGAAGGCCAGGTGCTCGGCGCCGCGGACCTCGCGGCGACAGTGGAACACGCGCGTGCCGCCGCCGCGCGGCACGCCCGCCTCCTGCACGACTGGGGCATCGCCGACGGACTCGGCCTGACCGAGGAGAACCGGACCGATCCGGCAGGCGGCGCGCGCTTCGTCGAGGTGACCGTCGGTGCCGGGATGGCGATCGACGGGACCGGCAGGGAGATCGTCGTCCCGGCACCGGTCGTGCTGGCCGAAGCCGACTTCGCCGCCGTGAACGGTGCCGATCAGCCCACCACCGAGCCTTATCCGGTGTTCCTCACCGCGGCGGAACGGACACCGCGCACCGGGGGGCTCGCGTCGTGCGGCGTGAACGGCGAGCCGACCAGGGTGGAGGAGTCCCACCAGATCCTCTTCGGCAGACTGGGTGACGAGCTGCTTGTCGCCGAGCAGCGTCCACCGGCGGTGGACGACCCGCCTGCCGACCCGCCGTCCCGATGGCTGGTCCTCCTCGGCTTCGTCCAGTGGACCGACGGTCATTTCACCGACGTGCGGCCGGCCGCACGCGGTGTCGAGGTGCGGTACGCGGGCGTCCAGGCGGACACCGTATCCGCCCGGTCCGGCGAACTCACCTTGCGGACCCGGCCGTCCGTCCAAGAAGGACAACCCGCGCTGGTGCTCTCCGGTGAAGACCCGCCGAGCCTGGTCTTCGGGCTGTACCAGGGAAACGGTGCGGTCAGCCCGCTGATGACGGTCGCCGCGAACGGGAACCTGACCGTCGAGGGCAGCTTCTCCGGTCGTATCTCGGCCGGGAGCGTACTCGCCACCTCCGGCACGGCCACCGACGGGATGCTGCTGCCGTTGCCGTCGGGGGTGAGCCCGGAGGAAGTCGCCGACGGCCGCGTGCTCGTGCACGTGTACGTGACCCCGAGGATTCCGCCCTCGGCGACCGAAACCGCACTGCAGGTCCCGGCGGAGTCCACAGTGGACATAGAGCGCCGGGTGCGGTGCAGGATGCGTCTCTTCGACCCCACGGCGAGCCCGCCCGAGGTGTTCGACCAGCCCGGCGCGGTCGACTTCCTCGTACTGGCGACGGTCGCGGCCACGAACGGAGGTGGCTGACATGACGCTTTCCGTGGTGTACGTGCCCGACACCGGCCACGTCGTCGGCGCGGTCGGCGTGACCGGTACGCCGGCGCCTGTCGAGGTGAGCGCGCTCATCGGCCCGGCGCTGCCGCTGCGCGTGACGCTCGGCGCCGGGAAGACGGCGGTTCTCACGCTCCGCGACCGGCAACTCACGGCTCTCGCGGCCGACGACGAACCCGGCGCGTTCACCGACCCGTTGGCCTTCGGAGTAGAGCAAGTCGAGGGCCCTGGCTCGGTGATGGTGGCGAAGCCGGCCCTGCGGCAGCTCAGGCCGTGGATCGACAAGTTCGCCTTCGACGCCGTCGGGCTCACCGTCACGGTGCCGTCCGCCGACAACACGCGCGACACTCCGGTGATGGCGCTGGTGTCGGACGGAGCGGAGACCAGGGTGCTGGCGGGGGCGATCGCCGAGGGCCAGAAGTCCGTCACGCTGCCGGTGTCCGTCGACAGTGGACCGCACGGCGTGCTGGTGCTGGTCGCCGGCTGGGCGGGACGGCTGGAGGCGGTGACGAAACCGTGACCACCCCCATCGCGGACGGCATCATCGTGCACCGGTGTGTGGTGCACGTGGTCCGGCGCGGTGGGTGGAGCTGGGGACCCGACCCGCGGAGCCTCGTGCGGCAGGCGATGGAGGCGTTGCCGGAGCTGCTGGCCGAGCAGTTCGCGGAGCACCTGGCCGAAGACGGTCCGGACGTGGAGATCACCGAGCCCGTCCGCGTCACCGTCCGGCTGGGCGGGCGGAGCCACGACAGACCGGCTTTCGTCTCCGCACGCACCGGCGTCGCCGTCCAGCCTGCCGTGATCGAGCCCGCCGGGTCCACGGGACTGGAGGATGAGCCCGCCGTGGCAACGGTTCCGGTCCGCGACGTGGCGGCACTGTTCGCCGAACTCGCCGAACGCGAGGAACTGGCGCCTTTGCTGGCCTTGCTTCCGGATCCGGTGTTCGTCGCCTACGCGGCCGCCGCCCTGCTGGAGGACGGGCAGCGAGAGACGGACGGCACGGTCTTCGAGGCGATCGTCGCGGAGCTGGCGCGACGAACAGCGGTCGCGCCGGAGCCACCGGAGGCACTGGAGCCGACGCGGGCCGAGCTCCGGCGACTCCTGCGTTCGCCGGCCGAGCCGGATCCGGGGACGACGGCCGACCGCTCGGACACCGACTTGCCCACGACCGTCGCCGTCGCACTTCCCGGCTCGGTGACGGCGGGGGAGACGCGGGTGTGCGGCGCGCTGCCGTTCCTGCTCGCCGGCCCGCTGGCCCGGACCGGTTACCTCGACGCGCTCGGGCCCGCGCTCGCCGGGGCGGACCTGCTCGGCGAGGCGCCGCTGTTCGCCGCGGCACTGGCCTACAAAGTGCTCGGCACCCCGGAACGCGGCTGGCGCCGGACGCCGGCGGACCACGCCACCGCCGCCGCGTTCGCGGGACTCGAGTCCGTACCCGATCTGGGGGTCTTCGCCCGGCGGGTGCGTCAGGCGCTGCCGGTACTGGACGGTGTGCTGGCGCTGAGTGTGTGCCGCGGTCACGACCCGGCCGAGCCGCTCGTGATCGCGGGAGTGGACGGCGGCCTGCTGCTGGTCGACGCGCGGGGCATGTTCCCGATCGCGTGGACGCGGGACGTCGCGGGCCTGCTGCCGCACTGGGTGGCTTGCGGCCGTCCGGCGGTGGCCGTATGCGACAGCCCGCTGCCGGTGGACTGCCTGCGGGACCTCGTGTCGGCCGGCGTGGCGTTCGTGACCGACGTGCGCCCGCTGCGCGGTGACCCGGTGACCCGTCTGCCCTGGCGGAGTCCACTATGGACATCGGGTGGCGCGGGCCCGGGGCTCGCCGCCGCACTGCCCGCGTACGCCGATCGCGTCGCCGAACTGGCGGGCGAGCTGTTCACCGCGCGCCGGGCAGTGCTCCGTGACAACGGTGACACACTGGACCGCGGCGTGGCGCTGGCCGCGTCCGTCGCTTTGGGCATGATCGGCTGGATGCTGTGGCGGGACAGGGAAACGACCGATCCGGTGGCGGCGCTCACGCGCTTCGCCGACCTCGAGGCGACCGTCCGATACGGCGCCGGCGCGGTGCAGGTCCGGCTCCCGCTGGGCCGCCGTCACGCGGACCTGCTGCGGCATGGCGCGCTCACCGACGTCCACGACGTGGTCTGGCTCGATGGCCGGACCCTGACCTTTTCCGGGGGCTGACATGGGGGGACTGGCGATCGAACACCTTCGCGTCCGCTTGGCGGATCTGCACCAGGCGCTGCGGGCGGCCGTCGACGGCCAGACGCGCGAGGCCGCCGCGCTCACCCGTCCCGACCTGACCCCGTTCTGCGTCACCGACGACCAGGTCGGCGCGCTGCTGGGCCGGGTCGACGCGTTCACCGAGGCGATGACCGAGCCGCCGGAGGCGCTTGACGGGGACTCGGAGTCCGAGCAGCACCTGCGCCGTCTCGCCGCGGCGCGCGGGGCCACCCTGCCGCTGGACGCGCTCGCCACGCGGTTCGGCCTGACCCGGCAGGACCAGGACGCGCTGCTGCTGGTGGCGATCCCGGAACTGGACGTGGCGTACGAGCGGATCTACGCCTACATCGTCGACAACCTGAACCGCCGCGCCCCGAGCGTGGAACTGCTGGTCACCGTTGGCGCCAGGACGCCGGCGTCCCGGCTGGCGCTGCGCCGGAGACTCGGCGCGTCGGGAACGCTGCGCCGGTCCGGTCTGCTGCGGGGCGAGCCGCAGGAACTGGCGCTGGGGGAGGGCGTCTTCGAGTTCCTGATGGGCTGGGGCGGCGACGTCGGACTACTGGGCCACGACCCGGGCGAGGTGCCGCGACCGGACTCGCGGGTACCACCCCCGTACCTGTCGTCGGACCGCCTGATGCGGCTTGGTGAGGCGCTGGGCGCGGGCGACGTCGACCTGGTCGGCCTGTGGGGCTGCCCACCGGACAGTCAGCTCGACGCCGCACAGGCGCTGGCGCGCGCGGCGGGAAGGCCGTTGCGGCGCATGACCTCCGACCCGGCCGCCGACCTTCGTACGGCGGCGGCACTGAACGCGATCCTGTGGCTCGGAACCGACGATCCCGTCCACCAGGAGGACGCCCTGCTGAGGTCTCGCGTGCCGGTGTGCCTGACCGGCGTCAACCCGTGGCGGCCGCCGGCGTTGCTGGCCGCGCGCACGTATGCCGAACTGACCATCCCGGCCCCAGGCTTTCCGGAACGGCAGGAGATGTGGCGAAACGCGTTCCCGTTGCTCGACCCGGACACCGTCGCCGACTACGCGGCGCGCTACCGCATGACCGCCGGTGAACTCCGCGCCGTCGCGGCGGTCGCCGACGTCGACGCCCAGCTCACCGGCGACGACCGGATCGCGGCGCACGTCGAACCGGCGATCGCCACCGTCACCCGCGGCCGCACCAGCAGCGCCGTCCAGTCGGTGATCCCGCGCCGCACCCGCGAGGACCTGGTCCTCCCGGCGGTGCAGACACACCAGATCACCGAGATCGCGTCGGCGGCGCGCGCGTGGCCACGGATCGCCGAGTCGTGGGGCTTCGCCCGCCGCACCACGCACGGCGGCATCAAGGCGCTGTTCACCGGCGAACCCGGCACCGGGAAGACGATGACGGCCGAGGTGATCACCGGCATGCTGGGGCTGGAGCTGTTGAAGGTGGATCTGGCGCAGGTGGTGTCGAAATGGGTGGGGGAGACGGAAAAGAACATGGAGGCGGTGTTCCGACAGGCCGAGGACAGCCACGCGGTACTGCTGTTCGACGAGGCGGACGCCCTGTTCGGCAAACGCGGCGACGTGAAGCACGGCACCGACCGCTACGCCAACCTGGAAGTCGGCTACCTGCTGCAACGCCTGGAAGCGAGCGACGGTCTGGTGATACTGACCAGCAACCTCAAGGAGAACATCGATTCCGCGTTCACCCGCCGCTTCCAGTTCGTCGTCCACTTCCCGAGGCCCGGCGTCGCCGAACGCCGCCGCCTCTGGCAGCAGGCGTTCCCGCCGGAGGCCCCGCTGTCGGCCGACATCAACCTGGAAGCGCTCTGCCGCCTCGACATGACGGGCGCGGGCATCACTTCGGTGGCACGAGCGGCCGCACTGACCGCCGCCGACAGCGACAGCCCGGAGATCAGCATGCGTCACGTCGTGAAGGGCATCTCCCGCCAGTTCCAGCGCGAGGCGAGACTCTTCCGCCCATCGGAGCTGGGGTCGTATGCCGAACTACTCGCCGACAACGGGGCACGGGGTGATCGCCGATGACCGAACTGCTACCCCCGCAACACCAACCGGCCGTCCCGGTGACCGCGCGGGAACTCCGCATCGCCGCCGCGTCGGACCGCGGCAAGAAGCCGCTGGTGCTCGTGCCGGCGGTGGTGGGCAACGCCCAGGCCGCGAAGACCGCGATGGACTCACAGTCGAAGACGGTCCCTTCCCACGTGGCATCGACGTTCGCCGCTGGCCAGGACCGGGTGGGGAACGCAGCGGTCGCCGGGGCGGCGATCCGGACCATCCCGATGGCTGTACCGAAGAAGGAAAGCACTCCGGGGCGATGAGGCGCCCGGTCAGGCGACCTGGCGCAGCAGTTCCTCGATGATCGTGACGTACTGGTTCGCAACCTGGACATCCTCGTCGTCCAGTCCGCCACCGCTGTGGCCGGCTGTCCGGCGCCTTTCCCATCTCACCCAGTCTGCGTTCGCCACGTGGTGCTTGAGGAGTGCGGCCAGAAGCGAGTCACCGCGGGGCGTGATCGGATCCTCCTGATCAGCCGAGAAGTCGATGCCGAAGATGGTCGACCGGCCGACCTCGAGTTCGCTGCGCCGATAGCAGAGGATTTGGTTGGCGAGACCTTGCTCGTCGTCTGTGCCTTCGTCCTCGCCGAGGCACCAGCCCAGTGGCACGAGGTCCGGATCGCGGGCCAGGACCTTCCCGTCGAGACTGTCCATCGGAGCGTCGGTCTGGAGTGGCCCGCCACGGTCAAGTGGCCGGGCAAGCATCCATGGCCGCACGGTGTACTGAAACATCAGCTTCGGCGCCGCGTCGGCGACGATGAAGAACTCGCTCGGGAACCCGACGCCGTAACATTCGCGAATGACCTCGCGCGGGCTGTGTCCGGCCTCGTAGAGAGCAAGGGCCAGGCGAGCCATCGAGGGATAGTCGCCGCGAGCCGCGTCCACGCGGAGCTTGTCGAGCTGTTCTTCGGTTATGACCCACCGCCTCCGCCCTGGTTCTGCTCGCCCGTGATCCGGTCGAGCAGGCGATGCAGCCGGTCCCACAGGCTCTTGAGCTCGTTGGCGGTCATCGCGTTGATGATCCGGTCTGCGATCTCCTCCGCCAGCCGGATCGTGTCGGTCATCTCCCGCGGACTTCCCTCCTCGACCGCGGTGCCCGCGATCCTATCCGCTTCCGCGTGGAGCTTGTTCAGAATCCGCTGGACCTCCGGGCTGCCGGCCGTGAGGCGTGGCTTGTCGGTCATGAGCAGGACGGCGTCCTCGACGTGGTTGAAGATGGCCTTTCGTAACTTGCTCTGGAATTCGTTTCTGGCACGTTTGTCCAGTGCCCGAAGTACGGGGTTGGCCAGGGTTAGCTCCCGCGCGAGGTTCATGGCGCTGGCCATGGTCTGCGATTGGACTATCAGCGCGTAGGCGCGGTGAGCGACCCGGACCTTGCGCTCGATCACCTGGCCGTCCACGTAGTCACGCATCCGTCGCCGTGAGGCCGCTTCGACGTCGGCCGGAGTCCGTTCGAGGCCGCGGCTGATGTCCCCGGGTGCCGCGCTCGTCACCGTGCTCGTCTCGGGAAAGAACTCGATGGTGAACGTGGCGCCGAAGACCTCGATCAGCTTGTTGCGCAGGAACCGGCCCTCGGCGTGGCCGATGCCGTACAGCGATCCCTGAACCTTGAGCAGCCCCTTGACTCGGGCTTCGTCGAAGATGCCATCGAGGTGGCTCCTGTCCAGCGCCTTGATCAGCATGTTCGGTTCGGTCGGGTAGAGCATCCGGGGGTGCAACTGCCCGATCGCGACCCGGATCGCGCGGTCCACCTCGTTGGACCAAAGAGTGAGCTGCCGCTTGCGCCTGGCGTCGCCCCGCTTCCACTTGAACCCGCCGAAGCGGTAGCCGCCGATCACCATCGTCGGGTGGTGCTCCACGTCTTCGAGGATCTGTGCGTATGCGGCTGCCACTCCCATCATGTTCTTGGCGACCACACCGGTGTCGGCGTCCTGTCCCATGATGTGCACGACCTCGTTGACCTTCGCGAGGGCGCGGGCCGCCCGCTCGACGTAGGGGGACGCGAGCACTTCCTGGCGGAACAGGCCGTACGGCAGGGCTTCCTTGTCCCGCAGCTCCGTTCCCGCTTCCTGCTTCTCCGCCTGCTGTGCCAGCGCGGGCTTCTCTCTCTTCAGCTTGTTGTACTTCCTGCGCACCTCGGAGAAACGGGCCGGCTTCTGCGTCTTCTTGTTGAACCACTTGGGGGTCCAGACGAACCCGAAGAGCGCCATCAGGAGGTCGGGCCTCTTGTCGATGGCCGCGATGGCCGAGGTGATGGCGCCCTTGCCCTTGTTCGCGTCGAGACGTTCGAGGGAGTTGATGCCGATTACGACGGCGATCCGGGCCGAGGGCATGTCCTCGGTGCCTGCCGCCCACGCCTTCGTGAGGTATCGCACGGCCATGTCCGGCTTCTTCTGTACCTCTGGTGGGATCGTCGCGATGGTGACGACGAAGCCGGTGCGTTGGTCGAGCCCTTCCATCGGGATGATGTTCGGGTTCAGCTGCACAAAGGAGCCCTCGCGCCGCTTGATCGTGAACGCGCCCTCGGCCTTCATAAGCTCGTAAGGGAAGTCGTCGAGCGTCAGTTCGACCTGCGGTGTCTCCTCCGACGGGTTGATGGATACCCGGATCGAGTAGTCGTCCTCGCCGCGCTTCCTCAGCTTGATCGAGGTGAGCCGGTGCCGCCGTTTGATGTCAGGAAGCCCAGCCTGCACGAACTTCGGCGTCGCCTCCTCCGCCCGCAACAGGCGCGTCGCGTCGCGGATCGCGGCGTCGAGCGCGCGTGCCTTGGCCTTGTCCGAACGCTTGTCGCGGCGCGGGGTCTTACGGCGGCCGGGCCGTCGTTCGGGCCCGCGCCGGTCGGGGTGGCGGCGTGGCCTGCGCGGGTCGCGGTCCCGATCAGGCCTGGGCTTCTTCCGCTTGCCGGACTTCGCCTTGAGCTTGGCCCACAGCTTCTTCAGCAGGCCCGTGATCTTGTCGATCACCCAGTCGATGGCCCGGTTCACCGGACGGGCGAGCTGCTGGAAGATCTGCTTGACCTTGCCCGCGATGCCGCCGATGCCGAGGATCGCGGCCAGCGCGCCGATCAGGACCGGGATCGACTTGGCCAGCGCGCGTTCCACCAGTGCGGGGACGCCGCCGGTGCCGCCGCGGGCGATCGCGATCACCGCGTCGAGGACCGTGTTGACGAACTCGATGATCTGGCGGCCCTGGGTGACGATGAACCGGATGATGTCGATGATCATCTTGCAGGCGCGGATGAACGCCGACGCGGGATTGAACAGCGACACGATCCACGTGATGCCGGCGATGATGATGGTCGGCAGCAGGTAGGACACCAGCTTGCCGATCAGGTCCTTCTTCAGGTCCCCGACACGGGACTTCAGATCGGACCACAACCCCGGGATGCCGCGTTTCTTGGCCGCCACGACGATCGGGATCGCGTCGGCGCCCGCTTCGGCCGCGGTCATGGCGCGCGGATCGACCTTGCGGGCCAGTCGCTCGCGGAGGTTGGGCCACGACAGCCCGAGCAGACCGGCGATCAGCACCAGGATGCCCAGCACGTCGAACGTGGTCGGCAGCTGAAGACCCGCGGCGACACCGGTGCCGAGCAGCCACGCCAGCACACCCTGCTGCAGGTGCCGTCCCGCGTTCTTCATGAACAGCTTCAGGCCGCCGCCCACGCCGGTGACCAGGTTGCCGAGGAAGCCGATCGGGTCCTTGAGGATCGCGCCGATCGCGGTCGCCGCCTTGCGCAGGACGCCCAGCAACAGCCGTCCGAGTTCCTTGATGGTGTTGATGGCGCCGGCGATCGCGCTGGCCGCCTTCGACACCAGGCCCTTGTTCTTCTCCTTCTCCGCCGCGATCTCCTCGTCGACAGCCTTGACCGCGTCGGTGTACTTCGTGGCGAGAGTGTCGACGAGCGCGGTGCCCTTGTCGTTGACCGAGTCCTTGAGCTCGTCGAACTGGCCGTCGAACTCGCCCGCCGCCTCGCGGCCGATCGCCCGCAGGTCCTTGGGGAGCTTCTCTACGGCGTCCTTGAGTTCCTTGCGGCCGTCGGCGATCCGGTCCTTGGCCTTGCGCAGTTCGCGTTCGACGGTGTCGGCGATGTTGTTGATGACACCGTTCATCGCGGTCAGGTAGTTGTCCTTCGCACGGATGTAGATCTGGTTCGCTTCTTCGGGGAGGTCGGCGAACAGATCCTTGACCCAGCGGCCCTTCCCGAGAAGTCCGCTGTAGCGCTTGCGTTTGTACTCGCGCATGCCGTCGGTGTGCTCTTGGGTGAACCTGTCCCTGGCACGCTTCTCCTCGGTGCCGAACTGCTCGTCGACGGTCTTGTCCAGCTCGGAGAGGATCTTCTCGACATCGCACTTGGTCTTGTCGAAGACTTTCTGCAGGAGCGCCGTGACCTGGGTCCGTTTGTCCTGGTCCTGCTCCTTGTAGCCGGTTTTGCCGGTGGTGAGGTCGTCGCCGGTGCGCTTGCGCCGCGTGTGAATGGCGTTCATGGCGGCCGCGCCCTTGACCGCCGCCGAAGCTTTGACCTTGTTGACCTCCCGCGCCTCGCCCGCACGCAACTCGCCGGGGGCGGTGGCGGAATGGGCGTCCATCGCCTTCTTGTCCTTGACCGCTTTGTCGAATCCGGGTTCGCGTGCGTTCTTGAACGACAGCTGCTGCTCGGTCACGCCCGCCGCGTCCAGTTGCCCCTCGATCTTCGCCGGCCCCGCCGACATGTCCGTCACCGACGGCGGCAGCGTGCCGGGTGCCGCCTGCGCGGCGTTCGGGGCACCCGGTTTGGCCGGCATCTTGTCCGGCGCGAGGGGCACGACCGCCTTCGCGTCCGGTGCCGGTTCGGGCGTGGCCGCGGTCGTGTCCGCGATGTCCCGTGCCGAGTCCTCCTTGCCCGTGTCGACCTCGCCCTTGACTTCCGCCTTGACCTCGTCGGCCTTGCCGGAGTCGCCGAACTTGTCCGCCTCGTCGAGGTTCTTGGGCGCCCGCTTCGCGATCGCGTCCTGAACCGCCTTCACGAACGCGGCCTTGTCGAACTCCTTGGGCTGCGCGGCGTTCATGTCCTCGGCGTGCGCCGCCTTGCCACGCGCTTCCCGGTCGTCGGCAGGCGGCACCGACGCGTCCTGTGCCGCGCCTGCCTCCGACGCCGCAGGCGGGTGACTCGATCCGATCCGCCGTTTCTTCGCGCGGACGTCCTGTTTCAGCGCTTGGAACTTCGGGTCTGCTCCTGGTGACCGGGGACCCGTCTCGTTCTTCTTCGCTTCCTTGTCCCTTGGCTCCGCCTTCTCCTTGCCCTTCAGCGCCTTCGGGTCAGGGGCCGGCGCGGGTGGTGCCTTCGTTTTCGGAGGAGTGGGCTTCGGTTTCCTGACCGGTGTTCGCGGTGCTTTCGCGGGAGTGGCGGCTGCCTGGGAAGCGACCGCCTGGTTGCCGACCAGCTCCTGGCCTGCCAGCAACAGCCGGCCCGCCCACGGCCCTGGCTCCGCGCCGCGCGGCACGTTCTTCAGCGCGGAGGCGGCCGCGTTCCCGAGTTGTAGCCGCGCTGCCAGAACACTCGCGGAACCAGGGACCATCGCCGTGCCGCCCGAGGGGATCCGCGGGCGTGCGACATCCACCTCAGGCGACAACGCGGTCGTCGGCGCCGCGGGCGCGACTGTGCGCGTCTTCACGGGTACAGGCATCCGACGCGGCCTCTCTTGTCGGCTGGCTGGAGCGCACCAAAACGATCGCACTCGACGCGTTGTCCCCGCGCGATCCACCCGTCACCGTGGCGTCACCACGCGATCGGCGACCAGGTTGTGATCCCGCTCGGAATTACCGCACTCTGCTCGGCGGTGCGCCCGCAGCCGTTCTACTCAGGCTGCGCTCACGATCAATTCGTCATCGCGGCGACGGTGTTGTTTCCGGCGATCTGCGGAGCCGCCCGGATCCGATTTCCGAGAAATCCACCTGGAGAACACTGGATTTCGAAAAGAACGTGAGTAATGCCGTGGGGGAGCTGGTCAGGAGGCGTTGCGACCGGCCTCACCTCTCTGGATAATGAGAAAGTCAAGCACCGGTCAAGGAAAAGCCGACGAGCTGACACCGGTGCGGCAAACCGCCTCCGGCGAAACGGCCCTGCGTGAATGGCTGAATGAAAACAGGATGAGCGTTGTGTCGTCGGATGAGGACGTCGTCGCGAGCTGTCCGCCACCGGTGCCGACCATCCGCTTTCTCCCGACCCTCTGACAGGAGAAGGAACCGCAGATGAAATCGCCACAAGACGATCTGCAGCGGCTCGCGTACACCGACGCGCGGGAATCCGAGTGGAGCCGCGCGGCCGAGCTCCTCGAGGGCGCGGTCTTCCACCTTCCCGGCGACCCGGACGCGCCTCCGATCCGGACGCCGGAGGAATGGGACGCCGAGGGGTGGGATTCCGGCAGGCTGCCGCCGAAGACGGTGGCCGAAGCCCGGGCGGCGCTCGTCAGACGGATCGCAGCTCCGGACGCGCCGGACACCGAAGCGGTTGCCGGCGCTTACGACGAGCTGGAGGACTGACGGATGTACGTTCCCTGGCTCGCTGATGCGGCACGCAGCACCGGCTACCCCGTCGTCGAGATCGCGGGCTGGCGCGCCCGCGGCCACGGCGGCATGCGTCGCGTCGAAGGCGTCGTGGGCCACCACACCGCTACTTCGGCGGCCGCGCCCGGCGACTACCCGAGCCTCGGCATCGTCACCAACGGCCGTTCCGACCTTGCCGGCCCGCTCGCCAACTACGGTCTCGGCCGCAACGGCACGATCTACGTGATCGCGGCCGGATGCGCGTACCACGCCGGCGCTTCCCGCTGGGCCGGGTTCATCGACCTCAACGACGAATTCCTCGGTATCGAAGCGGAAAGCGCCGGAACGGGCGTCTGGACACCGGCGCAGCTGGACTGCTACCCGAGGCTGACCGGTGCGGTCTTGCGCTACATGTCCCGAGGCACCGACCGGTACGCCGGGCACAAGGACGTCTGCGTGCCCGTCGGCAGGAAACCCGACCCTGTCGGGATCGACAGCGCCTGGATGCGCCATCACGCGGCCAACCCTTTACCTATCCCCACGAACGGAGAGGACGAAGACATGAGCAGCGACGTCGGTGAGGCCACGGGGGACGAGTGGGGGGAACTGCACGTCCCCGTCAACGGGCACCGCTATCTGAGGATCTCCTCCGCCTTCGGCCGGACTGTCACCCTCGACGGCATCAGTCTCGTCGACGACACCCCAGCCGGAGCCGGCTCCAACGGGAAAACCGTCCAGGCCGGCGGAAGGATCGCCTCGGACCGGCCGGGCCCATGGGACCTCGCGAAGACCGATCCGAACTACGTCAACTACAGCCACCTCGTCATCCGGTATCGGTCGACGGGCAAGGTCAAGGCATGGGTCAACGATCGTCCCTGAAGGAAGTGGTCACCACGATCTGATCCGCGCACTCGGCGATTCCGGTGGATTCATCGCGTTGTCAGGGCCTGCCGATCGATGTCAGGAACTTTTGCTGATCGTCGAGGTAGCCCGCGGCGAACAGTGAGCGCGGCGCGGCGATCGCGAGGAATGTGCTCTTGAGTTCCGAGTCCTCGATGTCCTTGGGGACGATGTTGTGGGTGGCGTCCGCGTAGCGCTTGACCTCGAGCCGGCCCGGCCCGGTGACGAATTTCCGGTACCCGGCCTCGGTGTCGTCGCTGTCGACGTGGATGTCGCGCCCGCCGAGGATCAGCAGCACCGGTACTCGGACGGCGGCCAGGTCTTCGGACGCGTCGGAGGTGTGGTTGCGGCGGTTGAAGGCCCAGCGGTCCGGGGACAGGCCGGTGACATCGCCGCCCGCGGCCCGGTACTGCTCGAAGGTCTCGCTGTTTTGCAGGGCACGCAGGTTCGCGTCGCTCTTGGCGACCGCGGCGGCGACCTCTTCGGCTGGTGCGTTGCGGTCTCGCATTCCGGCGAGCAGGTCGTAGCGCCCTTGCCGGAGCCAGTTGATCGCGGGCCCCACGGCGATGATGAAGCGGACGTCGGGCGACTGCCGGGCGGCTTTGGGCATGACCCAGCCCGCCTGGCTGGCGCCCCACAGGCCGATCCGCTGAGGGTCGATGCCAGGCTGGGTCTTGGCCCAGGCGATCGCGGTGAGGGTCTCGTCGGCGCGGTCCTGCATGCTCTGGTTCAGCCAGTTGCCGGGCGCACTGTCGATGCCGGGCTTGTCCCACGACAGGGTCGCGTAGCCGGCCTTGGCCATTGCCTCCCAGATCGGCCGGTAGAAGGTGTCGTGGGTGGCGTTGGCCGGCCCGTCCCCGTGGACGAACACGACCAGACCGTGCGGGCCCTTTCCTTCGGCCGGTCGGGCGAGGACCCCATTCAATGGTTGCGCTCCGCCGGTGATCGTCACCCGCTCCTCGGCGAGGTCGTAATCGTTCTGGTAGATGATCCAGCCACCGGCGCCGACCATCAGCAGCATCACCGACACCAACGACACCCAGAGCCACTTGCGCCTGCGCACCCGTTCACCAATCTATCGAAATTGAAACGACCGACTTGTATGCGATAGCTAGCGCACCGTAGCATGAACCTATCGATACGTGTACGACCGGTGATCAAGTGATAGTTTTCGGGTGCGGTGAGAAAGGGGCCATGGCATGGCGGCGGAGGAGACGGACACCGGCAGCGGGCCGGTGACGCTGCGGCGGAGCGTTCCCGCCGGAGCCGAGCGGCGGGCGGCCGAGCTGTGCTGGGGCGCCTTCGGCCGCAAACTCGGCCCGGCGCTGAACCCGCCGGATAAGGCGGTGCCCTTCCTCGCCGCCCGCCTTGACACCGATCGCGCGGTGTGCGCGTTCGCCGGAGGAGAGCTGGTCGCTTTCGCGGAGTATCAGCTCGGCGGCCAGAAACCCGCCAAGGGGGCGGTCATCGCCGTGCTGCGCACCTATGGGTGGATACGCGGGCTGTACCGGCTTGCGCTACTCGCCCTGTTCGAAAACCGCCCGAAACGAGGGCGGCTTGTGGTGGCCGGCATCGCCGTGGATCCAGGCTCTCGCGGCCACGGTATCGGCAGTCTGCTCGTCGAGGAATTGGCCGCCATCGCGGCCGAGCGGGGCTGCCGGGAGATCAGGCTGGACGTGATCGACACCAACCCGCGTGCCAAGGCCCTGTATGAACGGCTCGGCTTCGCGACGGTAAGAACCACACGCACGCCCTATCTGCGTAGGCTGCTGGGATTCGGTGCGGTGACGACCATGTGCCGCGGCGTCGCGCCGAAAGGATTGCCGGCACAGTGACCGATCACGTCGAGGTTCCCACTCGCATGCTCGTGCACGCGCTCGTCCGGGAGGACGGCACGGTCGACGCGGACGAGCTGTACACCGTCGCCGCGACCCTCGGTATGAGCGATCAGCAGGTACGGCTGTGCATCAAACGTCTCGTGGCCGAGGGCGCTTTCACGCACCAGGGCCGCGGCCGCAAGGCGCTGCTGCACGCCACCGCGGACACCACGGACGCGTTCGGCCCCACCGCGGAGTTTCTGCGCCACGCGTTCCGTCAGGACGCCGGGCTCGAGCCCTGGGACGGAGTCTGGCATTTGGCCGCCTTCGCGGTGCCCGAATCCGCGCGCAAGGCCCGGGACGCCCTGCGCGACACTCTTGTACACCTCGGCGGCGCTTCCCTCCAAAATGGACTGTACGTCAGCGCCAATGCCTGGGAGCCCTACGTCGAAGAGGCAGCGGGCAGGCTCGGCGTCCTGGACACGCTTTCCCTTCTGAGCACAACGGATCTGCGCAAGGGCGATACCCGAGACCCGGTCGAACTCGCCCGTCGTCTTTGGCCTCAGCGAGAAATCGCGGACCGGTATCACCGCCTCGGCCGCATAGCCGAGTCCCGCCTCGGACGACTCACCGGTCCCGTCGAGCTCTCCTCTGCCGAGCTCGTCACGACGGCCGTCGAACTGGCGGCCGAACTCACCCGCGCTATGGAACCCGACCCGCTGCTGCCACCTCAATTCCTGCCCCGGCCCTGGGCTGGAGCCCAGGCCCGCGAGCTCGTCGCCCGATGCTGGGCGGCGCTGTACGAACAGGACCACGGCGAGGCCATGCCAACCATCTTTCCCCGCTACGCCGACATCGCGCGGGAAGCGGCGGCGACACACCGCGGCGGCTGAGGCCGGCTCACCGGGTTCGCACGGACCGGACCGCTGCACATACACCACAGCATTTGCGAAGACGTCCGTCAGATCACCCGGAAGTCCGGTCAGCCGGCCCGATTGCTCATTGCCTACGGCGTCGCGATACTGGCAGGCTCAGCCGCTGTTTCACCACTTTGCCCATCTGGTTGCGCGGTAGTTCGTCGAGGAACACGACCTCGCGTGGCCGTTTATGCCGGGACAGGCGGTGGGCGACGTGATCGATGAGGGCTTGGCCGTCACGATCGGGACTGATCACGAAGGCGATGATCTTCTGGCCGAGGTCGGGGTCCGGGACTCCGACCACCGCGACGTCGACGACCGAGGGGTGGTCCATCAGTGCTGCCTCGATCTCGCCCGCCCCGATGCGGTACCCGCCGGACTTGATCAGGTCGGTGGACTCGCGTCCGACGATCCGGTGGAAGCCACCGGGATCGCGTACGGCCAGGTCGCCGGTACGGAACCAGCCGTCATCGGTCCAGGCTTCCGCGGTGGCGTCCGGTCGGCCGAGGTAGCCGCTGAACAGCATCGGGCCGCGGACCTGGAGCGCGCCGACGGTTCGGCCGTCGTCCGGGACCGGACCCGCGTCGTCCTCCGAAGGTGACATCAAACGAGTCTCGGCACCGGGAATCGGTAGTCCGACCCAGCCGGCGCGCCGTTCGCCGGACGCCCGCGCGCTCACCGTGATCATGGTTTCGGTCATGCCGTAACGCTCGACCGGCGACTGCCCGGTCAGTTCCGCGATGGCTTCGAACAAGGGGGACGGCAAGGGCGCGCTCCCGGATACCAGCAGCCGGGCCTTGCGCAGGGCATGCGCCGACCGAGGGTCCTGCGCTATCCGGTTCCACACGGTCGGGACGCCGAAGTACATGGTGCCGCCGGTAGCTGCGTACCGCTCGGGCCGCGGGGCCACCGTGTGCACGACACGGGATCCCCGCCGCAGCGAGCCGAGCACACCCAGAACGAGGCCATGGACGTGGAACAGTGGCAGACCGTGTACGACGGTGTCGTCCGGAGTCCAGTCCCATGCGGTGAACAGGCCATCCAGTCCGGCGGCGATCGCGGCGCCGGACAGCTGGACGCCCTTCGGCGCACCTGTCGTCCCGGAGGTGTATACGAGCATCGCCGTTCGCTCCGGATCGACGGCTCGCGGCGCGATCGGGGTTCGGCCGGGAGTGATCGTCGGCAGATCGACGCACTGCGGGAGGTCGCCCGACCAGGCCGTCGCACCCGAGTCGCGGATCATGTGGGACAGCTCCGCGGGACCGGAGTCCGGGGGGACCGGCACCACCGGTACACCGGCGAGTAGACAGCCGGTCACGGCGACGACTGTGTCCATCGTCGGCGTCGCCAGGACCGCGATCGGCCCAGTGCCGGGGATCGCGGCCGCGAACCGGCCGGCCCGATCGACCAGCTCGGACCTCGACAGTGCTTCGTCCCCGACGACGACGGCGCGCTCAAGGTCCTGTCCTGAAACAAGCGAGGTGAGTAACAACGGGATCTCCGGCTTCTTTTCTTGGGGTGGTCAGAGCGCCATCGCGGGCAACACGAGCACGCCGACGAGGACGACCGGCCCGACCACGACCATGGTGAGGCCGTATCTGGTCAGCAATGCGGTCATGCGGGGCCGTGCTTCGGGATCGACGGTGGTCGCGACCAGCGCCGCACCCACCGTCGAGAAGGGGGAAATGTCCACAATGGAGGAACAGAGGGCCAGCGCGCAGATCAGCGCCCAGCCCGGCAGATCCCCGTGCTGAACAAGGGGGATGGCGAGCGGGACCAGGGCGGCGAGGATGCCGGTCGTGGAGGCGAAGGCCGACACCAGACCGCTTACCGCGCAGATCACGAGTGCGGCGAAGATCGGCGCGCTCGGACCGGCGGCGAGGTCGCCGAGGAGGTCGATGGCGCCGATCTTCTGCAGGACACCGACGTAGGTGATGATTCCGCCCACCAGCAGCACGGTCGACCAGTCGATCTCCTTGAGCGCCGTCCTGCCGCTCTCAGGGTCGATCAGCGCGAGGACCGCGCCGAACCCGAAGGCGAGCACGCCGACGTCGGGCCGGCTGTCCCGCACCGCGAGTACGACGACCACGGCGAGCAGACCCAGCACGGCAAAGGCGGTGATGACGTGGATTGTCCGCAGCGGCGCGATCCTGCCCGGGTCACCGGTCTCGGCCATGTCGATGGCCTCGTTGCCGTCCGAGGGCAGGGGGCGCCGTTCGCCTCGGACGGCGAACATCAGGTAGGCCGCCCCGAGCAGGAGCAGGTTCACGCCGATCGCGACGGCGAACAGGACGAGCGGGTCGAGTTCGATACCTGCCGAATCGGCGGTGCCCCAGGTGACGATGCCGAACAGGGAAGTCGGAGCGAACCCGCCGGCCGACAACCCCGTGCCGATCGCGAGCGCCATCAACATCGGGTCGATCCCGCGCCGGTGTGCCACCGACATGCCGATCGGGGCCATCACCAAGCCGCCGAGCGGGGAACCCATCGCCGAGATCAGCCCGGTGAGGACGAAGAAGGCCACGGGCAGCGCTCCGGTCCGGCCTCGGGCGAAGACCAGTGCCCGGTCGACGAGTTGTTCGATCGTGCCGTTGGACTTGGCGATCCCGAAGAAGAACGTCACCCCGACCAGCAGGATCAGGATGTCGATGGGATAGCCGCCGACGATGTCGTCGAGTGGCACACCTGCGAGCAGCCCCATCGCCGCGGCGGCGGCGAACATCGCGATGCCGATATGCGTGCGGCGGATCTCGGCGATCACGAACACGGCCGCGAATATCGTCAACGCCACGATCTGCACGGTCATGTGCGCACCTCCGTTGGTGTACCACCACCCGATCGGTCCACTGTGTGGCACAATGGTGCGCTATGTGGACCGCTGGCGGCTACCGTAGGACGGACACGCAAGGAGGGTCAAGCGGATGACGACGAACAGCGTTCTCTCGGCGATCAAAGTGCTGGAGGCGGTGGGCGAGTCGCAGCCCGTCGGCCTCTCCGAACTGGCTCGCACCGTCGGACTCCCGAAGAGCACGGTGCAGCGGACTCTGCGGACGCTCGAGGAGGTCGGGTGGTGCCGCACCGACGACGCCGCCCGCTGGCAGCTGACGTATCGGGCGTTCGCGGTCGGGAACCAGGCGCGTGACGCCGGGGGGCTGAGGGAACGCGCGTTGCCGATCCTGCACGAGCTTCAGCTCGGCACCGGAGAGACCATCCACCTGGCCGCTGCCGATGGCCGGGAACTGGTGCTTCTCGAGCGGCTCGACACCGCACATCCCCTGCGCGCGTTCCTGCCGCTGGGCTATCGCATCCCGCTCAACGCCTCCGCCACTGGGCAGGCGTATCTGGCGGCATGCACCGACCTCGAGGTCGACGCCTACCTCAAGGGTGGCGCCCTGGAAGAACGTACCCGGCGCACCATCGTCGATCCGGACGCGCTGCGTGCCCGGCTGGCGGAAATTCGGGCCCGTGGCTGGTCGCTCAACCAGGAAGGCCTCAGTGACGGCATCGTCGCCGTCGGCGCGGCGATCCTGGACGCGGACGGCCACCCGATCGGTGCCGTGTCCGTGTCCGGCCCGACCGTGCGGATGACCGAGGCGGTGTTCGACGAACACGGCCGCGCCGTCGCGGAGGCGGCACACCGGATCACCCAGGGACTCGGCGCGGCCCTGTGATCCGCGACGGGAGGTCACCTGCTTCGCCGTCTCAGACCTCGGACAGGAGGGCTTCCCGTCCGGATCACGTTGCGGCGGTTCACGGACAAGTCGCCTCAGCGTCCGGTGGCTTGGTCAGCCGCAGGCCGCCAAGGGGCAAACACTCTGGCGTCCGGGATCGTGGTCGACCCAGACCGTCATGTCCGGGCGGCTGCGCGAGCAGATCGGTTTCCGGAGGCTGATCTCTTCGACGGCCGTCGGGCAACCGTATTCGCAGTCCGAGCGTGCCGGGGGTGTGCCCAGGAAGGGACAGGAACGTCACGCTGCCGCCGCCGAAGATGTCGTGGTCATAGCCGCGGGGTACCTCGAGCCAGTCGATCCGGCCGGCGGCGGCCAGGTCTTGTTCCCGGTACATGGCGGCGTCGAGGGGCGTGGTGTGCGTGCGTAGCGGAGTTCGTCGGCGCCGATGAAGCCTTGCGCGCCGGGGAACAGGTCGAGGCCGCCGGTGTAGTCGAATTGCAGGTGTGAGAAACCCGGAACACTCCAAAGATCTGGAGCGACCGGGTTGTTACTCTGCGGTGCGGGAGATTTCCCGTGCAAGTGTGTCCGAGGGGCGAGTTGCTCACTATCCACACGGCTCCAGCTGTCCAGGTGAGGCGAGGTCGGATGGCTGGCGGCGCGTGTGCCTGCAACTGGACCCGTGACAGCATCGCGTTCCTGGTCATCGCCGCCGCTGACTGGCCTCATGGTGGGAAGCAGGTTGCTTGCGATTCTTCGGTGCGCGACAGCCTCGAACTCGTGGTGTCCGTTGCGCTCTTGTAACGTCTCCAGACCAAACGCATATGCCGGACCACTGTTCAGGAGTTGCCATCTCGCCAGTCTCAGACCCGCGGCATTGAAAACCCAGTGTTTTGCCGAGACAGCGCGGACGAGGCAACGACACGCCAGGGTCGGTCTGTAGATAGACTCAGATATCTGGACAAGCCGACGGCGGCCTAAACTAGGCAGTCCTTGGAGCCGTCAAGCCGCCTTTTTTGCCATATGTGCTTTGTACTCCCGCCACCAGTCCTCTGGTTTCTGCGCCTGCAGCGCCTCTCGGAGTCTTATGAGTGCCTTCTGAGAGTAGCACCAAGTGTTGAAGAACGACTTAGCATATTCCTCGTTTTCTTTAATCTTGAGTAACGTAATCAACGCCGTAGTCTGATTTGTTGTCACCTCCAGCTTATCCACGAGCCCACTGAAGCGCAGGTTATAGAAATCGAGTTCGGATACGCGGCGGACTGCGACAACGCTTGAGTCCGCGTCGCCATCTGCCACCAAAGTAACCGGAATTCCCTCTTTTTTCGCGATTCGCAAGCTAATCGCGGGCCCGGATCCGTCGGTGACGAATTCTACGGCGGCGATACCAGGGAAAAGCACGTCGAGGTCAGTGACGCCAGCACTAATCTGGGCTCCTAGCTTTCGTAAGGTCGACTCGCCGGGCTGGAGCTTCTCGCCACGCATCGCTCCGTCCACGATCGCCAACGCTCGTAACCGTGCGGCAGCCTCTGCACCACGGCGGGTGCCCGGCCGAAGCAATCGGGCGACCTCGGCGATCTCGTCGGAGAAAAGTGCCAGTGGATCCCTTGGTGCGACGGTTGCAATCGGCAACACCCGCTTCGGCAGCGCCTCATGAAGGTCGTCGCCGAACACATGGCGCGCTAAGTCGCGGTACAGCGTAATACCAGACTGAGCCTGCAGGTAGAGGTGCGCCTCGCTGATGTCGACAAGATGGTGCTGGGCGGCATCCCGAAGACCGTTAATCGCCTGCAGAGTCAGAGCCTGTTCCTCGCTGAGAAACCGGATACTATTCGTAGATAAGCTGCGGCGCACACACTGATCAAAGCCAATGGTGTTCTTCTCTCCTGGATCTCGAATGCGGCCACCACGATGCAAGATTGCTGCTTTAAGCAACATCTCAAAAGCGTGGTCGAGCAGCATAAGTACCGCGTCCGTGCGACCGATATCCCATGGCCGATTGAAATGCTCGACACTCAGCATCAGGGACGCCAGTGACTTGCCCTTGAGTAGGCGAGCCTCCCTCTTCATAGCCACTCCTCGTTTGCGTCGACCGTGCCAATTCATTCGACTGCGGACGGGAGTACGTTTCGCCCCGAAGCATGGTTCACCCGTTCGGCCGTCATCTGGCTAGGACACTCGCGCTGCTGTCTCAGGTCAACCGGTGCCTTTGTAGAGCCTCAGGCATGGGTGGGTAATTTCTGACTGGATTGTCAAGTGGACCTGGCCCCGGGCCGCGGGATGCACCTATCTCTCGCCGAAAGCCCTGGTCGCTTATTCAGTTTGTGTCTCAGCGCATTGCACACCGTATTCGCTATCCTGCGAGAATTGACTGATTTAACACGTATTATCATGGGACTGCATATCGGTTGATTCGTCGAAGGTATGATCTGTAAGTTCGGTTGGCAGCCCACTTGCAAAGCTGGCGTCGGTCAAGTCCACGCTACTCGCAAAAGTGGCTCCTTCGAAGGAAGTATCGTCTGCGAAATACGCTCCAGAAAAGTCTGCGCGCCCTATGAATTTTACCAGGTTGAATCCGGCAACCCATGAGAACGCTGCATTGCTAAAGTCTGCAATTTCGCCGAACTCCGACGCATCAAATCTCGCCGCTTGATGAAAATTGACGCCCGCAAACCATGAATCTGATCGAAAAGTTACGTTATCAAACTCAACATTCCCGGAGAAAGTCACTTCGCCAAATCTTGCATCGCCTTGAAAAATCGATCCATTGAACTGGGCATCCCGCTTAAATGATGCGTTGTCAAATTCTGCAAATTCGCCGAAAAGTGCGGAGCCAAAGACTGTCGATCCATTGAATACTGCGTCGGCAAAGCTGGCATCTTTTTTGAAATTAACGCTAGCAAATTCTGCTGATTTCTTAAAGGTTGCCTCGTTGAATTCTGCCACATCGGCAAAGGTAGCATCGTAGAAGTGCAAGTCGCCGCAGAAGCTAACTCCTTCAAAGCTGACTTCGCCGGTAAAATGTGCATTCTCAAAGGCTAGGCTGCCGTGGAACTCCGATCGCCTGAACGTTGACTGACCGCCAAGCTCCACTTGATCGAAGACTGTAGCTCCACTGAAACTCGCGTCCTCAAAGATCGCGGCATTGTGAAATTTTGTGCCGGCAAATATTGTCCTGTCGTGAAAGTTACTCTCGGAAAAGTTTGCGTGCTGATAAAACTGTGCCGCTATGAATCTTGCGCGGCCATGAAATTCGGATCCCTGAAAATGTGCCGCTTCTTCAAAGTTTGCCGATTCGAAATTTGCAAAGCCGGAAAACTTGGCGCCAGTAAAGACTGCTTTCTTTACCGCTGCACGACTCAGATTAATGTCGATAAGATATGCGCCGGTCAGATCGAGGTCGATATCCTGCCAGAAAGTCTCCGCAAATTTTTCTGGGTTATCGCCCGGCCTAAGGTGCTCCGTTAGGATATGTTGAGCCGTCAATCTTACTTCTCGTTCCTGGCGTGCGCGATCGTCAAGAGGGTTGCGCCTTTGTGGTTCGCTGAAGTCTTTTAGCATTTTTGCTGAATTTCGGCTCGTCTTGCGTGTGAGAGGTCTACGAATTCCACTCTTGGAAGGGAGCGGAGTTTCTCCTGGGGCAGAGTATGGGGCGCGAAGATATGAGCATAGAACGTTTACAATAATTTGACGCTGTGCAGGGTTGTTTTGAGCTACTCGTTCGAGTGCGTAGAGTCCGCCATGTCTGACTGGCGACGCATCCGAGCCTAGCTGTTCAACTGCTTTGAGGTAGAGATCTGTCAGTCGTCGCTCACGCGCATCATATTCGGCATGTTCTGCCACGCGATTTGCTGACATTTCGTTTTGTGTAGCAATCCGTTCAGCTAATTCGTGTGCGATATATTTTTGTATGAGGTCTAGTTCGGTGGAACGCTGCCGCCTGACCGCAAGCCATAATGCAACGGCTCCTCCGAAGCCAACGCCGAGCGTTCCTGCGGTACGAATTGCATCAAGCTGATCCCTGGTTGTTCCCGTGGTAAGTAAGTACCATCCCACCACGCCTGACACGACCAGCATGGCTGGTACACCTACTGCAATCACCCATTTCGGGATGGGTGTAAGTGATGGCCGACCCCCTGGCAAACCTGCCCCCGCCTTCGGCTGCTTCACCAGGTTTGCTGCTTGCGCTCTAGCGTCGTTGTCGATTTCGCTCACGTGGAGGCTATCGTTCAAACCCGCTCAACTGCTACTTCTTTCGATCGTGAGCCGACTGTAAGGATCGAGAGCGTGCGATGCGTTTGAGGACGCGCGGATCTGACCCCGGATGGGCAGGCAGGTTGGCTGCTCCTGCTGACTCGCCTCCCACGTAGCGGGTACGGGAGCATGAGACGCCGTGCAGCGCGGCGGCCGCAATCTCAGCAACGAATCGTGGGTCGCCTTATCACGAGACCAACTTGTTACCTAGCTTCCTCGTCGAAAGCTAGGGCCGGATCGTTATTCAGTTCGAGGTTACCTATGCGCTCAGTGAGCCAGGCACGAGTCTGGTGACGGGTGAGAGACCGATCAGCGATGCGTTCTACCAACCCGGAGTAGAACGTGATGTCACGATCGTTTTCCAGGAAGAGGCTTGTCGTCAGCTGTTGGAGGTGGAGCACGGGGCGGTGTTGGTCATGTTCGTAGAGCGTGAACCCGGCGCGGATGTCAGCGACCACTGATTCGGCAGGCACAAGGTGAATGTGAAAGTTCGGTAGCGAAGACACGAGCAAGAGATGCAACACCTGCTCGTGTGCGAGCCAGAGGCCCTGGCCGGGTAGGTCAAGGGCGTTTGGTGCACGTAGAAGGTGAAAGGACCCCGCATCCTCAGGGAGGTGGGTTGGCTAGCGAGTCGAGCGTGGACTGTCGTATCGAGGGCGGTCCCGCCCTCGTGCCCGAACCTGGCGAACGCTTCGCGTATGTAGGGCTCGACCTGGAGTTGCCGTGGGATGTCGACAGGGTTGTAGGTCGTGATGGATTGGCTGCCTGTGTCGAGCACGGAGGCCGCTTTCCAGGCGCGAGATGGTGGAGGCGGGCCAGCCGAGCATGCGGCTCATGTCGGTTGCGAGGTAGCTAGGGCGCATGCGGACCGTCGCGACGCGTAATGGAAGACGCGAGGGTGCGGTAGGCGTGCGCTCCCAAGGGGGTCTGGCGGTGCAATGGGTAGCTGGCCCGATAAGAAGTGACTGTGACCGGGGCGACGAACACCTAGAGTTAGAAGTCGTCACGGTCTGCGTTTGTGGTCTCTGACCTGCGGCTTATGCGTGAAAGTGGATCGCTGAGAGGCTTGATCGCTGCCAGACGGTAACCTGACATTATCTCAATGTGAGTGTCGGTGACGATATGTACCCCCCTGATTGAGGCCTCTCGGGGGACGTATACTCTTCTCACATCAGCAAGTCCGAGTGGCGGAATGGCAGACGCGCTAGCTTGAGGTGCTAGTGTCCTTAACGGACGTGGGGGTTCAAGTCCCCCCTCGGACACACGCAGTACCCTACGGGGTGGGCGGATGGTCACAGCGACCGTCCGCTCTTTTGCGTTGAGAGGACTTCTCCAGGTCGACCGGGCGGGGAATCAAACCCGGTCACAGAGCGCTTACACGTGCTGTGAAGAAGATTGGTTTCCTCTCCTTCGGCCACTGGTCGGCGAGCGCGCACTCCGAGACCCGGTCCGCCGCGGACTTCCTGCATCAGTCGATCGACTTGGCGGTCGCGGCCGAGGAGCTCGGTGTTGATGGTGCCTACTTCCGTGTGCATCACTTCGCGCGGCAGGCGGGCAGTCCGTTTCCGTTGCTGTCGGCGATCGGCGCGCGGACCTCGAGGGTCGAGATCGGGACGGGCGTGATCGACATGCGCTACGAGAACCCGATGTACATGGCCGAGGAGGCGGGGGCCGCCGACCTCATCTCGAGGGGCAGGCTCCAGCTCGGGGTCAGCCGGGGGTCCCCGGAGCAGGTGATCGACGGGTGGCGGTACTTCGGTTACGGGCCCGCGGAGGGGGAGACCGCCGCGGACATGGCCCGGCAGCGCATCGAGGTCTTCCTCAAGCTGCTCGACGGCGAGGGGTTCGCGCAGCCGAATCCGCGGCCGATGTTCCCCAATCCGCCGGGGTTGCTGCGGCTCGAGCCGTACTCGGAGGGGCTGCGCGAGCGGATCTGGTGGGGTTCCAGCTCGAACGCGACGGCGGTGTGGGCGGCGGAGCAGGGGATGAACCTGCAGAGTTCCACGCTCAAGGATGACGAGACGGGCGAGCCGCTGCATGTTCAGCAGCGCAAGCAGATCGAGGCCTACCGCGAAGCCTGGAAGGAGGCCGGTCACGCGTGGGAGCCGCGGGTGTCGGTCAGCCGCAGTATCTTCGCGTTGACCAACGACCTGGACCGTGCGTACTTCGGCCGCGATCGGAGCTCGCGCGACCAGGTGGGCATGATCGACGAGACGACCAGGGCGATCTTCGGGCGGTCGTATGCCGCGGAGCCGGATGAGCTGGTGCGGGCGCTCAAGGAGGACGAGGCGATCGAGGCCGCGGACACCTTGTTGCTGACCATCCCGAACCAGCTCGGTGTCGAGTACAACGCGCACGTCCTGGAGAGCATCCTCACGCACGTGGCGCCGGAGCTCGGCTGGCGCTGAGAATGCGCGATTCGGCGGATGGGCCGGGGCGCCTCGCTCGTTACGATCGGGGGATCCCCGGCCATCGGAGGGTCCCGTGAGACTGCCCCGATCCCTGTCCTGTCTGGTACTGGCCTTCGGCCTGGCACTGGCGCCGGCCGCGGAGGCGAGCGCGCCGGCCCCGCTCGGCGGCGGCAGCGTGTTGCAGACCGGCGTCTCGTCCCGGTGCACGGCGGGATTCGCCGCCGTCTCCGGCAAGACCGGCTACCTGATCGCGAGTTCCGCTTGCGGCAGGCCTGGTGACACCGTCCGCAGCGCGGGCCGCGTCGTCGGGGTGGTCGCGGCGGCCCAGGTCCCGCCGACGGGTGCGATCGTCATCCGGGTCACCAACACGACCGACTGGCGGCTGGTGGGCTCGATCCCGCCCACCGACAGCCGGGTGACGATCACCGGTTCGGTCGAAGCGCCGGTCGGCTCGTCGGTGTGCAGGTACGGCGCGACCACCGGCTGGCGCTGCGGGATCATTCAGGCGAAGAACGTGTCGATCACCTTCCCTGAAGGAACGCTGACCGGCTTGACCCGCACTTCCGTCTGCGCCGAGCCGGGTGACAACGGCGGGCCGTTCGTCAGCGGGACGCAGGCACAAGGCGTGCTGGTCGGCGGCAGCGGGAACTGCTCCAGCGGCGGCACCACCTACTTCTTCCCGGTCAACCGCGTCCTGTCGGCCTACGGGCTGACGATCCTCACCGGAACCTAGAACGGCAGCGTCCGCGGATACGGGGGAGGGGAGTGCCGCGCGAACGCGGGCGTGGTCGTGACCCGGGTTTCCCCGACGGCGTCGAAGATCGTCTGGTGTTCAGGGGCGAGCCCGGCGGCTTCAGCGTTCAGCGCGGCAGGCCCGCTCGACGGCCAGTGTCCGCGGTCCAGCCGCCGCTCCAGCTTGCGCAGGGCGGTGATCTCCTCGGACGCGGTGAACACACAGTGACCGGCCCGGTTCACGAACAGCTGACGAAGGTTCCCCGGGTCTCCGGCCAGCGCGACCCGTTCGGCGTAGGCGCGTTCGTGCGCCGCCGGCGCGGTGCCGTCCGCGACGGTGTGCATGGTCAGCACCGGGAACGGCGTGCGTCCCAGCGGAAGCCCGAACCGCGCCAGATAGCCGGCGGCGGCCGGATCAGGCGCGACTCGCGGCGCCTTCGCCAGCTTGTCGAGGTCGGTGTCGAGATCGAGGCCCGCTTCCGCGTAGGCCCGTTCCACCAGCGGCCGCTCGCCTGCCTTCGCCAGGATCCGCCGGTAGTCGACGCCCACGTTCCAGCTCGGGTTGCCGCCCGCGCGCTCTTCCAACGCGACCCTGTCGACGCCGAACGCGCCGGCACGGTAAAAGCGATCCCAGACGCCCTGCCAGAAAACCTGGTCCGCGACGTCCGGCGGCCGGGGCCGGGTGGCGTCGAACCAGCCGGGGATCTCGGCCAGCGCGTTCGCCAGCGCGAGCCGGGCCTGGCCTTGCGGGTTCGCGGTGGCGGCCTGCACCACGCCGGTGAACCGGCTCACGTTGGCCGCGGGGTCGGTGATCCGCACGAGTTCCAGCCGCGCGTCGAGCAGCGTGTTCAGCGCGTATCCGAGATCCAGACCGGAATTCCAGTGCGCGGCCCCGCCCGCGAGGTTGCCGCAGAAGGTCATCAATCCGGCGAACCGGCGCGGGTTCCGCTCGGCGAGCAGGGTCGCGGTGATCGCCCCGATCGATTCGCCCGCCGCGATGGTCCGTCGTGGCGGGCCGACCGTGCGGGCGAACCAGTCGTGCAATCGGATCTGGTCGGTCTGCGCCTCTTCGATCGACCAGCCACGCACGGTCCGGTACTGGGACGCGGCCAGCGCGTACCCCTGCTCCAGCAGATAGGACTCCGTTGTGGGCTGCGAGGTCAGCGCGATCCGGTCCGGTTCCGGAAACGCCAGGGAGTACATCCCGTGACTCCACAGCATGAGCGTGCCGTTCCAGTTTTCCGGCACCAGCACCAAATAGCGTGCGCCTTCGAGTTCGCCTTCGTATCTGGTCACCGGGCCGGCGGCCGAGGCGCGGGGAACCACCAGCCCCAGCAAGACGGTGAACAGGGCCAGCAAAGTCAGACCACGCCGCGCCATGACCATCACCCCGGGAGTCATCTTTCCAGCGCGGGGTGAATTGTCCAGATCCGCTTGGACTAACTGAACACCACTGAACGCAGGAGAAGTCTGTCCGAACCGCGGCCACCGAAGGGGCGGAGCGAGAAGTAGTCTTCGCTCTCGCAGTCGTCGTCCTTGAACACCACCGCCGTCGAGCCGGTGTCGTTGCGTGGACGGAACGCGTCGACGTCCCAGTCGGCTATTTCCGGAATCTCTATGCATTCGCCGCTCGGCGGGTCCACCAGGGTGCCGATCTGGAGCTCTTCGTGTTCGTCGTAGTAGCGGTAGGTGAATTCTCCTTCGGCCGCGGAAGCCACCGCGGGGATCGTGAAACACAGGGCGACGGCACTGGCCATGGCGAGGAAAGCGGTACGTGTTCGCATGGAACGACGTTAGGTCGATGATCAAGACTTGCGGTAGGTCTCGCGGCCAGGTCCACTCGGGGGAGTGGACCGACGTCCGGCCGGTGATCGATAGTGAGGGCATGTACACCGGCAACCCCGACGTCCCCGACGACGTGTTCGCGGACGTTCTCGCGCAGATCGACGACTTCGTCCGCACCCGCGTGATGCCTCGTGAGCTGGAGATCATGAGCACGGACGCCATCCCGGCCGATCTGCGGGCGCAGGCCAAGGCGATGGGGTTGTTCGGGTATGCGATCCCGCAGGAGTGGGGTGGACTCGGCCTCGATCTGGTGCAGGACGTCGAGGTGGCGATGACGCTCGGTTACACGTCCTTGGCGTTGCGGTCGATGTTCGGGACGAACAACGGGATCGCCGGACAGGTGCTGGTGGGGTTCGGTACGGAGGAACAGCGGGCGCGGTGGCTGCCCGGGATCGCGTCGGGTGAGGTCGTCGCGTCGTTCGCGCTGACCGAGCCGGGCGCCGGATCGAATCCGGCCGGGCTGCGGACCAGCGCGAAGCCGGACGGCGACGGCTGGATCATCGACGGTGGCAAGCAGTTCATCACCAACGCCACCGAGGCCGGACTTTTCGTGGTTTTCGCGCGGCTGGGCACCGGCATCGCGGTGTTCTTGGTGCCCGCGGACGCGCCGGGCATCACGGTCGGGGCGAAGGACGCGAAGATGGGGCAGGAAGGCTCGCGCACCGCGGATGTCACCTTCTCGCAGGTGCGTGTCGGGCCGGAAGCACTGGTCGGCGGGGACGGGGATGTCGGATACAAGGCGGCGATGACGTCGCTGGCCCGTGGCCGGATCCACATGGCGGGCTTGGCCGTGGGTGCGGCGCAGCGGGCGCTCGACGAGTCGGTCTCGTATGCCGCGACGGCGACCCAGGGTGGGACGCCGATCGGGGATTTCCAGCTGGTGCAGGCGATGCTCGCCGATCAGCAGACCGGTGTGCTCGCCGGCCGGGCGCTCGCGCGTGAGGCGGCGCGGTCGTATGTGACGGGGGAAGACCGGCGGATCGCGCCGTCCGCGGCGAAGCTGTTCTGCACCGAGATGGCGGGGAAGGCCGCGGATCTGGCGGTGCAGGTTCACGGCGGAAGCGGCTACATGCGCGAGGTCCCGGTCGAGCGCATCTACCGGGACGTCCGGTTGATGCGGTTGTACGAGGGGACCAGTGAGATCCAGCGGTTGATCATCGGCGGCGGGCTGGTGCGGGCCGAGAAGAAGAAAGCATGACCCTGCCACTCGAAGGGGTCACCGTCGTCTCCATCGAACAGGCTGTCGCCGCTCCGCTGGCCACCCGCAACCTCGCCGATCTCGGCGCGCGCGTGATCAAGGTCGAGCGCGTCGACGGCGGGGATTTCGCGCGTGCCTACGACCACGCCGTCCACGGCACTGGCGCGCATTTCGTCTGGCTCAACCGAGGCAAGGAATCGCTCGCCGTCGACCTCAAGACCGCCGAAGGCCGTGACGTCGTCCGGCGGCTGGTCGCGAAGGCCGACGTGTTCGTGCAGAATCTGGCGCCCGGCGCGGCCGAGCGGCTCGGGTTCGGCGATCCGCGGGCGGATCATCCGGAGCTGGTCGTGGTGAACCTGTCCGGATTCGGCTCTGGCGGGCCGATGGAGCAGCGCAAGGCCTACGACATGCTGGTCCAGGCCGAGGCCGGGCTCATCGCGATCACCGGCACCCCGGACGCTCCGGCGAAGACCGGGATCCCGACCGCGGACATCGCGTCCGGCATGTACTGCGCGCAGGCGGTGCTGGCGGCGTTGCTGCGCCGCTGGCGCACCGGTGAGGGCGCGACGATCGAGGTCTCCATGCTGGAGGCCACCGTCGAATGGATGGGCTACGCGCTCAACACCCGGATGTACGCCGGAACCGAGCCCGAACGGATGGGCCTGAGCCACAGCTCAATCGCGCCGTACGACGCTTTTCCCACGCGTGACGGCCAGATGCTGATCGGCGTCCAGAACGACACCGGCTGGCGCACCCTCGTCACCGACGTCCTCGACGCGCCCGAACTCGCCGACGATCCCCGCTTCACCACGAACGTGCAACGCGTGGCTCACCGCGCGGAATGCGACGCCGCCGTCGCCGCCCGGACTTCGCGGTGGTCCAACAGTGAACTCGACGAACGGCTCGCCGCGGCCGGGGTTCCCGCCGCCCAGCTCAAGGACGTCGGCCAGGTGGCCGAGCATCCCCAGCTACGGGCCCGTGATCGCTGGCGCGAGATCGGCACCGAATTCGCCCGGATCGACGCTTTGCTGCCGCCGGTGACCTTCGACGATTTCGAGGCGTGCATGGGCGACGTCCCGGCGCTGGGAGAACACACGCGAGCCTTGCTCGTCGAGTCCGGAGTGGACGCCGACGACTACCTTCGCCGCGGTATCGCCGGCTGAAATCAATTCCCCGCGACTGGAGGAACTCCAGGTTTACGATCAAGATCATGCGATTCGCCATCAAGACTTCGCCGCAGGACACCGTTTGGTCCGACATGCTCGCCGTCTGGCAGGCCGCCGACGAGATCGAACTCTTCGAATCGGGCTGGACCTTCGATCACTTCTATCCCATTTTCTCGGATTCGACCGGTCCGTGCCTGGAAGGGTGGGTGACCCTCACCGCGCTCGCGCAGGCCACGAAACGGCTCCGGCTGGGCACCTTGGTCAGCGGGATCCACTACCGGCACCCCGCGCTGCTCGCGAACATGGCCGCGACACTCGACATCGTTTCCGGCGGCAGGCTGGAGATCGGCGTCGGAGCGGGCTGGAACGAGGAGGAATCCGGCGCGTACGGCATGGAACTCGGCACCATCAAGGAACGCAGTGACCGGTTCGAGGAGGCCTGCGAGGTGCTCGTCGGCCTGCTGACCCAGGAGACCACCACGTTCCAGGGTGAGCACTATCAGCTGACCGACGCCCGCTGCGAGCCGAAGGGTGTGCAGAAGCCGCATCCGCCGATCTGCATCGGCGGCAGCGGCGAGAAGCGGACCCTGCGCACGGCCGCGAAGTACGCCCAGCACTGGAACTTCGTCGGCGGCACGCCGGAGGAGTTCGCGCACAAGCGCGCGGTGCTGCACCGGCACTGCGCGGACATCGGCCGGGATCCGAGCGAGATCACCTTGTCCTCGCACGTCCGGCTCGGCACGGACGGTGACTACGCCCAGGTCGCCGCGGACGTCGAAGCACTCGGTGAAGTGGGCCTCGACCTGGCGATCATCTATCTGCCGCCGCCGCACACCCCCGCCGTGCTGGAGCCGCTCGCGAAGGCGCTCGAGCCGCTGCGCTGAGAGCCCCGGAGGCCGGCCGGGGAGCGATGGCCCGTTGCGGAACCGGCCGGTCTCGCTATACGGTGACAGAACTAGAACAGGTTACAGTTCTGCACGGTGGGCGGACCGAGGAGCGGACATGGCGAACAGGGCTGCGCGCGGCGACGAGGCCGACTACGTGGTCGTCGGATCGGGCAGCTCGGGTGCCGCGATCGCGGGCAGGCTGGCGGAGTCCGGTGCCAGCGTGATCGTGCTCGAGGCGGGTAAGAGCGACGAGAAGATGCTCGTCAAGAAGCCGGGGCTGGTCGGCCCGATGCACGCGGTGCCCCAGCTGAAGAAGCCGTTCGACTGGGGCTACTACTCGGTGCCACAGAAACACGTTCTCGATCGGCGCATGCCGGTGCCGCGCGGCAAGGTGGTCGGCGGCTCCAGCTCCATCAACGGCATGGTCTACGTCCGCGGAAACCGCGCCAACTTCGACTCCTGGGCCGCCGAGGGCAACAAGGGCTGGGACGCCGACAGCGTCAACGCCGCGTACAAGCGGATGGAGGACTTCGAGGACGGCGAGACCGAGTTCCGGGGCGCGGGCGGGCCGATCCGGATCACCCGCAACAAGACCCCGCAGGAGGGCACGCTCCAGTTCCTTCAGGCGACCGCGGAGGCGATCGGCTGCGAGATCCTCGACGACTACAACGCCGAGTCCCAAGAGGGCGTCAGCCGGATGCAGCAGAACGCCGCCGACGGCCTGCGGTACAGCGCCTCGCGCGGCTACATCCACCATCTCGCACCCGCGACGCTGCAGGTCCAGTCCGGCGTGCTGGCGAAGAAGGTGCTCATCGAGAACGGCCGTGCGGTGGGCGTCGAGGTCGTCGACGCGAACGGGGGACAGCGCACACTGCGCGCGGGCAAAGAGGTCATCCTCGCGGGAGGCTTCGTCGGCTCCGCGCAGTTGCTGATGCTGTCCGGGATCGGCCACGCCGAGCACCTCAAGGAGCACGGCATCGACGTGCTCGCGGATCTGCCGGTCGGCGACAACCTGCACGACCACATGTTCCACGCGCTGACGTTCCGCGCGTCGTCGAGCAAGAACAGGGGCACGCCGCCGTACTTCGCGCGTGGCCTCGTCAGTGAACTGATGCGGCCCGGCACGACGTTCCTGGCGAACTCGGTCTTCGAGGCAGTCGCCTTCCTCAAGACCTCCCAGGCCACCGAGGTGCCCGACCTCCAGTTGCACCTTCTGCCCTGGGCGTACGTGACGCCCAACCAGGACGCGCCGATCCGGCACGACGTCGACAAACGGCCCGCGCTCACCGTGCTGACCACGCTGATCTACCCGAAGAGCCGCGGCACCCTGCGCCTCGCTTCGGCCGATCCGGCGGCGCCACCGCTCATCGACCCCCAGTACCTGTCCGATCCGGCCGATCTCGAAGTGCTCGGCGAGGGCTCGGAGATGGTCCGCGAAATCTTCGCCTCGGGGGCGTTCAACGGCTCGATCAAGGAAGAACTCCACCCGGGCAAGGGGCTGCGGGGCCAGGAGTTGCGCGACGCGATCCTGAACCGCGCGACCTCGGTCTACCACGGCGTCGGCACCTGCCGGATGGGCGTCGACGAGCTCGCGGTTGTGAGTCCTGATCTCAAGGTCCGCGGTGTCGACGGCCTGCGGGTCTGCGACGCGTCGATCATGCCGTCGATCACCGGCGGCAACACCAACGCGCCCGCCATCATGATCGGCGAGATGGGCGCGCAGCTCGTCCTGTCGGACAACTGACAGCACAACTGACGGAAAGAGGGCCATGACCGTCACACCGCTCGCGCTCACCCGTCCGGCGTCGGTGACCGACGCGTTCCTGCGACGCCTCGTCGCCCGAGTGCCGGGCTCGTCCGGCGCGACCTGGAAGCTCACCGAGGTCTACACCGGTGACGTGCTCGTCGAGCTGCCCCAGTCGACACCCGCCGACATCGAGCAGGCGTTCACCACCGCTCGCGCCGCGCAGGAGAAGTGGGCCGCGACGCCGCTCAAGCAGCGGCTGGAGGTGTTCAAACGGGCGCACACGCTCTTCGTCGACAACGCTCCGGCCGTCACCGACCTCATCCAGATCGAGAGCGGCAAGAACCGGCGGATGGCGATCGAGGAGACCTGCGATCCGGCGATGGTGATGAGCCATTACCTCACGCGGGCCGCCAAACTGCTGGCGCCGACCAAACGCGGCGGACCGGTCCCGTTCTTGACGACGTCGACCGAAGTCCGGCAGCCCAAAGGCGTGGTCGGGATCATCGCGCCGTGGAACTTCCCGTTCGCCACCGGCATTTCCGACGCCATCCCGGCGTTGATGGCGGGGAACGCGGTGGTGCTGAAACCCGACAACAAGACCGCGCTCTCCCCGCTCTGCGGCGTCGAGCTGCTGGAGAATGCCGGGCTGCCGAAGGGCCTGTTCCAGGTGGTGTGCGGCGAGGGCCCGGACGTCGGCCCCACCCTGATCGACCAAGCGAACTACGTGATGTTCACCGGTTCGACGGCGACCGGCCGGCTGATCGGCGAGCGGGCGGGCCGCAACCTCATCGGCTGCTGTCTCGAACTCGGCGGCAAGAACCCGATGATCGTGCTCGAAGACGCCGACCTGGCCGAGACCGTGCAGGGCGCGATCTTCGGCGCTTTCGGCAACACCGGGCAGATCTGCATGCACATCGAGCGGATCTACCTGCCGGAATCCCGCTACGACGAGTTCAAGAACGCGTACGTGGCCAAGGCCAAGGCGCTCGACGTCCGCGCCGCCTACGACTTCGGGCCGGACATGGGCTCGCTGGTCTCCGTCGACCACATGAACCGGGTCAAGTCCCATGTCGACGATGCCGTCGCGAAGGGTGCGACCGTCCTTTGTGGAGGGCAGCCGCGGCCCGATCTCGGCCCGGCGTTCTTCGAACCGACGATCCTCGAAGGTGTCACGAAGGACATGCTCTGCGGTGTCACCGAAACCTTCGGGCCCGTTGTCGCACTGCACAAGTACCGCACGGTCGACGAGGCCGTCGCGTTCGCCAACGACACCGAGTACGGCCTCAACGCCTCGGTCTGGGGCGGGAATGTCGACGCCGCCCGCGCCGTGGCCGCGCGGATCGAGTCCGGCAACGTCAACATCAACGACATCCTGGCCACCGCGTACGCCTCGAAGGGCACGCCGTCCGGCGGAGTCAAGAACTCCGGCGTCGGCGCCCGCCACGGGGACCAGGGCCTGCTCAAGTACACCGACGTGAAGAACGTGGCGGTGCTCAAGAAACAGGTCATGGGTCCCCGCGGCGGCCAGACCTACGAGAAGTACGTCGAGGGGATGCTGTCCGGGCTGAAACTCATGCGGCGCCTGCGCATCCGCTAAACGTCGTCCGTGTGCTGAGGTGCCGCCAGCACACAGGCGATGCTCAGCACGCACATGCCGATCAGCAGGCCGATCGCCGGCCAGACACTGCCCGTCGCCTGGAACAACAGGGTCGACACCAACGGCGAGAGGCCGCCGAAGAGCGCGCCCGCCAGCTGATACGACAGCGAGATGCTGGTGTACCGCGCCCGGGGGCGGAACATCTGCGACAGGATGGCGGCGATCGGGCTGTAGGTCGCCGTCATCGCGAGGCGCATCGCCACGAACGCCGCGATGATCAGCGCCGCGTTCTTGGTCGAAAGCACCAGGAACTGCGGAGCCGCGAGCACGGCGACGCCGACAAGGCCGATCACGACCACTCGCACCCGGCCGAAGCGATCACCGAGCCAGGCCGCGCCGAAGCTGACGACCAGTTCGACGAACGCGGCGATGGTGAGCGCGTTGAGCACCAGCGATTCGGAGACGCCGACGGCCGGATCGGTCGCGTACGCCGTCGCGAACGTGGTGACGAGGTAGTAGCCGCCGACCGCGACGGGCAGCACGCAGATGCCCAGCAGGATCGGTTTCCAGTTCGTCCGGACGGCGTACAGGATCGGCGCGCCGGATTCCTCGGCGGCGGCTTCTTCGAAGACCGGCGACTCCTCGACCTTCAGGCGCACGATGAGGCCGACGCCGATGAGCAGCACGGACGCGAAGAAGGGGATCCGCCAGCCCCACGTGGTGAGCCATTCGGTGCCGCCGATGCTCAGGAGACTGAACAGACCGGTGGCCAGGAGCGCGCCCGCCGGGTTTCCCGCCTGCGCGAAGGCGCCGTAGAAGGTCTTCTTGTCCGGCGGCGCGTGTTCGACGGCCATCAGCACGGCGCCGCCCCACTCGCCGCCGACGGCGAGCCCCTGCACGAACCTGAGCACCACGAGCAGGATGGGCGCCCACGTGCCGATCTGCGCGTAGCCGGGCAGACAGCCGACGAGGAAGGTCGCCGCGCCCATCATGGTCAGGGTCACCACGAGCGCCGTCTTGCGGCCGACCCGGTCACCGACGTGCCCGAACACGATGCCGCCGAGCGGCCGGGCGAAGAACCCGACCGCGTAGGTCGCGAAGGCCGCCGCGACCCCGGTCAGCCGGTCGCCGGTCGCGGGGAAGAACACGGTGCCGAAGACCAGGCTCGCCGCCGTGGCGTAGATGTAGAAGTCATACCACTCGATCGTGGTGCCGACGAAGGCCGCGAGCCCGGCCCGGCGGGCTCGACGGAGCGAGTGGGTGTCGGTTTTGACGGTCATCGGGCCACCTCGCCGTCGATCCAGGTTTCGAGCACGCGGATACCGGCGATCCGGTCCGGTTCGCAGGTGAGGGGATTCTCGCCGAGCAGCACGAAATCGGCGCGTTTACCGGGGGTGATCGAGCCGAGGTCGCGCTCGCGGCCGAGCACCCGGGCCCCGGCGATCGTGTGCGCGGCGACGGCCGACCGGACGTCGATCAGCAGCTCGTCGCCGCCGAGCCGGTGACCGCGCCGGGTCGTCCTGGTCACCGCGGTCTGGATGGCTTCGAGCGGGTTCGGCTCCGCGACCGGGGCGTCCGAGCTCAGCGTGACCGGGACGCCGGCCGCCTGGAACTCGCCGAGGGGGTTGAAGCGCTCGCCGGGGGTGCCGACCGCGTCGGTGACGCCTTCGCCCCAGTTGTAGTAATGCTGCGGCTGGTTGACCGGGTGTACGCCGAGCGCGGCCATCTGCTTGATCTGCTCCGGGGACGGCAGCCCGCAATGCTCGATGCGGTGACGGGCGTCGGGCCGGGGATTTCGCCGCTGCGCGTCCTCGATGGCGTCGAGCACCATCGCGATCGCGTCGGGGGACTGGGCGTGGGTCGCGGTCTGGAGCCCGGCCTCGTGCGCCTTGCCGATGAGCGCGGAGTAGTCCTTCGGGTCGTGGTAAAGCTGCCCGGTGCGGCAGGGATCGCCGACGTAGCCGTCCGGGAAGTACGCGGTCCAGCCGCCGAGCGTGCCGTCGGCGTAGAACTTGATCCCCGCGAACGCGAGGCGAGCGGTGCCGAAAGCGCCGTGCAGCCCCATCTCCAGCGCCTGGTCGAGCAGATGCGACAGCAGGTACATGTGGACCCGCGTCTTGAGCAGGCCGGCTTCGTCCAGCCGCAGGTACATGTCGAATTCGCGACGCGTCACCTGGGCGTCGCCGATCGCGGTCACGCCCGCGGCGAGGAACTTCTCCTGCGCGGCGGCCAGCTGCCGCGCGTGCTCCTCCGGCTCGTCCTCGAGGTGGAAGTTCGGCCCGTGCCGACCGACCTTCACCCCGGTGACGCCGGTGAGGATGTTGCACGCCGCGTCCGACAGCTCGCCGGTGAGTTCACCGTGCTCGTCACGGAAGAACACCCCGCCGTCGGGATCCGGGGTGTCACGGGTGACGCCGTTGCGCCGCAACGTGAAGCTGTTGACCACGCCGCCGTGCCCGCTGGCGTTCATGAGGTAGACCTCGCGGTCTTCGGCGACCGCGTCGAGCTCCTCCTTGCGGGGATGCCGTTTCTCGGCGAGGTTGCGGTGCTCGTAGCCGTAACCGCGGACGGGCCTGCCCGCCGGGGTGTTCTCGGCCGCCTCGCGCAGCAGCGCGACGATCTCGGGAATGGTCGACGCGCGCTCGGGGCCGCAGTCCACCCAGGTCATCATCTGCCCGTACATCAAGGGATGCGCGTGCGGATCGATGAAGCCGGGCAGCAGCGTGCCCGGCAGCCGTCGCACTTCCGGCTCGGGGCGGCCGAGGCTCGCCGCGCGGGCGCGGCACTCGTCCACGGAGCCGACCGTGGCGATCTCCTCGCCGAACACGAGCACCGCTTCGGCGCCTTCGGTGGCGTCATCGACGGTCACCAGCTCGTCGGGAAGCAGGATCGTCGCTCTCGCGTCGAGGACTGAACGATCGAGGGGCAACAGACGCATCGCGCGGACTCCAGGGATTCGACGGTTAAGTGGGGCGAAGGTAAGCGACGAAAACCAGGAGCGCAATCAGATCGGTCGTGTACGGACGGTATTCACGATCGATCTGTCGGCGATCACGGACAGAACGCGCAATCTCGGCTGTCTTTCGAGCTGGTCGGCCGGTGATATGGTGCCGCCTGCCGCCGGAAATTCAGCAGAGGAGAACCGCCGTGGACGACACGTTGGTCGCGGCTTTGCGCGCGGACGGCCGGATGAGCGTGGCCGATCTGGCTCACCGCGTCGGGGCGTCACGGGCGGCCGTGTCGGCGCGGCTGGAGCAGCTGAAGGCCGACGGCTCACTCAACGTCGTCGCGGCGGTCCACCCCGAGTTCCTCGGCCTGACCGCGTACGCCCATCTCGCGATCCGCACGTCGGGCCGTTCGCGGGCGACGACGGACGCCATCGCGGCGCTGCCGGCCGCGGCGTTCGTCTCCGCGGTCAGCGGGGAGTACCAGACCGTCGCCGAATTGCGGCTGCCCGATTCCCCGGAGCTGTACCGCACGGTGGCGGACATCCGCGGCCTGCCGGAAGTGGAACAGGTCAACACCCTCGTCTACGTGGACGTGGTCAAGGGCCTGTTCATGCCCGGCCGTCCACTGCCGCCCTGGCTACGGCTCGACGACCGCGACCTCGCGATCATGCTGCGGTTACAGGCAGACGGGCGCGAAAGCTACGCGCGCATCGCCGAACACGTCGGACTGTCGCCGTCGGCCACCCGCACCCGCGTGCGTTTCCTCGTGGAGCACGACGTCATCCGGATCGCGCCGGTACTCAGCCGGGCCCGCCCGGACGCCGGCCTGGTCTGCGGGATCGGCCTGAACGTGCGGGGCGCGGGGGACTCCGTGACGGCGGCGCTCGCCGCGCGCGACGACACCGAGTTCCTCGCCAGGACCATCGGCCGGTTCGACGTCGTCGCCACCATCGCGGCGCAGTCCGCCCGCGACCTCGACCGGGCGCTCGAAGAGATCAGCGGCAGGCCCGACGTCGTGACGGCGGAAACGTGGGTCCACCTCCGCATCGCCAAGGAACGCTACGAGTGGCCGCTGCCGACCGCGGAGGAACTCGCACGGCGTTAGTCGTTGTCCAGCAAGGTTTTCCTGATCTCGGTCTTGAGCACCTTGCCGATCTTGGACCGGGGGAGATCCGGCCAGATCAGGATCTCCTTGGGAGTCTTGATACTGCCCAGCCGTTCCTTGACGGTGGCGCGGAGTTCTTGCACTGCCGCTGTCTTCCCGGTGTGGAGCTGGACCACGGCCGTGATCTGTTCACCCCATTTCTCGTGCGGCAGCCCGATCACAGCGCAGTCCTGCACCGCTTCGCAGGCCATGAGCGCCTGCTCGACCTCGGCCGAATAGACGTTGAAGCCGCCGGTGATGATCATGTCCTTGGCGCGGTCGACGATGTAGAGATAGTGATCGTCGTCGAGGTACCCGATGTCGCCCGTGTGATGCCAGCCGTGCGTGCTCGCTTCCGCCGTCGCGGCCGGATTCTTGTAGTAGCCGAGCATCACCAGCGAACCGCGGACGACGATCTCGCCGCGTTCGCCGGGCGGCAGCAGCGCGCCCGTCTCGGACATGATCGCGACCTGGGTGAGCGGAGTGGGCCTGCCCGCCGAGGTGAACCGTTCGAGGGCGAGCGAGCCGTCGGGATGGACGTGGTCGGCGGGGGAGAGGGTGGAGATCATCATCGGCGCTTCGCTCTGGCCGAACAGCTGCCCGAAGACGGGGCCGATCCGGGTGATCGCCTCGGCGAGTTTCGTGGCCGACATCGGCGCGGCGCCGTACCAAAGGCATTGCAGCGACGAAAGATCGGCACCGTCCAGCGCCGGATTGTCGAGCAGGAGGTAGATCAGGGTCGGCGGCAGGAAGGTGTGCGTGATCCGGCGGCTTTCGACCAGTGCGAGGAACTCGCCGAGGTCCGGCGACGGCATCACGACGATCTCGCCGCCGAGCGTCAGGACCGGGAAGCAGAGCACGCCCGCCGCGTGCGTCAGCGGGGCGAGCGCCAGATAGCGCGGCCGCCCGGTGAACGGGTAGCTCATCAGCGTGAGCGCCGACATCGTCTCGACGTTGGTACCGCTGAGCATCACCGCCTTGGGATGGCCGGTGGTACCGCCGGTGCCGACGAGCAGGACCATGTCGTCCGGCGGGGTCTCTTCCCACGGCTCGGCCTCATCGAGCCAGTCGGAAAACGAGACGGCGCCGGGCATCGAGCCGTCGAGACAGACCACAGTGGACAGTTTCGGCAGGTCGGGAAGCATCCGGGAGACGAGCGGTGCGAAAGACTCCTGCACCAGCAGGCAGGTGGAGTCGAACAGGTCGAGCAGTTCCCTGTTCTCGGCGGCCTCGTTGCGCGGGTTGACCGGGCACCATACGGCGCCGGCCCGGCTGATGCCGAAAACGCAACCGAACGACAGGGGATCGTTCCCGGACAGGATCGCCACCTTGTCGCCGGGCTTGACGCCCGACCGGGCCAGCGCTCGCCCCACCCGCCACGACAGTTCCCGCACTTCGCCGTAGCTGAGGGACGTGTCGCTCATGGTGAGGCAAGGGGCCGCCGGATCGAGGGAAGTGCCCTTGTCGAGGTAGTCGGTCAGTCGCACGCGCTCGTCCTCCCGGTCAGTCGTGGACGGTCAAGACCGGCTTCGAAACCAGCCCGAAGCTTCGTAGCACGCCGAGCAGTTCACGGTGGCCGAAAGCCTGGCAGCCGGACGCGAAACCGACCCGCTTCGGTGGCTGTTGGAGGAGCGAGTACGCGCCGTATGCCTGCATCAACCCGGTCTGCTTGTAGTTGCACGTGCCATGGATGACGCAGTGCGCGCGGCCCAGTGGCCCCGACGCGTGCACCGAATCGAGCGACGTGTTGAGCCGCTGGTTCTCCCTCGGTGGCATCTCGTCGCGCACCGCCGCGGCCTGCTCCGCCAGTACGCGCATCTTTTCGTCCAGCGGCAGGTCTTTCACCTGTTCCAGGACGGCCGCGACGATCTGCGGCACCCCCTGCATGAGCGCGCGGTCGAAAACGCCGCCGACGGCCTTGACGTTCGCCACGCGGGCGTCGTTCTTGAACCAGACCGGATGCGACGTGCCGCCCCAGGGCAGGGCCAAGCCGGTCTCGTGATGGCCGGGCACGGTGACGTCCTGCAGGCCGCCGTCCGCGGGCCAGGGCAGGTACTCGTTCTGCTCGAGGTAATACGCGGCGGACAGCGCGGCGTTGACGAGGATGGTCTTCGTCGAAGCGACCGTGGGATAACCCTTCCAGAAGACCAGGATGTCCAAAGTGTCCAGTCCCGGGGTCTCCAGACAGAGGTTCGCCGCGATCTCGCCGGTGGTGTACATCTGCGCGATGCCAGGGGAGAGCAGGAGGCCCTTCTCCGCCATCTGCTCGCCAAAGCGGTCTTCGGCAGAGATCAGCCAGTCCTGTTCGCCGGTGGTGTCGAGATAATGCGTTCCAGTGCGCAGGCAGGCTTCGACGACTTCGTGGCCGTACTCGCTGAACGGGCCGACGGTGTTGCAGACGACCTTGGCGTCGCGGAACAGTTCGGTGAGCGCTTCGACCTCGTGCGAGACCTCGACGACCTCGTGGTCGATGGTGTCGAGACCGGGAACGTGGTCGAGCGCCTCCTGGATGCGGGCCTTGTCCCGGCCGGCGGCGATGAACGGGACGTTGTACTCGCGCAGGTACTCGCAGATCAGCCGTCCGGTGTAGCCGGAGGCGCCGTAGACCACGACGGGCTTGGGGCTGCTCATGGTGATTCCCTTCGGTGAATGCTGGTTCACATGCCCATTCCGCCGTCGACCGGAAGCCCGGCCCCGGTGATGAAACGTGCCGCGTCGGAGGCGAGGAACACGACGGCGTCGGCCATGTCGGCGACCTCGCCGAGCCGTCCGGCCGGGGTCTGCCCGATCACGGCGCCGATGGCCTCTTCGACGCTGGGGAACAGGCCGACCTCGACGACGTCCTGCGCGAGCCGGTTACCCATCTGGGTGGGCACGAGGCCGGGGTAGACGCAGTTGACGCGCACGCCGTAGCCGAGTTTCCCGGCCTCCATCGCGGCGACCCTGGTCAGCCGGTCGACCGCCGATTTCGTCGCCGAATAGCCCGCGATCCCGGGGAAGGCGATGGTCGCGGCGACCGAGGAGATGTTCACGACGGCGCCGCCGGTGCCCGCGGGCCCGCCGGGCCGCATCGCGCGGAAAGCGTGCTTCACGCCGAGCGCGGTGCCCAGCACGTTGACGTCGAGCATCTTGCGCACGTCGGCCGGGTCCAGATCGGCGACGAGCCCGGTGATCTCGACACCGGCGTTGTTCACCAAGATGTCCAGCCCGCCGAGTTCGCCGATGACCGCGGCGACCGCCCGCTCCCAGCTCTGTTCGTCGGTGACGTCCAGCCGGACGAAGCCCGCGTTGGCGCCTTTCTGCTTGATCTGATCGGCGGTGGCGCGCCCGAGATCCTCCTGGACATCGCCGATGACCACCGAGGCGCCCGCCAGGGCGAGCGCTTCGGCCATTCCGGCTCCCAGGCCCTGCGCTCCACCCGTGACCAGGGCTTTCCGGCCCGAAAGGTCGTACGAACCCATGGACTTCTCCTCCTTGAGACGGTCCGCGGTTGCGGTGTGGGTCACATCCTGAGCTTGTTTTGGACAGTCGTCAAGATTTTCTTGGACAGTCGTCAAGAATTCCGCGACGCTAGACTGAGGGACCCGCGGCAGGCGCGGGCTCCCGGACCGGACAGGAACTCGTGGTGACCGAGACGAGCGAGCGGATCGCACGCCGGAGCGTGGACAAGTTCGCCCAGCGCCGGGCGGAACTGGCGGACTCGACGCTGCAAGCGCTGTCCGAACTGGGGTACGCCAGGACGAGCCTGCGGGAGATCGCCCAGAAATCGAACTTCTCGCACGGGGTGCTGCACTACTACTTCACCGACAAGGTGGAACTGCTGACCTACGCGGTCCGCAAGTTCGAAGAAGTGTGCGTCACCCGCTACGACGAGGCCGTGGCCGCGGCGCGGTCGGCCGAAGAACTCAAGCAGGGCTTCGGCGCCGCGATGGCGGGCACGCTGCGGGCCGACGCCGCGATGCACCGGCTCTGGTACGACCTGCGGAACCAGAGCCTGTTCGAGGCCGCGTTCCGCCCCGACGTGCTCGAGATCGACACGCAGCGGCAAGCGATGATCTGGCGCGTCGTGGAACGCTATGCCGAACTCGCCGAGGCTTCGCCGGTCGTGACGCGAGCGGTCGCGTATGCGGCTTTCGACGGCTTGTTCCAGCAGGCGCTGCTGCATCATCTTGCCGGTGAGGAGACCAGTCTTGCCGAGGATGCGGGGTCGTTGATGGGACAGTTGGTTTTGTAGGTCTGGGCCTTGGTGTCGGATCGCGCAGACTTCGGGCGGGTCGCATCGGGCGGCTTTGTCATCGAGGGTCGTGGTGGGGCGCATCGGAGCGTTTCCTGAATTCCGGTGATCGGTATCGCTTCGGCAGTGAGTGCTTACTCTTTGGCAGGCTTGGGGTTGTGCTAGAAGATTCCGGCGCCGGCCTCCTGTCGTGCGGGTGCTCGGAGGGTAATGGGCTCAGTCTTGGCGTGGCCTGCATGAATCACCCTTCAGTGGTAAATGTGCTGGTTCATTGTTGCTTAAAATTACGAACGCTTGTTCGATTGTTTGCGGTATTGTTGTGGGGTGTCCGAGACTTTCCTTCCCGAGTTGCCGCAGGAGTTGTGGCGCGCCGGCAAGCTGGAGCTTGCCCATGGTGTGCAGCAGTCTTTGCAGGTAATCAGGATGGCGGCCGCCGGACTGGGGCGGTATTTGGCGGAGATCGAGTCTCGGGGCGCTAAAGACTTGTACGGGTATGGGTCCACGGCCGCGTGGTTCGCGGATGTGGCGGGGTTGTCGCGCGGTGAAGCAAGTCCGGTGGTGAACCGGGCTATCGCGTTGAACCCGACGCGCGCTTTGGATGGCACCGAGGTTCCCGCGGTCGCGCCCGCTACCGCTGCGGTGGCTGCCGAAGGTCTGGTCGGGAATGAGCGGATCGACCAGATCCTGGAGTTCTTGAAGAAACTTCCCGCTGATACCTCGGTTGAGGATCGGGCCGGTGCGGAGAAGATCCTGGCCAACCTCGCTCCGAGTGCCGGTCCCCGGCAGCTCGCGGAAGCTGAGGTGAACCTGCTCGCGTTGCTGGATCCCGACGGGAATGAACCGAAAGAGCCTGAACCGAAGGAGCCGCGCCGGGAGATCACCCTGGAGCGTCGCAAGGACGGCTTCTGGAAACTCACCGGCTTGCTCGACGATGAGACCGGTGCCCGTACCGCCGCCGCCCTGGAGGCGTATGCGGCGCCGCGGCCGGTGGACGAGTTCGGTCAAGCCGATCTGCGGATGAAATGCGAACGCATGGGTGACGCGTGGGTCGACATCCTCGACCTCGCCGTCGCCTGCCCGGACCAGCCCGGCACCAGCGGCTACCGCACTCTGCTGCATGTCACGATCGGCCTCGACGAGTTGAAGTCCGGCCTCGGGACCGCCTGTCTCGACTATGTCGGGACGATGACCGCCCGCGAGGCGCGGCTCGCCGCCTGCGACTGCCTGATGCTTCCCGTGGTGATGAGCGCCGCTGGTGAGCCCCTCGACGTGGGGCGGCTGCGGCGGTTCGTCACCCCCGGCCAGCGGCGTGCGTTGAACATCCGGGATGGGGGTTGCGCGTTCCCCGGGTGTCATCGGCGGCCGAAGAACTGTCACGCTCACCATATTCATCATTGGGCAGACGGCGGTCCTACGGATCTCCGGAACTTGGTGCTGCTGTGCGGTTTCCATCACCGGCTGATCCACCATGGTGATTGGGAAGTTCGCATGGCGGCCGAGGGGCTACCGGAGTTCATCCCACCTCAATACCGGGACCCGCTCCGACAACCCCGCCGCAACACCCTGCACCACGTCTGACCCCGAGGAGCCCGTCGGTCACGCCGACGACGGGCCCTTCGGCATGCCTACAGGCTGGCAGCACTGGTTCAGATGCGTAGTGCACGGCGCGTGAAGGACTTCCCTCGGCTGAGCCAAGGAAACTTGCCTCCACATCGGACAACGTCGGCCCGGCCGCCGGTGTCCCGGTTCGGTGCGGCGGAATCCTCGAAACCGGGCTCGGGATCACGCCGTCGACGCGGGAACTACGCAACCCCTGACCGCCAGACCCCAATTCCGCGCATGGGAAACCGCGTGACCCGCCCGTAGTTTCGGCGCTGTGTCCGACAAGGAATCGAGCTGAGCCGGCTGACGGCGTTGCTCCAGGCGTGGCGGGAACATGACTGGCGAGCGAGGGAAATCCACTGGAACACGCTGCCGCACTACCGCCTCCGGCTCGACGGTCTGGACATCGCGTTCTGGCACGTCCGCTCACCCGAACGCACGGCGCTTCCCCTGATCCTGACCCACGGCCGGCCCGGCTTGATCCTCGAGTTCGAAAAGGTGATCGGGGCGCTCAGCGATCCGGTGGCCCACGGCGGTTCCGCGAGCGACGCCTTCCACGTGGTCACGCCTTCGTTACCGGGCTTCGGTTTCAGCGAACGGCCCCTCGAGTGCGAGTGGCGCGCCTCTCGCCCGAACGCGTCGCGGGCCTGCATTTGACGATGCCCTCGGCGTCGCCGCTTCCGGAGGACTGGACGGCACCGAGCCCGGACGAACGCCGCAAGCTGGACCGGCGCGACCTGCATTTGGCCGACGGATACGGCTTCGGGATGCTCATGGGGACGCGCCCGCAGACCCTCGGCTACTCCCTGCTCGATTCACCGGCGGGACTGGCCGCCTGGCTCGGCGAGAAGTTCGCCGCGTACGCCGACGCCCGGCCGGAGACCGGGAGGGTGAGCTTGGGGGAGCAGGTCGACAACGTCGCGTTGTACTGGCTGACCGGAACCGGTGCTTCGAGCGCCCGTTGGTACTGGGAGGCGATGCGGTGGGTGCCGCGCAGCGCCGCGGAGGAGAATGCCCCACCGCCACTTGCACCAGTGGAACGAAGTCGACCGCGGCGGCCACTTCCCGGGGCTGGAGCAACCGGATCTGCTGGTGTCCGAGATCAGGGACGGGTTCCGGAGCCTCCGGCGAAACGCTTGACGCGTCAGAACTTCGGAACGACCTCAGCGATCCTCGGCGCCGCGCCTCCCGGGGCCCAGAGGAGCCGGACTTGGCCGGTCACGACGCCCTCGGCGGGCAGTTCCGTGTAGCCGCCCGACATCCTGCCGATCGTGCGCCAGCCTCCGGCCGGGTCCTCGATCTGGACGTCGGCGCCCGCGCCGGCTTCCGCCGCCAGGACGACGACCTTGTCCAACGGTTTCGGCGTGGCGGAGGTGACCACGAGCGCGTCGCCGGGCATCGGCGCCGACGCCGCCGTGTACACCGAATCGGCGTTGTTGTCCGCGGCGGCGGCCAGGTTCGACCCCGCCGGGGTGCCGGTGACCGTGTACTTCGGACTGTCCGGTGTGGACACGGTGAATTCCCGGACCACGACCCAGAACGATTGCGGTCCGGTCGTGCGCAGACGGACGAATCTGGCCTCGGCGCCGTCCGGGAGGTCGGCCGAGATCACCGGTTCGGTGACCGTCTTCACGGTCGTCCATCGCGTGCCGTCGGCGGAGTACTCGAGGACGCCGTCGCGGACGAAGTCGTCCGGGCTGGTCGGTTTGCCCATCAGGATGTCCACATGGGACACCCGTTGCGATGAGCCGAGGTCGACGCCGATGGTGGCGCCGACGCGGGGCGCCCAGTCGCTCCAGTAATAGGTCTCGGGGTCCCCGTCGACCATCCGGGCCGGCACGTTGTCGGTGTAGGTCCCCAGCGACGTCGTCGGCTGCGGCCGGACCCCCGGCAGGCCGAACCAGCGGTCTGCCGTGGCCAGCGCGCTGTTGAGGAACGGGACGCAGACCGCCGTGCAAGTGCTCGGGTTACGCGGCCCGCGCGAGGTCGGGACGCGGATCGCCTGCGCCTGCTTGAGCGCGGAGACGAGTTCCCCTCGCTCCGCCCACGCCTTCGCGCCATCGCCGTCGAACTGTGCCAGCAGCATCTTCACCGCGTGACCGCCCGCCTGGCCGTAGAGGCCGACCTGGTCGAGCCACGGTCCGACCTCGGCGAGGAACTTCGGGTTCGACGCCATCCCGCGTCGCAGCTCGCCGGGATCCGACGCCATCGCGGTGAGATAGCGATCCAGTTTCACCGCCGCGTCCCACGGGTCCTTCTTCTCCAGCGCGGACCAGAAAGCGGCGAGCAGGGGACGCAACACCGGTGAATCCAGATCCGGCTTCCCGGTTTCGAGGCGGACGAGCAGACTCGAATAGTTGTTCTCCGCGAACACCTTCAGCGCCGGCGCGGCGGGGCCGCCGAGGTCGGCGATGGCGGCGAGCCACGATTCGTCCGGATCGTAGCGATCCGGGTTCCACAGGAAGTCACCCGAGGTGAATTCGGCGATCTTGGACGCCTCCGCCTGCACCATCGGGTTCGCGGTGATCCCGGACAGGTACTTCGCGACCCCGGGCTCGCGGCCGATGTACGGGCCGAGCAGCAGCCGTTCGGTGATGTAGTCGTTGACCGGGTAGTTGTCCCAGATCAGGATGTCGTGCCCGAAGACCTCTTTCGCCTGCCGGGCCTGCTTCTCGGTGATCTGCCCGGCGATCACGCCGACACCGGTCCACTCGACGATCACCGCCTTGTCGAGTTGAGTGCGCAGCGCGGTCTTGTACGGGGAGTCGGCGAGGTCGTAGTACTCGGTCGGGACGGTCTGGAGCCGCTCGACACCGGGATGCGTGGCGATGAAGTCCTGCTGGACCCGGTTGAGCAGGAACGACTGCGCCGCGCCCGCCGCCGCGCCACCGGTGCCGAACTTCGCGGCGTCGGCGTCGCAGTTCCAGCGGGTGTAGGAGATGTCGTCGAGCGGGATCGCGAACGACCGCACGCCGATGTCCCACAGGGATTGGAACTTCGTGACCAGCGCGGTCTTGTCGGCGTCCGAGGAGTAGCACACGGAAAGGCCGGGGGAGAGGGCGTAGGTGAACTCGACGTGGTTCGCGGCGGAGCGGGCCACCAGTTGCGAGAGCAGCGCGAGCTGTTCCGGCGGGTACTGGTCGCGCCAGCGGGCACGCAGGAACGGGTCGTCCTTGGGGGAGTAGACGTACATGTTCTGCTTGGTGCGGCCGTAGAAGTCCAGCTGCGCCAACCGATCGGCGTGCGACCACGGCGCGCCGTAGAACCCTTCGATCACGCCTCGCAGCGGGGCCGCCGGCCAGTCGCGCATGCCGAACGCGCGGCTCTTGCCGGACGTGAAGAGCTGCCGGAACGACTGCGCGGCGTAGAACGTCCCCGAAGTGTTCACACCGGACAACGCGATCACGCCACGGTCGGCGGCGAGGACGTATCCGCCGGGGGACAGGCCTTCCGGTCCGTCGACGCGGAGCGCGGCGAGCGCGAGGGCCGTCGCCCTGCTTTCGGTGGGGCCGCCGACGAAGACGACTAGCCCACCGTTACCGCGTTCCCGCTCGACGCCCGCCCGGTCGTTGTCGGTGATCTTGACGATCGTGCTCGCACCCGCGGAACGGAGCACCTGGTCCACGACGGCGAGCGCGGACGGATCGGTACCTGCTCCGACGACTTCGACGACGGTGCGCGGGATGGTCACCTGCCCCTGTCGCGGCGTCAGCTGCTGGGGTGTCGGCCACACCCGTGCCAGCGGTGGTTCGGCGGCTGGGGCCGCGCTCGCCGGTGCGGGGACCGCCACCGCCACCGTGGTCACGAGAAGCATGACCGGAATGAGTCGTAGTACCCATCCGAAGGACATCGGCCGCCCCCAAATCGTCGATCAACGACGTTCTGCGAGCAAGCAAACACCCAATGTGATGACGAAGGCTAGGTCGGTCTGGGTGATTTTCCGACAGCGCGGCCGCGGTGAGGGTGAGATGCCGGGTGAGCGCGTCGGCGTCGGGGAAACACCCCCGCGCGGGCGCCGAACCCGCCAGAATGACCCGGTGCGAATACTTCGCGTCGTAGTGGCGCTCGTCCTGTTCGGTCTCGCCGGTTGCCAGGGCGGGGTCTCCGGCCAAGCCGAGCCCGAGGGCGACAGCTTCACGATCAAGGACGGCTCGCGGCTGCGGTTCCGGCCGGTGCTGGCCGAGTTCCCGCCGGGGCAGCCGACCGGTTCGGCGACCGACCGGCAGAGCACCGATCCCGCCGGGCAACAGGCCGCCGCGGCGGCGCTGGACTGTTCGGCGGGCCCGGATCCGCTCGACGGCCGGGATGACCCGGCGCTCCCGCTGGTCAGCTGCGACCGCGTGGAGGGCACCAAATACCTGCTCGGCCCGGCGTTCCTCACCGGAGCCGACCTCAGCCGGGCGAACGCCCGGCTCGCCACGGAGTCGGGAGGCCCGATCGTCGGGCTCAGCTTCACCGACGCGGGTGCGCGGACGTGGGCCGACTGGACCGCGGGGAACGTCGGCAAGCAGGTCGCGATGGTGCTGAAGAGCCGCGTGCTGACCGCGCCGATGATCCAGTCCGCCATCACCGGCGGCGAAACCCAGATCACCGGCAAGTTCACCATGACCGAAGCCCGTCAGCTGGCACGCGACATCGCCGGCGCCTGAGCCACCTGGACCGTCCTCGGACCGGCGCGGAATACGATCACCCGACCCGACGTTTGAGCGTTCAACTACTTGAGGAGTTGGACATGGGTTACGAGATCCTGGGCACCCGGCAAGAGCCGACTTTCGGCCTGGACACGTTCGGCGACGTCGAGAACGGTGCGGACGGCCAGCCGGTGAGCCAGGCCGAAGCCATCCGTCAGGTCGTGGCCGAGGGCGTCCTCGCCGACCAGGTGGGCGTGGACTACTTCGGTGTCGGCGAACATCACCGCGCGGAGATGGCGGTGTCCTCGCCGGACGTCGTGCTGGCCGCGATCGCGGGGCAGACCGAACGGCTCCGGCTGGGCACTGCCGTCACGGTGCTCAGCTCGGACGACCCGGTGCGCGTGTACGAGCGGTTCGCCACGCTGGACGCCGTTTCCCGTGGCCGCGCCGAAGTCACGCTCGGCCGGGGTTCGTTCACCGAGTCGTTCCCGCTGTTCGGGTATTCGCTGGACGACTACGAGGTGCTCTGCGCCGAGAAGCTGGACCTGTTCACCCAGCTGCAGGGGGAGAAGCCGGTCGACTGGTCCGGGACCGTCCGCCCCGCGCTGGAAGGCGCGCAGGCGTTCCCGGTCACCGAAGCGGGCAGTCTGCCCGCCTGGGTCGGCGTCGGCGGGACCCCGCAGTCGGTGGTCCGCGCGGCCGCGTACGGCCTGCCGCTGGTGATGGCCGTGATCGGCGGGTCGCCGGAGCAGTTCGCCCCGCTCGCGGACCTCTACCGGCGTGCGGTGAAGGAGGCGGGTCACCAGGAGCTGCCGATCTCGATGCACAGCCCGGGACACGTCGCCGAGACCGACGAACTGGCCGTCGCCCAGCATTTCGCGCATCACCAGGCCGCCTTCGCCAAGATCGGCGCCGAACGGGGCTGGGGCCCGATGTCCCGTGCCGACTACGACGCCATGGCCGGGTCACGCGGCGCGCTCTTCGTCGGCTCTCCCGAAACCGTCGCGCAGAAGATCGCCTGGGCGGTGCGGACCCTCGGCCTTTCGCGCTTCCAGCTCAAGTACAGCGTCGGCGCGCTTCCGCACGAGCAACGCCTGAACTCGATCCGGCTTTACGGCGAGCAGGTCATCCCGCGCGTGAAGGAGCTGCTCGGCTAGCCTCGAAACCGCGGTGTTCGATTCCGAGCGATTCGACCTTCGACCTGCGGCTGCCCGCCGTCGCGGATCTGCATCTGGTCCTGCCGCTTTCGGGGCGGGCGGTGATGGAGACCCGCGGCGAAGGCCGATGGACTCGCCACCACTGGGGGCCGGTGAGCGTCTACCACTTCATCCGGGTCTTCAAAGAGAAGACCGGCGAGACACCGCATCGTTTTCTCGGCGGGCTCCGCATCGCGAAGGCTGCTGCGTGCCGGCATCGCCCGCCGCGGTGTGGGCACTGTTGCTCGATGCCGGTCCCGGTGATGGTCGATTATCAGGCCTCGGTCGAGTTGAGCGAAATGCCCGGAGGAGGAACGCGGATCCATTGGCACGGAACGTATCGCGTGGGCAAGGGGAGCGCGCGGATCTTCCGGTGGTACCTCCGCCGCTTCATGCGGGGCATGGCGGCCGGGCTCGCCGATCACGCCGGCGGCCCGGCCAGGAGGCCATGACGAGTGATCAGTGCCGATGAGCGGTTTCGCGGTGGAAGCCCGCGATCATCGCTTCGGTGCTCGGCGGGTTGAAGGGCTGCCCGAGCGTGCGCATCAGCGAGTTCACGCTGGGGCGGTACATCCCGGTCTTGCAGTAACGGGATCCTTCGAAGGCGCCGACCGTGCCGCCGTCGGGCGAGGGCTTGCCGAGCCAGGTGTACCACTTGGCGCGGCGGTCCCGCATCTGCGCGGCCGTGAGCGCGGAAGCGTTGGGCTCCCGGGGTTCGCGCGCATCGCAGGTGCCGTAGTCGTATTCGTCGGCGAGCCCGCCGATGGAGTGCCCGAGTTCGTGGGCGACGATCTGGCTGGCCTGGATGTTGCCGCCCGAGGAGGTAGCGACCCCGCCGCCGGCGCCGCCGTACTTCGTGGTGTTCGCCAGCATGATGACCTGATCGACGTCCGGCGCGGCCGCGGCGTACTGGTTCGCCTTGGTTTCGTTGACGCACAACAGCCGTTCGATGCCGCCGCACCAGAAGTACGAGCCCAGCGCGGTGTTGCGCCGGATCCCCTGGGTCGGGTCGTTGGTGATGCCGGACTGGGGTGACACCACGTCGACCTGCCAGAGGTTGAACTGTTTGCGGTAGCTCTTGTACGGCTCGATGGCGAACAGTGCCGCGATGCTGGAGCGGACGTGCTGCGAGTACGTGCCCAGCTGGGTCGAGGTGTAGCCGTCACCGACGAAGACCAGGTCGAAGGTGGTCTCGCTCGGGCCGTTGGTTTCGATCGGGGTCACCGCGGCGGCGCTCGCGATCTGCTGCGGCGCGGCGGTTCTGTCCGAAGCGGGCCGGGTGACGTCCACCCGGGTGATGGTTCCTCCTGGTTCGAAGGCCTCCATCGACGTCGTGAACCGGGGAGCCGCCGACGCCGTCGCGGGAACGAGTGCGGCGGCGAGGGTGGCGGTCAGCGCGAACACGAGACAGGCGCGTCGCATGCGTACTCCTTGCGGGGAGGGTGGGGGAGTACGAAAAACGATCCCGACTTTCGACGGCTTCCGGCACATCCCAAGTGGCCATAAGGTCCGCGTGATGGACGTCGAGTTACGTCACCTGCGCGTGGTGTGCGCCGTCGCCGACGCGGGCAGCATCACGCGCGCGGCGATCGCGATCGGGAGCACCCAGCCCGCGCTGACCGCCGCCGTGCAACGGATCGAGCGCGCGTTCGGCGGAACCCTGTTCGTCCGCGGGCGGGGCGGCGTCTTCCCGACGGCGTTCGGCGAATGCGTGCTCGGCCGCGCGCGGGCCGTCCTCGCCGCGGCGGACACGATGCACCGGGACGCGGCACGCTGGCTCGCGGAAGGCGAAGAACGCCCGGTCGCACTGGGCGGGATCGGCGGTTCGATGGTCGTCGAACTGGCGGACCGGCTCGGCGATTCCGGGCGGGGGCAAGCGGTTTCGGTGACCACCGAGTTCTCGCCGTCGCGGCTGCTGGATCTCGTGGCCTGCGGACAGCTCGACGCCGCCGTCGTCGCCGACTATCCCGGTCACGTCCTGTCGTCCGCGCCGGGTGTGGTTTCGCGGCCGCTGGCCACGCAACCGGTGTTCGTGGCGATCGCGGCGGACCATCCGGCCGCCCGCCACGGCGAGATCGACCTCGCCGATCTCGCCGGGGAACGCTGGGTGCTCGGACCGTCCGACGGGGCAGGCTGGCCGGAGTGCTTCGAGGAAGCCTGTGCGCGGGCCGGATTCCGGCCGAAGGTCGCGCACCGGAGCACGGAACTGCGGCCACTGCAACGCCTGATCGCGGCGGGCCGGGCGATTTCCCCTTGCCAGGTCACCTTTCCCGCCTCGCCGGGAATCGCGATCCGCGCGCTGACGGGAGATCCGTTGTGGATGCGGTATCTGATCGCCTGGAGCGCCGAAGGTGCCTTCGGCGGGAACAGCGATGCCTTGATCGCCGCGGCCGAGGCGGCTTACCGGTCCGACACCGAAAGCAGCCTCACCTATCGCCACTGGCTCGCCCGCCGCGGTGAGCCGGTCGCACGGCGTGCCATCGGGTGACACCTGGTCGGGGAATTCCCCTTGTCGGGCAGTGGGTCCTAGCCTCGGATCACCTCATCGACGAAGGGTAAGAAATTGCGTCTGCGCGCCCTGCTGGCCGCTGCTGTCCTGACCATCACCACCGCTCCGGCCGCGCTCGCCGCGCCGGACATCGCCCACGGCACCGATGTCCCACTCGGGCAGTTCGGGTTCGTCGCGAAGATCGCGATGACGAAGATCCCCCGTCCGGACGGCTCGACCTACAACAGTTACTGCACGGGTGCGCTGATCGCACCCGGCTGGGTCGTCACCACCGGGCACTGTTTCCACGACGCGCACCGCAAGCGGGTCGCGGGCAAGGTGCCGTATCCGACGATGGTGACGCTGGGCCTTGTCGACGAAGCGACCGAATCAGGCGTGGCTCGCAAGGCGACCGAAGTGCTGCAGGCGAAGGAAAACGACGTCGCTCTCGTCAAACTGGACACCCCGGTGACCACCGTGGCCCCGCTGACGGTGAACCGGGTACTGCCGAAGATCGGCCAGCAGTTGACGTTGGCGGGCTGGGGCAGTTTGACCGCCACGAATCCCGTTCCCGTGACCCGGATGCAGCAAGGCACCGTCCAGGTGGCGACGGTGGCCCCGGCGACGATCGGTGTCCGCGGTGCCGCGCCGTCGATCACGACCAGCGCCTGCACCTACGACTCGGGCGCGCCGTACTTCGTCCCGGGAGGCAAGAGCGGCGTCCTGGTCTCGCTGGAGGCCACCGGGCCGAATTGCCCGCACGCCGGGATCGAGACGACCTCCCGCACGGACGTCATCGCGGACTGGATCGCCACCCATACGGGCTAGCGGGCCGTTTCGGCCGGTGGCGGATCGGGTAGTGGCGTGAGCAGGAGGTAATGCGATGACGAGTGCTCGAATGACCGCGCCTCCGGCGCCGCCGGACCCCATGCCGCCGGATCCCGGGATCCCTGATCCCGGGATCCCCGAACCGGTGCCGGACCCGGGTGAACCTGAGCCGGTTCCGGATCCCGGGGTGCCCGAACGGCTCCCCGAACCGGGACCGGACCGCCCGTTGCCGGAGCCAGGGAGCCCGCCGGAGACCGAGCCGGGACCGGCCGGGCTCAGAGGGTGAACGCGAGCCAGAGCGCGAGCCAGGCGCAGGCCGCGACCGCGACGACGACCGCGAACACCCGCAGACCGGCGGTGGCGATCCGGAGCGACGCGGTGCCGTCGTGCTGACGGTGGTGCTGTCGGTGATTGCCCATGGTGCCGCCCTCCTTTCAAGATCACCTTCCGTCGTCCGCGCGTTCTCCGCAGCGGGGACGGGCTACCCGGGTGACCCCATCCGGGTGAGGGCGGCCCGTCAGAGCCAGCCGTTGTGGGCGGCGAACACCCCCAGCTGGAACCTGCTGGAGACGCCCGCGCGGTCCATCAGGGTTTCGAGATAGCGGAACAGGGTGCGTCTGCTGACGCCGAGCGAGGCGGCGATCTCGTCGTCCTTGAGCCCGGCGGCGAGCAGGATCAGCAGTTGCCGTTCGACCGGCCGGATCGGCTGGTCGGCCGTCCGTCCTCGCCGGTCGAGCGGGAGCGCCGCGGCCCAGGACGTTTCGAACAGTCCCTCCAGCGCGGAGAAGAGGCTGCACGGGCGCACGACGACGATGGACTGGTTGCGATCGGCCTCGCGGATGGTCAGGGCGATGGTGGCCGCACGGTCGTCGAAGAGCGTCAGTTTCACCGGGAGTTCGGGCAGGAGCCGTGCCTGTTCGCCCGCTCGCAGGCACGGCAGGATGTTCTCGGCGAGATAACCGGGATCGCCGAACGACGCTCCACTGTAGACACAGCGGTAGGTGATCCCGCGCCGAAGTTGCTCCTCCTCCAGCGGATTCCGGCGGCCACCGGTGAAGTAGGGCGGGGAATCGAGACGGCGCACCTGATGTCGCACCGTGGTCGCGAGCCGCCGCAGCCGGGGGATGATGGCGTCGCCGGTGACCACTTCGAGCAGGTCCTGCGCGTTCGGCATCCCCGAATGCGCCCGGCGGAAAGCACGATACGCGGTCTGGACCGCGAGCCGCGCGTCGTGCAGCTCTGCCTGCCGCCGCGTGGTCAGCGCCGTCAGCGCTTCGCTGGGGTTCGCGGGGAGAAACTCGGTGCCGTCCACTCCGGACGGCACCGCGAGTCCGGCGTCGGCCAGCTCTTTCAGCGCCGGCCGGACCGTCTCCGCGTCGTCCAGGCCCTCGGCGGTGACGGGCGCGGACTCGAGCATCCGGAGATAGATCCGGGCGGCGGTCTCGCCGACGCCGAGTCTGCTCAGCTGCTCGGCGAGCCCGTCCGAGGACACGCTTAGATGCCCGAAGTGTTGCGGATCCAGGTGCGGTTCGCCGAGATCGCGGTGTGCGTCGAGCTGTCCACCTTGTTGCCGGCGATGTGCACGCCGACCTGCTTGCCGCCGACGAAAACCGGCCCGCCGGAGTCGCCGCCGTTGGTCAGTCCGTTGCCCCGGCGTGCCTTGATCAGTCCATTCCCGACACTGGTCACCGTCATCCGGGCGACCTTGAGGTAGCGCTGCAGGTCGCCGTCTTCGTTGTAACCCCAGCCATAAACGTATTCTGTGTCGCCGACGGCGACGGAGGTACCAAGGGACGCATAGGTCGTGCTCACCGAGCGGTCGAGCCGCAGCAGTGCGATGTCGGCGCCGCTGGAGGGCGTGTAGATGTCGGTCACCACGGCGTACGTCCCGGCCTGGTGGTCGACATCGCCCACCCGCACCGAGTAATCGGCGCCGGGCTCGTCGACACAGTGCTCGGCGGTGAGCACCCAGCGGGCGCTGATGATCGAACCGGAACACCACTGACGGCCGTTCTGTTCGATCATGGCCGCCCACGGGCCGGATTGGGCGTATTCGCCGTCGATGATGGGGGCCGCGCCGGCGGCCGGAGCGACCGTCGTGAGCCCGGCCGCGCACAGCAGGGCGGTGAGGAGACCTCGGATGCGCATGGGTGCCTTCCAATGCAGGGGAATCGGGGAAAGCGACGGATCATCCGTTCACGGCCACGGCGGATCACCAGGGATCGCCCGGCCGGATCCGTTACCGGTTTTCCCATGCTAGGCAGGCGGATACGGCGGTCGATAGCGACTAAAGACGGGAGAAGGCCGCACCGGACCTGGGCCATCGGCACGACAGTGCCGATGGCACCGATGTGTCACGGAAGAGCCAGGTGCGCCCAATGTGGCATTGGGGACGCTCAACGTCCCCAATGCCACATTGGGCGCACCGAACGAGCCGTCAGCGGCGACGGGGCTTGGGGTCGAGTAGTTCCTCGGCGAGAAGAATGGCCCGATCCGAAAGCGTGACGGACAGCCGCTCGACCGAATCGCCGATCCGGCCCGCTTCCCGGCGCACGCCCTCGCCCACGGGCTTGCTGTGCCGATCGGCGAGTCCCGCGAGCCTGCTCCCGGAGACCAGGACCAGATCGGCGAGGCGCTCACCGAGTTCGGTCAGCCGGTTCGCCGTGCTGCCCGCGCGCCGGGCCACGAGGTCCTCGGTCTCCCGTCGCAGCTCCCGGACGGCGGACCTCGACTCGGTTGTCGTCCCGGTGAGCGCGGACTTCAGGGTTTTCGTCACGTCCATCAGGAATCGACCTCCACGCGGCTTGCCTGGTTTGAGTGTACAGCCGTACTCCCATTTTGCGGAATACACAGTTCACATTCCGTTGTCGCATAACAAATAAGCCCAGAACCGGTGAACGGTCGTGGGCTGAACTACGGACCTGACGGACCGATCAGGCTCGGCCATGAGGTAGGCAGTCGCAAAATTTCTGAAAGATGTCTACTTCTTGCATTCTGTCCCTGGTTTGTTGCATGCTCGTACGGCTCTGGCTCCCTCCCCGCCGTCTCAAAGAAGAGAAGACGCCATGACACGTATGCGCCTGTCCCGGCTCATCGCCGGTTTTCTGGTCACGGGGCTTTCCGTCGCCGGACTCTCCCTCGCTTCCGCCGCGAGCGGACCACCTCCCGATCCCGCCGCCCCACCAGGACCCGCCGCGCTCGCCGAGGTGCCGTTGACCCGCACGGTTTCGGCGAGCAGCGCGCTGCCCGGGTACCCCGTCGCGAACGCCGTCGACGGAAATCAGGAGAGTTACTGGGAATCCGCCAACAACGCGTTCCCGCAGTGGATCCAGGCCGACCTCGGCACGGCCAAAACCCTCTCGCGGATCGTGCTGAAGCTGCCGTCGGGCTGGGAATCCCGGACGCAGACGCTGGCCGTGCGCGGGAGCACCGACGGCGCGGCCTTCACCGACCTCGCCGCACCGGCCGGCTACACGTTCACCCCCGGCTCGAACACGGTCACGATCCCGATGACCGCGTCGGCCCGCTACGTGCGGCTGCAGGTCACCGCGAACACGCGATGGCCGGCCGCGCAGCTCGCGGAGTTCGAGCTGTACGGGCCGGACACCGGTGACACGCAGGCGCCGAGCGCGCCCGCGAACCTCGCGCTGACCGAGCCCGCCGCCGGGCAGATCCGGCTGAGCTGGGCGGCGTCGGCCGACAACGTCGGGGTCACCGGCTACACCGTCTACCGCGACGGCACGCCGGTCACCACGATCACCGGCACCACCTTCACCGAGGCGCGGCCCACCGGGAAGAGGGTCGAGTATTTCGTGCGCGCCAAAGACGCGGCCGGCAACGAATCCGGCGACAGCAACCACGTCGTGCGCTCCGGGACGAGCGCGGGCGCGAACCTGGCGGCGGGCAAACCGATCGAGGCCACCTCGGCGGTCCACTCGTTCGTTCCCGCCAACGCCAACGACAACAACACCGCGACGTACTGGGAATCCGCCGCGGGCCATCCGAACTCGCTGACGGTGAAGCTCGGGACCGACGCGGACGTCGACTCGGTCGTGGTGAAACTCGATCCGGACGCGATCTGGGGTGCGCGGACGCAGAACTTCGAGGTTCTCGGCCGCACGCACGGGGCCACCGCGTTCACCGCCCTGTCGGCGCGGGCCGATCACCGCTTCGACCCGGCCACCAACCAGAACTCGGTGGTCATCCCGGTCAGCGGACGTGTGTCGGACGTGCGCTTGCAGTTCTTCGCCAACTCCGGTGCCCCCGGCGGCCAGGTCGCGGAATTCCAGGTGATCGGCACTCCGGCACCGAATCCGAACCTGGTCGTCACGGGTACGAGCTGGACGCCCGCCGACCCGACGGAGACCAGCGAGGTCGCCGTGTCGGCGACGGTGAAGAACGTCGGCACCGCGAACGCGGGTGCGACGACGGTGAACGCCGCCCTCGGTGGCACCGTCGTCGGAGAAGCGGCGGTCGGGGCCCTCGCGGCAGGCGCGTCCACCACGGTGACCGTCGACGCGGGAACGCGACCACAGGGCACGTATACCGTGGCCGCGACCGTCGATCCGGCAGGTACGGTGCCCGAGCAGAACGAAACCGACAACACCTACACCTCGCCGACGCCGCTGGTCGTCGCGCAGTCGCCGGGTCCCGACCTCGAGGTCACCGGCATCACCTCGAACCCGCCCAACCCGTCGGCCGGTTCGGCGGTGTCGTTCACCGTCGCGGTGCACAACCGCGGCACGAGCGGCGCGGGCACCTCGGTGACCCGGCTGGCCGTCGGCGGCACCACGCTGACCGGCGCCACCGGCGCGATCGAGGCGGGAGCCACCGCGAACGTCGCGATCTCGGGCACGTGGACCGCCGCCGACGGAGGCGCGACTCTGACCGCGACGGCCGACGCGACCGGCACGGTCACGGAGACCAACGAGGCCAACAACGCCCTCTCACGGGCGATCGTGGTGGGCCGCGGTGCGGCGGTCCCGTACGTCGAGTACGAGGCGGAAACCGCGCAGTACCAAGGAGAACTGCTGGTGGCGGATCCGCTGCGCACCTTCGGCCACACGAACTTCGCCACCGAGTCCTCCGGCCGGAAATCCGTGCGGCTGGCGAATCAGGGGCAGTACGTGGAGTTCACGTCGGCGAACCAGGCGAACTCCCTCGTCGTGCGCAACTCCATCCCCGACGCCCCCGGCGGCGGCGGGCAGGACGCGACGATCAGCCTGTACGTCAACGGGACGTTCGCGCGGAAGCTGACACTGTCGTCCAAGCACAGCTGGCTCTACGGCAGCACCGACGATCCCGAAGGCCTGACCAACACCCCGCAGGCCAACGCGCGGCGGCTGTTCGACGAGTCGCACGCGTTGCTGTCGCAGTCGTATCCGCCGGGCACGAAGTTCAGACTGCAACGGGACAGCGGTGACAACGCGGCGTTCTACATCGTCGACCTCATCGACCTGGAGCAGGTCGCCCCGGCGTCGGCGAAGCCCGCGAACTGCACGTCGATCACGGAGTACGGCGCCGTGCCGAACGACGGGAACGACGATTCGACGCCGATCCAGCGCGCGGTGACCGACGACCAGAACGGCGTGATCGGCTGCGTCTGGATCCCGGCCGGGCAGTGGCGGCAGGAGAAGAAGATCCTGACCGACGACCCGAACGTGCCCAACGGAGGCGGCCAGTACAACCAGATCGGCATCTCCGACGTGACGATCCGCGGCGCCGGGATGTGGCATTCGCAGCTGTACTCGCTGACGGAGCCGCAGAACGCGGGCGGCATCAACCATCCGCACGAGGGCAATTTCGGGTTCGACATCGACAAGAACACGCAGATCTCCGACATCGCCATCTTCGGTTCCGGCCGGATCCGCGGTGGCGACGGCGGCGCGGAAGGCGGCGTCGGTCTCAACGGCCGGTTCGGCACCGGCACGAAGATCTCGAACGTGTGGATCGAACACGCCAACGTGGGTGCGTGGGTCGGCCGGGACTACGCCAACCTCCCGGCGCTCTGGGGCCCGGGCGACGGCCTCGAGTTCAGCGGTATGCGGATCCGGAACACCTATGCCGACGGCATCAACTTCACCAACGGCACCCGGAACTCGAAGGTGTTCAACTCGTCGTTCCGCACCACCGGTGACGACTCGCTCGCGGTGTGGGCGAACCAGTACGTGAAGGACCCGTCGCAGGACATCGCGCACGACAACGTGTTCGCCAACAACACGATCCAGCTTCCGTGGCGTGCCAATGGGATCGCGATCTACGGCGGCTACGGCAACAAGATCGAGAACAACGTCGTCCACGACACGATGAACTATCCGGGCATCATGCTGGCGACGGATCACGATCCGCTGCCGTTCTCCGGGCAGACCCTCATCGCGAACAACGCCCTGTACCGCTGCGGCGGCGTGTTCTGGGGTGAGCAGCAGGAGTTCGGCGCGATCACGTTCTTCGCGCAGGGCAAGGACATTCCCGGGGTCGTGGTGCGGGACGCGGAGATCCACGACTCGACCTACGACGGCATCCAGTTCAAGACGGGTGGCGGAGTAGTGACCGCGGCTGTCACGAATGTCAAGATCGACAAGTCGAACAACGGGGCGGGCATCCTCGCGATGAGCGGCGCCCGCGGCAGCGCGACCTTGACGAACGTGACGATCACGAACTCGGCGGACGGCGATGTCGTCCGTGAACCGGGATCGCAGTTCGTGATCAACGGCGGACCGGTGCCGACGGTGGTCTCATCGAGCCGCCGCGGTACGAGATAAAGAAAGTCGTCAGAGGCCGGAGCGGGCGACCGCTCCGGCCTCTTTCATGTCCGGGGGCTCAAACCCGCCACGGCCAGCCGGAACAGCCGGTTCGCCTGTGCGGCCGGATCCGGGTGGTGCTCGGTGGCCAGGACGATGCCGACGATCATCGTGATCAGATCCGCGACGGTGATCTCCGGGGCCACCACGCCGTCGTGGGCGGCCTGCCGGAGCAGCGGGCTTCCGGCGTCCTCGATGGCGGCGGAACAGGAGTTCTCGTGGGTCGGGCCGTCGTAGGCGAGTGCGGCCGCCAGGCCACGGGCGGAGACACAGTAGGTGACGACCTCGTCGAGCCAGGTCAGGAGCGCCTTCCGGCTGTCGTCCTCGCCGGTCAGTTCGGCGGCGCGGGCGCACAGCGCCGCGATCCGTTGCGCGGAGACCGCTTCCAGCAGGGCCCGGCGGGTGGGGAAGTGGCGGCGCACGGTCGCCGAGCCGACGTTGGCGGTGCGCGCGATCTGCTCCAAGGAGGCGCTGGAGCCGTGGGCCGCCACCTCCTCCTCGGCCACCGCGAGGATGCGCGCGTAATTGCGCCGTGCGTCGGCGCGTTGGCCGTCGGACATGTCTTCACCTCGGTGTTTGCTTAAATGGCGGGCCCCGCCATATGGTAGCGGACGATAAGTGGCGGGCCCCGCCACTTAGCTGTCCGAAGGAGCGAACATGTCCTCAGCACCCGTTTTGGTCACCGGCGCCACCGGCAGGCAGGGCGGTGCGACCGCTCGTGCCCTGCTTGCGGCCGGCGTTCCCGTCCGCGCGCTGGTGCGTGACCCCACCAGGGCGAAGGCCGTCGAGACACTCGGCGCCGAACTCGTCGTCGGCGATCTGCACGACATCGATTCCGTGATCCGGGCGGCCAAGGGTGCCCGCGCCGTCTTCTCGGTGCAGATGCCCGGCGTGAGCGCGGAAGGGTTCGACTTCGCCGGAGAGGTGACCCAAGGCGTCAACCTCATCGAAGCCGCGAAAGCGGCCGGAGTGCCGCAGTTCGTGCACACCTCGGTTTCGGGAGCCGGTCAGCACGTGGACGCGGACGGATGGGCCGAAGGGCGCTGGAGTGCGATGGAGCCCACGCTGGGTGCCAAGGCGGCGATCCAGGACCGTCTCCGCGAGGCGGGCTTTCCACAGTGGACCCTGCTCAAGCCGGGCTTCTTCATGGAGAACTTCTTGCCCGACATGAAGTTCCTGTTCCCGCGCGGGGTCGACGGCGGCCTGGTGAGCGTCATCAAGCCGTCGACTTCCCTTTCGCTGGCCGCCGTCGACGACATCGGCACTGCGGCCGCCGCGGCCATCGCCGAACCGGAACGGTTCTCTGGCGTGGAACTCGAGCTCGCGAGCGACTTCCTGACCATGACGGAGATCGCCGGGGTCCTTTCCGAAGTACTGGGCACGCGGCTGCCCGCCCCGGACATGACCGTGGAGCAGGCGGTCGCGGCCGGGATGCCGCCGATGGGCGCTTCGCACGAGTGGCTGAACGTGGTCGGTCAGCCGGGGCGGCCGCGATACGCGCGAGAGCTCGGCATTCCACTCACCGGCTTCGCCGTCTGGGCGCGGAAGTACCTAGCGTAGAGGTGTTTGACAAAGCGGAACGCTGCTCCGTATGTTATGGAACAGTGCTCCGCTTATCGCGGCGCTGTCATGCAAAGGGGAAGACTGACCATGAGCACCACGCCTGTCCTCTCGATCGCCCCGGTGGTCCTTCCGGCACCGGATCGGGCCGTGGACCTGCGGCTCCGGATCTCCGCGCCGATGACCGGAAGCGAGCTCCCGGTCATCCTGCTGTCACACGGCCAAGGCCCGTCGAACCATCTGTCGTCGCTGAACGGCTACGCCCCGCTCGTGAACTACTGGGCGGCGCACGGCTTCGTCGTCATCCAGCCAACGCATCTGAGCTCGCGGACACTGAACCTGCCGTCCGGCGACCCGGAAGCGCCGCTGTACCAACTATCCAGGGCCGAGGACATGATCCGGATCCTCGACCGGCTCGACGAGATCGAGGACGTCGTCCCGTTTCTGAGAGGGCGGCTGGATCGGGCCAGGATCGCCGTGGCCGGGCACTCGATGGGCGGGCACACCGCGAGCCTTCTGCTGGGTGCGCGGTACACTGATCCCCGTGGCGGTGAGGAGGTCGACGTCGCCGAGCCTCGGATCTCGGCCGGTGTCCTGCTCGCCGCGCCCGGCCGCGGTGGAGACGCCGTCACCGAATTCGTGGCCGAGAACTACACCTTCTTCCTCGGCACCGACTTCTCCGCGATGACGACGCCCGCGCTCGTCGTCGCGGGGGAGAAGGACGCCTCCATCCATCTGACGGTTCGCGGTCCGGAATGGCACACCGACCCGTACTTCCTTTCGCCGGGCCGCAAGACACTCCTCACCCTGGTCGACGCGGAGCATGGGCTCGGCGGGGTGTCCGGCTACGACGTCGCCGAGACGACGGACGAGAACCCCGAGCGCGTGGCCGCGGTGCAGCGCCTCACCTGGGCGTACCTTCGCTCCGAGCTTTACCCGGGAGACAGCGCCTGGCGGGTGGCGTGCGAGGAGCTGGCCGCGGCGCCGGATCCGCTCGGCCGGGTCGAGTCGAAGGATTGAGGGGAGGTGATCCGGTTCGTCAGAGCATCGGGATCTCGGCCCACACCGTTTTGTACCCGGTGCCGGTGTTCACGCCCCACTGCGTGCTGATCGCCTCGACCAGCGCCAACCCTCGTCCACGGGGGCTCGCCGGATCCCGTTTGGCCACGCGGCGCGGCCGCAGGAGCGGGCGGTGGTCGTCGACTTCCACGCGGACGACGTCCCTGTTCGAGGGCAGGGAGACCCTGAGTTCGCAGACGCCGTTCGCGTGTTCGTGCGCGTTGGTGACCAGTTCGGTGGTCAGCAGTTCGGTGTCCGCGATGGTGGCGCGGCCGACCTCGCCGAGCTGCTCTCGCAGCCAGGCCCGTACCTTTCCCAAGGGCGGGGCGATACCGGCGGGGAATTCGTAAGCCTGCCGTGTTCCCGTGATACCCACGCGTGTCTCCTTAGCGGGTTTCCCAGCTTGGCCAAGAGCATGGGTGCAGTCTTCGGGGTACCCAAGGAGGGTGACGTTCACACGCGGGAACGTCCGGCGATCGCGGTGACCCTGATCTCGACCCGCATTTTCGGCGCGCCGAGGGCGGGGACGCCGATCTCCGTCCAGATCGGCGCGCGGTCGCCCATGCGCGCACGGAACTGCTCGACCATCACGCGGTTGTGGACCTCGCCGATGAACCCCGGCGTCTCCGGGACGTGGTACGAGTTCACGGCGATCACATCGCGCCAGGTCGCGCCGGCGGTGGCGAGGGTCCGCTCGACGTTCTCGAAGGCCCGGACGATCTCCTCCTCCAAGTCCGAGGGGAAGTTCAAGTCGTCGTCCCAGCCTCCTTGTCCCGAGATTTCGATGCGATCACCGACGCGCACCGCCTGGCTGTAGCGCATCTCGGCGAGTTGCCGGTCGCCGTATCCGGGAGTGGCGAAGAACTCCGGCTGGGACATGGTGGATCCTCTCGTTGACTTCACGCTTGAAGTCAACGTAGCACGATATGACTTCAAGCGTGAAGTCGTCGGGTTCTGGGTAAGGTTCCGCCATGGCCACCCCGGATCCGGACGAAGCACTGTGGCTGACCCCTGCCGAAAAAGAGGCATGGACCGGCCTGGTCTCCTTGGTCCTCCTGCTGCCCGGGCGGCTGGAGTCGCCGTTGCAGCACGACGCCGGGCTGACGTTGTTCGAATATCTGACCCTCAGTCATATCTCCGAAGCCCCGGAGCGACGACTGCGGATGAGTGAACTGGCCTACCTCGCGAACGGCTCGCTCTCACGCCTGTCCAATGTGGTCAAACGCTTCGAGCAGCGAGGCTGGGTGGAGAGGACACCCGACCCGAGCGACGGCCGATACACCCTCGCCGTGCTCACTGACGACGGCTACGAAGTCGTGGTCGCGGCGGCGCCCACACACGTCCGTTCGGTGCGGGATCTCGTTCTCGATCCCTTGACCGCGGAGGATCAGCAGGCGCTGGCCCGCATCGCCGCCAAACTGCGGACACGGCCGGTCGATCTCGCCTAGGCCAGTACTTCGAGGCAGTCGATTGTGCGCGCGAAGGGACCTTGTGCTCGCGTTCCGGACTCTGGTCCTCTGACGGGGTTCATTTCACGCGAAGAGGGGGAACTCTCGTGTTCAAGAAAATATTCGCGGTCCTGTCGGTGTTTTCGATGGCACTGCTGGGTGTCACGGGAACCGCGCACGCCGGGATCGTGCAATGGTCCGACGGTTACGAATCGAATCCCCATGGCGTCTGGGAGCGGGGAATCCAGGGCGGTGACGGGCATTCCTGGTTCGACATCGGCATGGGAGTGGCGCGGACCGGCAACAACAACGGCTGGCTCTTCGCGGACAACGGCTGGTCGGCGATGAGGACCGCGAAGTCGCTCGGCGGTTTCCCGTCGAATCGATCGAATTGTGCCGCGGCGATCCATGCCGACCCGGTCGGCGGCGGAGCGAACATCGGCCTCGAGATCTGGGATCCCAACGGCTGGCGGAAAATCTCCCACACGGTGAAGTGGATCGACGACCGGGCGGGCTATCGGCTCATCACTCTGGCCAATCTCAATCTGAACGGCGTGGGTACCGTCTATCTCCAGCCGATCTACGGCAACAACGGCGGACCGGCGAAGTACATCCGCTTGGACGACGCGATCATCCAGTGCGTTTACTGACCGGGCGCCACGAGGAGGCCTGATGTCTCGCCGCGGTATCGATCGGCGGGCGACGTTACGACATTCGGTGAATATTCGCTGATGAGCACCGGATGAATTCAGGTTTCACTTCGGTGAGGTGATCACGGAAAATGTAGAACACTTCGGTACCTCTCATGCGGAAGAGTGAGAGGTACCGAAGGCCTTCGGCTGGACGGCGTAACGCGGGCATGGTCCGCGTAGTCCGGATTCGTGGTAACAGCCCGTTGAGCGCCTTGACATGGAGCGTTCGGGTCGCGCGCTAACGAAATACGGATCTTTCCGTCTTTCCAGGAAGCCCACAGGAATTCCGGCTCCGGCCGGGTCTCGAAAGGGAAGTCCATGTCGCGAAGACCATTTTTCGTCGTTCTGACCGCCGTCACGGCGATCCTCGCGTCCACCGCGGTCGCCGCCGCGGCCCCGCCGGGAGTAGACCCGGCCACGGTCGACCTCACCTTCGACGCGGGGCAGAGCACGACCGTGACCAAGAACGTGACGACCTCGGCGGTGCCGCCGAATCCCGACCTCGTCCTGCTCGCGGACACCACGGGCAGCATGGGCGGGCCGATCGGCAACGTACGGTCGAACGCCGATGCCATCACCGGCGACGTGCTCGCCGCCCAGCCGACCGCGCAGTTCGGCGTCGCCGAGTACAAGGACTTCACCGATTCGGTGCCGTTCAAGGTCAACCAGGGCATCACCGGGGACACGACCGCGGTGCAGGCGGGGATCAACCAGTGGACGGCGTCGGGCGGCGGGGACACGCCGGAGGCGAACCTGAACGCCCTCTACCAGCTGGCCTCCGGCGCGGTCGCCTTCCGGCCGGACGGCACCCGCATCATCGCCTGGTTCGGTGACGCGCCCTCGCACGATCCGAGCGGCGGGCACACGCTGGCCCAGACCATCGCGGCGCTGCAGACGGCGAAGATCCGCGTGGTCGCCGTCAATGTCGGCAACCTCGACGCCACAGGACAGGCCACCGCCATCACATCGGCCACCGGCGGTGTACTGCTGAACAACGTCCCGGCCGGTCAGGTCTCCCAGGCCATCCTGGACGGCATCAAGTCCATCGAGGTCACCGTGACCCCGAAGGTGACCAGCTGCGACCCGCAGCTCACGGTCACCAACGATCCCGGCAGCGTCAAGGTGGCCAGCGGCGACGTCGCCACGTTCACCGAGACGATCACGGCGTCGGCCGGCGCCGCTCCCGGCACCTACCAGTGCGTCGTCGACTACCAGGTCGACGGCGTGTCGCGTGGGTACATCGAGACCACGACCGTGCGCGTGCTCGGGTTGACCATCGACGACGTGACGGTCAACGAGGGGTCCGGGGGAGCGCAGGTACCGGCGACGTTCACGGTGTCGCTGCTCGGCGGTCCCAGCCCGAATCCGGTGACGGTCCAGTACGCGACGGCGAACGGCACCGCGACGGCGCCTGCCGACTACGCGGCGGCGAACGGGACCGTCACGTTCGCACCGGGACAGACGACCAGACCCGTGACGGTCCTGGTCAACCCGGACACCGTCGACGAACCGAACGAGACCTTCACGGTGAACCTCTCGGCCCCGTCGGGCGCCGGTCTCATCGACGCGACCGGGGTCGGCACGATCGTCGACGACGACCGTGACGGCGTCTTCTCCTGCACGGGTACCGGGGCGAACGTCCTCGGTGTGACCGCGGCGCGGGCCAACCCGGCGAATCTGCCTTGTGCCGACGACAGCAGCACCGTCGCCGCCGCGACGCTCAACGCCGGCCTGATCAAGGTGGAGACCAAGGTGCTGACCGCGTCGACCGACCTCACACCGGACGACCAGTCGGCGGCTCCGGCCGCGGGCGACCGCGCGCTGGCGTCGGCCAAGATCGACAAGACGGTGATCAGCACGCTCGGGCTGACCGTCGAACTCGGCGTGATCCAGTCGCAGGCCACGGCGACCTGCCAGCCGTCGGCGGGCGGGCTCGCCCCGGTCCTGGCGGGCAGTTCGAACGTCGCCTCGCTGAAGATCAACGGCGAGTCGATCACGGTGGGCTCGGCGCCGCTGACCATTCCGCTGGTCATCGGCTCGCTGAAGCTCAACGGCCAGACCGTGGCGAACGGTGTCGTGAAGCAGCAGGCCGTCGCACTGGACACCGTGCTCGCGAAGATCGTGCTCGCGGAGTCCCAGGCCGACGTGCACGGAACCTCGGCGCATCCGGCGGGCAACCCCTGCCGTCGCTGAGCCGGTGAGTCCCGCCGGGGCGGACGGATCCTCGTCCGCCCCGGCGGTTTCGCTCAGGGGAGGGCTTTCACCGCGGCCGCGGTGGCGTCGGCCAGGAGCTTGTTGTCGATCTTGGCGTCCTTCTCCGACCGGTCGGTCAGTACCGAGATGACGATCGGGGCTCGGTTCGGCGGCCACACGACCCCGATGTCGTTACGCGTCCCGTAGGACGCCGTACCGGTCTTGTCGGCGACCGGCCAGCCAGGCACCCCGGCGCGGATGTTCTGGTCGCCGGTCGTGCTGGCCCGCATCATGTCGACCAGGATCTTGCGCTTGTCCTCGGGAAGGGCGTCGCCGAGGACGAACGCGCGCAGGCTCACGGCGAGAGCGCGGGGCGTGCTGGTGTCCCGCGGGTCGCCGGGCGCGGTGTCGTTGAGTTCGGGTTCGATCCGGTCGGCGTGGCTCGTGGTGTCGCCGATACCGCGCAGCACCGCGTTGAGACCTTCGGGGCCGCCGAGTTCACGGAAGAGCAGGTTGCCGCCGGTGTTGTCGCTGTACCGGAGGGTCGCGTCCATGACGGCGCGCAGCGGCAAGCCCGTGCCGGCGTGCTTTTCCGTGACCGGCGAATTGACGACCACGTCCTTTTGGCCGTAGGTCACCGTGCGGTCCAGGTCGGCGATCGACGTCCGCCGCAGAACACCGCCGGCGCTGAACACCTTGTGCGTCGAGGCGTAGGCGAACCGTTCGTCGGCGCGGAAGGCGACTTCGCGGCCGTTCGCGGTGTCCACCGCGTACACCCCGAGACGGGCGCCGAAAGCACGTTCGAGCTGTTCGAAGCCGGCTCGGTCGGCCGAAGCGGCCGGAGTGGCGGCGGGCGGCTGCGCGGGAGCGGGAGTGGAGCACGAGGCGAGTGACACGACCGAGAGCGCCAGCAGGGCGGCCCAGCGGCGAGAAGTGACGGACACGGCGATTCCTTTCAAGATCGTTCGATGTCCGCAGTCTGTCCAGCGCCGGTCATGCTGTCCAAGACACTAATGACCGCTTCCATGCGTAATCCGCATAGTATGTGGTCGTGGACCTGATCGGCAGTTGCCGGGCGTTCGTGAGCGTGAGTGAGGCCGGAACCTTCACCGCGGGAGCCGCGATCGCCCGCATTCCCCAACCGGTGGCGAGCCGCCGGATCGCCGCGCTGGAGCGGCATTTCGGCGAGCGGCTGTTCGACCGCTCCACCCGGCGCGCCCGGCTCACCCCGTTCGGCCGGGACATGCTGCCGTCGGCGAAACGGCTGGTCACGCTGGCCGACGCCATGGAGTACGACGCGCAGCGCGCCAAACTGCGGCCGCTGCGGCTGGCGATGCCGGAGACCTGCACCGTCCGCGAGCTCGCCGAACTCGACGCGGCGGCGCGAGCGCTCGACGTCTTCCTGGAGTTCCGGCAGGCCCCGCCGAGGGAGCGGGCGGAACTCGTGCGTACGCAAGAGGTCCGCGCGGCGCTCACGGTCGTCCCCGCCGAAGAGGGCTTGTGGAAGGTGCCGCTCGGCCTGGCGAGCGGAGGGAAGCCGCGGGCAGGCGCCCTGCATCTGGAAACGCTGCGGGTCGGCCGGTCCGGCCGTACGCCACGCCGGGTCTGGATCCAGCCCGAGGACGACGTGCCGCATATCCGCGACCGCCTGTTCCGGATCCGCGACTCGGTGGGGCTGCGGCCCGCGCAGGTGTCCGTCGCCGATTCGCTCACCGCGGCCGCGGCGGCCGTGTTCGGTTCGGACGATCTGTTGTTGTGCTCGCCCTCCCAGGCTGCCGAACTCGGCTTGGCCTGGCGGCCCCTCGGTGAGATCCGGCTCGCGCGCGGATTCGAGATCACGGCGGGGCTCGGCGAGGACGCGCAGCGGCTCCGGGCACGATTGTGGCCGGACATCGCCCGATGTCTCGGCGCGGAGGAGACGGCATGAACATCGAAACGCTGCGCGCCGAACTGGCCGACGGCGGCCTGCGCGGTTCGTTCCTGGTGCGGGATTTGCGGACCGGATACGAGATCGGCATCGACCCCGACCTGGAGTTCCCGAGCGCGTCGCTGGTGAAGATCCCGCTCGCCGCGGCGACCCTGGAGCGGATCCGCCGGGGCGAACTGGACGGTTCGGCGCGGATCGACGTCCAGCCGGGGCGGGCCACCGCGCCGGGACCGACCGGGCTGACCCGGTTCCGGCATCCGGCAAGGGTGGCGATCGACGACCTGCTCTACCTGAGCATGGCCATCAGCGACGAGACCGCGGCGGACACGCTCTTCGCGCTGACACCGCCGGCCGAGGTCACCAGGATGACGCGCGAATGGGGCGTTTCCGGGATCACCGCGCGGCATCCGGCCGCGGACCTCAGCGACACCCCCGCCGAACGGTTCGACCCCACGGACGTCCACCTCGCGCACGCGCTCGCGATCAACGCGGGCACCGCCGGGCAAGGCCATCCCGTTCCGCAGCTCGACGTCACGCGCGCGAGCTCCGGTTCGGCCCGCGCGTTCGTGAACCTGCTCGAAGCGCTGTGGAAACCGTCCAAAGTGGACGAAGAAGTGGCGGCGCGGGTGCGCGAGCTCATGGGACTCAACCTGCTGCGTCAGCGGCTGAGCCCCGATTTCGTCTCCGACGCCACGAAATGGTCGTCGAAGACGGGCACCGTGCTGAACCTGCGGCACGAGGTCGGGGTGGTCGAACACGCCGACGGCGGGATGTACGCGATCGCCGCGCTGACCGCGTCCCGGGTGCCCGCGGCGATCCAGCCGGAGGCCGAAGTCCTGATGGCCCGGGTGGCGCGGGCGTTGCGGGACCACCTGCGCCGTGAGCGCCCTTCAATCACGTGAGTTACGCCGCGAGTTACGCCGGAGCCGCGCGGTGTCGAGATCCTGCCATGTCGGGTATCCGCCAGCTCCCGGCCGTGTGGGAAACCTGATCACCCGTCTTTACTTCACGTACGGACGTCGGGGGCTCCTGTCGAAAGGGATCATGGTGATCGGTAGTACGAGAAAGACGCGGAGAGGCACGGTGGCCGTGGTCGCCGGCGCGTTCCTGGCCTCGGGCCTGGTGCTGGCTCCCGCCGCGGGTGCGGCTCCCGCGGCCAAGGCCGACCCGGACACCGCGGCGCTCGCCGGCGCGCTGGCCAAGCAGACCGTGGCCTGGGGCGAGTGCTCGTTCCCCTCTGTCGCGCCGGCTACGGAAGCGGAACTCAAGAAGGTCAAGGGCCTCGCCTGCGCCACCATCCAGGTGCCCCGCGACTGGCGCAACCCGCAGGACGGCAACACGATCGGCGTCCGCGTCTCCAAGACCGCGACCGCCTACCCCGGCACCGGCAGGCAGGGCATCGCGCTGGTCAACCCCGGCGGCCCCGGTGGCGAGGGCCTGCCGTGGGGCGCCGCGATGGCGATGCGCAGTCCCGTGCTGGCCTCGCAGTACGACTTCGTCGGTTTCGATCCCCGCGGTGTCGGCCAGAGCACTCCGCTGACCTGTAGCTACACCGTCCCGGACAGCACGGATCAGAACGTGATCAGCCGGGCGAAGGTCGAAGGCTGCCTGAAGAACCCGCTGACGAAGTTCATCACCACCGAGCAGACCGCGTACGACATGGACTTCGTCCGGGTGCTGCTCGGGGAGAAGAAGACCAGCTACATCGGTTACTCGTACGGCACGTGGCTGGGCACTTGGTACGCCACGACGTTCCCGAGCAAGGCGCACCGGTTCCTGCTCGACTCCTCGACCGACGCGAGCCGTTCGACGCTGGAGAAGACGTGGGACCTCCAGCCGCGCAGCCGTGACCGCCAGTTCCAGGAAGCACTGCTGCCCTACATGGCGCGCAACGACGCCAAGTACAAGACGGGCACCGACCCGCTCGAGATCCGCCGCGACTGGGAGAAGGCGGGCGGCACCCGGGAGTTCGCGGGCATGCTCTACGCCGCGTGGTTCATCATCCCGGCGATGTACGACACCTCCCAGTACCCGTCCGCGGCCTCGATGGTGGCCGCGCTCGCGAAGGGACCGGCCCCCACCGGGACCGACGCGGAGAAGCTGGAGCAGGTCGTCGCGAAGGCACTGACCACGCCCGGTCTGACCGACGCGAACAAGGCGTTCCTGAGCAAGGCGAAGGGCAACGCTCTGGAGGCCATCGCGAAGAAGGACTCAGTGGAGCGCAAGGCTTCCTACCAGGGTGGGGCCGAGGTCGAGACCTGGGACGCGGCGTTCGAGGCGATCCGGTGCCAGGACGGTCAGTGGAACCAGAACCTGCACTACTGGAACTACTGGCAGGCCGACCTGACCGTGAACGCGCCGTTCATCGCGCCGATCATGGCCCTCTCGGGTGCGCCGCTGTGCGCGTTCTGGCCGACCACCAACGCCAAGCCGGCGCCGGAGGCGAAGACGTTCCCGAAGCTGCTGATCGCGCAGACCGAACTCGACGCGGCCACGCCGTACGAAGGCGCGCTCGCCACCGCGAACGGCCTGCCGGGCGCCAAGATGATCAGCGTCGACAACGAAGGCAGCCACGGGATCTTCCCGTACAACACCGACTGCGTCGACGACCCGATCGTCGCCTACTTCCAGACCGGCCTCACGCCGAAGAAGAAGTTCACCGGCTGCCAGGGGCTGCCCCTGCCGGGTGAGGACAAGACGGCCGAGGTCGGCGGTCACCTCGGGCACGACGGGAAGATCAAGATCAAGATGATCACGCCCCAGGTGCGCAAGGCGAACGAGATCGTCCGTGAGCTGCTCGAAGGCGCCGCGACCCCGGCGGCCGACGAGAAGGGGATGCCCGCCAACGCCTAGTCCCCGAAGGCGCTGAACAGAGGCTTCCGCGAGCCCGATCCGGTTCGCGGGAGCCTCTTCGGCGTGCCTCCAGCGGGATCTGTGATCCTTTCGTTATCGGTTCAGCCGCACGATCCCGGCGCTTTCCCCCTCAAGAGAAGTGAGCGAAAGCAGCGATACCGCGCGGCGTGACATCGATGTCACGCCGGTCGTTCCTGGGGTGGGGGAGGAGAGGCGTCATGCTCGCCGAGTCGCGGGGCCTGTCGATGGAGGCCGAGCAGCTGTACCGGGCCCTGCTGGACGGGCGTCCGATCACTCCCGGAGCCGAGCTGGCCGAGCTGGAGCGGTTCGGTCTGGTCCGGGCGGGCGCGTCCGGGGTCGAGGTGCGTCCGCCGCGTGCGGCACTGTCCGCGTTCGCGGCGCAGCACGAGGCCGCGGCCGTCCGCGCGCGGGAAGTGGCCGAAGTACTCGGCGCCGCCTACTCCCTGCGCACCGGCCGGGACGCGGATTTCGTCGAGGTGCTGCGCAGTCGCGACGAGGTGATCGCCACCTTCGAGGCCATGCAGACGCAGGCGAGCGTGGACGTCGTCGCCCTGGACCCAGGGTCGTACATGAGCCCGAAAGCCGAGGTGAGCACGGTGCAGCCGGGTTCGATGGCGCGGGGCATCGCGTACCGCGTCGTCTACGACTCGTCCGTGCTGCAGGACGATGACGGATTCGCCCAGGTGCAGTCGAGTATCGCACTGGGGGAGCAGGCCAGGGTGTTCCCTAGGCTGCCCTTGAAGCTGGTGATCGCCGACAGCAAGCGGGCGCTGATCGCCGTCCCGAACTCCGACGCCGGTGACGTGCTGGCCCTGCTGATCCATCCGTCGATGATGCTGAGCGCGCTGATCGAGCTGTTCGCATCGTTCTGGCGGATGGGTGTGCCGGTGCGGGCGGGTGGTCCGGACGACGCCGAAGCCACCCAGGAACCGACGGTCGCCACTCGCCGTCTGCTCGCGCTGTTGAGCGGAGGCCTGACGGACGAGGCGATCGCACGCGAGCTCGGCATCAGCGAACGCACGGTGCTCCGGCGGATCAGCCGGTTGCAGCAATTGCTGGGCGCGCAGACGCGATTCCAGCTGGGAGTACAGGCTTCGCGCCAAGGCTGGCTCTGAATCGCGTTTCTGTGGCGTGGGCACCAAGGCCGGCGGCGGGAATTGTCACGTGAGAATGGGGTCGCGTCTCGCGGGTGGTAAGTGTCCTTAGAGCCGACCGTGCCGTCCATTGAGCTGAAAGTCAGGGACCACATCGACGGGTAGTGAGGGCCTCCTTCGCTACCTTGAGGGTAGGGAAGGAGGCCCTCACGGACTCCTGGCTGGGGGTGGGCGCTTCGGAGTACATGAAGGACCCCTTCCTGTACCTAGTGTCACGAGTCGGAAGTTCGGGTGGTAATTCGGTGTGGTGCCGAAGGATCTTGTTTCTTGTTTCGTGCGGTGAAGATGCTGTCGGCTGAGGCTGTGAGCATTTCGCTGACTTCAAGGGAGCCAGGAGGCCTTCATGGCGACGTTCCGGACCGGTCACGGGAGGCCGGCCCCGACTTGAGTGTCCATAAGGGACGCTTTCGGGCGGCGATATGTCCGGTTTGTGGGTAAATGTGCGGTTTTCGATGGGGGTCGTGGGGGGTTAATTTGGTTAGTAACAAACATAAAACACAACCCCAACCCCAAACCCACCACAGGCGCCCGCGCACCCGGGGAGCCCTCCAA
>NZ_JBIUAQ010000026.1:25449-120862 GCF_044547565.1 Amycolatopsis sp. NPDC052450 | reverse complement strand
TCACCGCGCGACAACCCCGCCACATCCGCGAACCACGCGGCCGTGGACCCATACCCGTACAAGTCTTTAGCGCCCCGAGACTCGATCTCCGCCAAGTACCGCCCCAACCCGGCGGTCGCCATCCGAATCACCTGCAAGGACTGCTGCACACCATGGGCAAGCTCCAGCTTGCCGGCGCGCCACAGCTCCTGCGGCAACTCGGGAAGGAAAGTCTCGGACACCCCACAACAATACCCCAAAACAATCGAACGCATGTTCGTAATTTCAAGTCACCATGAACGGGTGCATTTTACCACTGAAGGGTGATTTGCTCGTTGGGTCGTGAACACGCTTAAGCATACTTGCCGCTAACGAGTGAAGTTGCATCCAAAGCCCCCGAAACCAGACGCAATTAGTCGCCTAATTGCGAAAATCAGGCAACCGTCTTCACGTAACGCCGACAGGGCACCGAGATCAGCCCGTCCGGGCCCGGGACCCGGTTGTCGAACTCGCCCTCGTCGATCCATCCGCACCGCTCGTAAAACCGCCGCGCCCGCGCGTTCCCCGGCGCCACCGCGAGCCAAGCGCGCGAATGGCCGCCCGTGCTCACCAGCCGTTCGGCTTCCGCGAGCAGTACGCCGGCCACTCCGCTCCCGCGATGATCCGAAGAAACGTAGACCTGTTCGACCTCATCGCCGACGACCATCACGAAACCCGCCACCTCACCGCCCAGTACGGCGACGGTCGTGTCGCCGACGCGGTCCGCGGCCCGGGTCCAGAACGAATCGCGGGTGCGGATCCGCACGAGCGAGTCGGGCACGTTGCCGAGATGGCCGTCCTGCCAGCCGTGGTACCAGATCTTCGCGACGGCGTCGGCGTCCGCGGATGTAGCCGGTCGAAGCGTCATGGACATGGCGACGAGTTTAGGAAACCAGCGCGCCGATCCGCCGCTCCACCTCGTCCGCGCTCGCGTTTCCGGCGACCAGCGTCACGACTCGTTCCCCAACAGCGGCGAGCAGGGTCGGGTATCCGGTGACGCCCAGTTCCCGCGCCCGCCGGAAATCGTCCGCCGCGGAGACCCGGTCCAGTGCGGCCTCGACGGCGTCGCCGTCCAGGCCCGCCCGCTGCGCGACCACGCGGTAGGTCGAGACCTCGGACAGGCTCAGGCCGTCGAGGTAGAAAGCCTCCTGCAGCAAGGCCGCGAGCCGCACGGCGCGGTCCGGCCCGACCTCGCGCAGTGCCGCCATCCCGCAGGCGGCGGCCTCGGAGTCCATGACGAAGTCGCCGTCCGCGATGAGCCGCTCGTAGCTTTCCCCGAACGGCGCGCCGGTCCGGCGGGTGATCTCGGCGTTGGCTCCTTGGACGTGGCCGAACTGCCGGATCGGTACGCGGCGTCCGCCGAGGAACAGGCCGCCGGACACCACTTCGACCGGCAGGTCCGGATGCCGGTGCGCGACGTCGGCCATGGTCCTGGCGAAGCCGTAGGACCAGCCGCAGTACGCGTCGAAGACATAGATGAGCTTCATGTCGAGCTCCAACGATGTCTGACCAGTCAGGTATTCCTACCGGAGCTTGGGGAGTGCGTCACGTGCCGAATGGCTCAGCGTCCGCAGGTCCTGCGCGAACCGTTCGCGGTGGTCCGCGGGCAGCGGGTCGAGGAACTGCCGCTGGATGTTCTCGACGTGCACCCGCGCGGCCCGCACGGTCGTCTCCTCGCCTTGCGCGGTCAGCCGGACGAGTTGTACTCGTCGGTCCTGGGGATCAGAAGAACGCAAGACCAGGCCGAGCGTCGTCATCCGGTCGACCAGCCTGGTCGCGCCGCCGGTGGTCAGCACCTGCTCCTGCGCGATCGCGCGCATGCTCATCCCTGCCTCGCCGGACCTGCCGACGATCAGCAGGACTTCGAACATCAGGTGCGAGATCCCGCATTCGGCCTCCAGCGCGCGGCCGAGCAGGTATTCGAGCCGGTTCGCCGCGCCCATCATCCGCCCGAAGGCGACGACACGCGGGTCGTAGGCGGCTTCTTTCGCCGTGGTGATGCCCATTTCAGCTCCCTGCCGACAAGGCCAAATAGACGTCGAGCTGTTCGGTGAACTCGGTCAGGTCGGTGCCGAGCAGTTCGCTCGCCCGGCCGATCCGGTACCGCAAGGTGTTGACGTGGACGTGCAGCGCCCGCGCGGCCCGCGTCGGGGAGCCGGAGCATTCCAGGAAGACGCGCAGGGTGTGCACCAGATCGGTGCCCTGTTCGGCGTCGTAGTTCAGCAGCGGGCCCAGTACCCGTCGCCGCAACGCCGCCCGGAGGTCGTCGGGCGCGCCCGCCAGGAGCAGCCGGTGCATGCCGATCTCGCCGCCGGGGACGACTTCGATCGTGCCTGAGCGTTCCGTCGCGACGGCCAACGCGTAGCGCGCGACCTCCTTCGCGCCTCGCAGCACGGAGACCGGGGAACGGTCGCTGATCCCGATCAGCACCCGGCGGCACGGCAGCAGTGACGCCACTCCTTCGAGTGCGGTGGTCACCGTCGCGGGCCAGTCCTCCGGCCATTCGCCATCGTCCTCGGCCACGGCCCAGGTCGTCTCCCCCGCAGGCCCGACGAGCGCGCCCGGCGGCAGTAGTTCGGTGAGGATCCCGCGAGCCGCTTCGGATCCCTCGGTACGTGCGACCACGACGCGCAGATCGCCGCGCAGCCCGGTCGCGGTCAGCGCCGCGTGCGGATCACTTCCCTCGTCGAGTGCGGCGAGCAACGGTTCGAGCACCCTGTCGGTGACGGCGCGGACCTCGTCCGCCCGCGTGCGCGCGAGCCCGATCAGCCCGGCGAGTTCCTCGGCGATCTCCGCCTGTGCGGCGGTCAGCGGCCCGCCGATCGCGAGCAGCCACGGCAGCGCGTGCCTGCCGCCGATCGGCCGCACGGTGACGTCGTCCGCCTCCAGGGCGCGTCCGCCCGCCGCGACGAACCGCCGCACGAGATCCGACGGCGTCCCGGCGGGCACCACCCGGCATGCGAGGCCGATCTCCGCGTGTGCCCGCTCCAGCAGCGTTTCCACCGACGCGTCTTCCGTCGCCGCTGAAAGCAAACGTTTGCGAGCGCCGTCCGCGGCTGCGGCCAACGCCAGCACCACCCGTTCGGTGACCACGGAGAAAGACAGATCCGCCGGCACCTCCAGCAACGGAATCCCGTGCCGCGTACAGGCTTCGACGAGGTCTTCGGGAATTCCGTCGGAATCGGCTCCGGAAGCCGCGAGCGCCGCCGCCCCGGCCTTCGCCAGCGCGGCGACGAAAGCCTCCGAATCACCCGGGCCGCGCCACCACAGCAACCCGCTCAGGACGAACTCGCCCGCCGACACGTACCGCCCGGGGTCGGGCAGTTCCGTGACGTAGATCCGGGACACCGGACGGTCGAGCAAAGCCGTCCCGGCGCGGACGCGCAAGCGCAGCCCGGGGAGCGCGAGCAGAGTTTTCACGGTCGTCATCAGGTTTGTAGGAAAGCACAAAACAACCCGGCCGTGCAGGGGAGATTTCATGCTTCGGCACCGTTGCCGCCATACGGGCGCAGGGCGTCTACTGAGGCAGCCGTCACAGAACACCGCCGAACCGAGGAGCCCGAGAGTGGATTTCCTGCGCCCCAGCTCGCTGACCGAGGCGCTCGCCGTCAAGGCCGAGCGACCCGACGCGGTGCCCATCGCGGGCGGCACGGACGTCATGGTGGAGCTCAACTTCGATCACCGCCGCCCCGGCGCGCTGCTCGACCTCAACCGGGTCACGGAACTCTCCGAGTGGACAGAGACCGACGGCAGGATCCGCCTCGGCGCCTCGGTGCCCTACGTCCGGGTGATCGCTGAGCTGGGTGAAGTTCTACCCGCGCTGGCCATGGCCTCGCGCACGGTCGGCTCGCCGCAGATCCGCAACCGAGGCACGGTCGGCGGCAACCTGGGTGCCGCCTCGCCCGCCGGCGACACCCATCCCGTGCTGCTCGTGCTCGGCGCCGAGGTCGAGGCCGCGTCGGTGCGCGGCACGCGGAGGATTCCGGCGGAGGAGTTCTACCTCGGCGTCAAACGCAACGCCCTCGAACCCGACGAGCTGATCACCGCGGTGCATCTGCCCGCCGAGGCCGGCCCGCAGCAGTTCGCCAAGGTCGGGACGCGCAACGCGATGGTCATCGCGGTCTGCTCGTTCGCGCTGGCGCTGCACCTCGACTCCCGCGAGATCCGCGCCGCCGTCGGTTCGGCGGCGCCGACGCCGCGCCGCGCGACCGCCGCCGAGGAGTTCCTCGCCGCCGAACTTCCCTGGTCCACCAAGGCTTCCCTCACGGATTCGGTCAAACGCCGGTTCGGTGAGCTGGTCTCTCAGGCGTCGTCGCCGATCGACGACGTCCGCGGCAGTGCCGACTACCGCGAACACGCGCTGTCCGTCCTGGCGCGGCGAACGCTGACCTGGGCGTGGAACGACTTCCAGAAGGGTGAACGCGAGTGCGCGTGAACGTGACGATCAACGGTGAGTCCCGCCAGGCCGACGACGTCTGGGAGGGCGAGAGCCTGCTTTACGTGCTCCGCGAGCGGCTCGGGCTCCCGGGCTCCAAGAACGCCTGTGAACAGGGCGAATGCGGTTCCTGCACGGTGTACCTCGACGACGTCCCGGTGTGTTCGTGCCTGGTCGCGGCCGGTCAGGTCGAGGGCCGCGAGGTCCGCACGGTCGAAGGGCTCGCCGACGGCGACAAGCTGGACCGCGTCCAGCAGTCCTTTGTGGACGCGGGGGCCGTCCAATGTGGTTTCTGCACGCCCGGCCTCGTGGTCGCGGCGCACGATCTGCTCAACCGCGTCGAGAACCCCGCGGATGAGGAGATTCGCGAGGCGCTGGCGGGGAACCTCTGCCGGTGTACCGGCTACGAGAAGATCCTCGACGCCGTCCGGCTGGCCGCGACCAGGGGAGAGACCACGTGAAGACCGTCATCGAGAACGCCGCGATCGCCACCGTCGACGGAGCGGGCACCGAGCACGCCTCCGGCCACGTCGTCATCGAGAACGACCGCATCGCGGCGGTCGGCTCGGGAAAGGCGCCCGACGGCGAGTACGACGAACGCGTCGACGGCTCCGGATGCCTGGTCACGCCCGGTCTGATCAACACCCACCACCACCTCTACCAGTGGGCCACGCGCGGCCTCGCCGCCGACCACACCCTCTTCGAATGGCTCGTCGCGCTGTACCCGATCTGGGGCAGGCTCGACGCCGAGATCACGCACGCCGCCGCCACGGCGGGCCTCACCCGGCTCGCGACCACCGGCTGCACCACCGTCGCCGACCACCACTACGTCTTCCCGCGTGACGGCGGCGACCAGGTCGAAGCCCTCGCCGCCGCCCGGATCCGCGTCGGGGTGCGGCTGCACGTCGTACGCGGCTCGATGGACCGGGGGGAGTCCCAGGGCGGTCTCCCGCCGGACAACCTCGTCGAAGAGACCGAGGCCGCGCTGCTCGGCACCGAAGCCGCGATCGACCGGTTCCACGACAGCTCGGCCGGCGCGCATCTGCAGATCGCGGCAGGCCCGTGTTCGCCGTTCTCGGTGAGCGAGCGGCTGATGACCGGCGCGGCGGAATTGGCGCGCCGCAAGGGAGTCCGGCTCCACACGCACCTCGCCGAGACGGTCGACGAGGAGAAGCAGTGCCTCGCCGAAGTCGGCTGCACGCCCGCGGAGTACGCCGACAAACTCGGCTGGCTCGCCAACGACGTCTGGCTCGCGCACTCGATCCACCTCGCTCCGGAAGCGATCCGGCGCCTGGGCGCCACCGGCACCGGCGCGGCGCACTGCCCGACGTCGAACGGGCGGCTCGGCGCCGGGATCGCCCCGGTCCGGCAGCTGCTCGACGCCGGGGTCGCGGTCGGGCTGGGGGTCGACGGCGCCGCGTCCAACGAATCCGGTGGCCTCGGCGAGGAACTGCACCAGTCGCTGCTGCAGGCGCGGCAGCGCGGCGGACCGCGCGGGCTGACCACACGCGAGGCCCTGTGGATGGGCACGATGGGCGGCGCGCGCTGCCTGGGCCGCGAAAAGGACCTGGGCTCGATCGAGACCGGCAAGCTCGCGGACCTCGCTGTCTGGAACCTGAACGGCCTGAACTACGCCGGGATCACCGACCCGGTCGCCGCCTTGGTGCTCGGCACGACTCCGCCGGTCGAGCGGCTGTACGTCGGCGGCGCGACCGTCGTCGACGGTGGAACGTTGCGCGAGGAATCCGAAGACGAGATCGCCCGTGAGCTGGCCGTGGCCAGTGCGCGGCTGAGGGAGACGGTATGACCACCACTGAAGTCTCCAAGCAGACCACCGGCAACGGGGTGGGGACGAGCCCGCGGCGGCCCGACGGCACGGTCAAGGTGCGCGGCGAATTCGCCTACTCCTCGGATCTGTGGCACGAGGACATGCTGTGGGGCGCGACGCTGCGCAGTCCGCATCCGTACGCGCGGATCACCGGGATCGACATCACCGAAGCCCTTGCCGTGCAAGGGGTCTACGCGGTGCTGACCCATGAAGACGTACCCGGCGTGAACAAGTACGGCCTGGAGCACTCGGACCAGCCGGTGCTCGCCGTCGACGTCGTGCGCTACCAGGGCGAGCCTGTCGCGCTCGTCGCCGCGGACCACCCCGAGACCGCTCGCCGGGCGATGAAGCGGATCAAGGTCTCCTACGAGGTCCTCGAACCGGTGACGGATTCCGAGAAGGCCGCCGCCGGCGAAGGCGCCGAGCTGCACCCCGGCGGGAACGTCGTGCGGTACGCGAAGATCCGGCACGGCGACCAGTCGGTGACGGCCGACGTCGTGGTGTCCGGGGTCTACGAGGTCGGCATGCAGGACCAGGCATTCCTCGGCCCCGAATCCGGTATGGCGATCCCGGACACCGAAGGTGGTGTCGACCTTTACGTTGCCACGCAATGGCTTCATGTCGACCAGCAGCAGATCGTCGCCGCGCTGGGGCTGCCCAAGGACAAGGTGCGGCTGACGCTCGGCGGGGTCGGCGGCGCGTTCGGCGGCCGCGAGGATATGTCGATCCAGGTCCACGCGTGTCTGCTGGCGCTGCACACCGGCAAGCCGGTCAAGATGGTCTACAACCGCGAGGAATCCTTCTACGGCCACGTGCACCGTCACCCGGCGAAGATGTACTACGAGCACGGCGCGGACAAGGACGGCCGTCTTGTCTACGTGAAGGCGAAGCTGTACCTGGACGGCGGCGCGTACGCCTCGTCGACCGGCGCGGTGGTGGCGAACGCCGCCACGCTCGGCGTCGGTCCGTACAATGTGGACAGTGCCTCGGTCGACTGCTGGGGTGTGTACACGAACAATCCACCTTGTGGCGCGATGCGTGGTTTCGGCGCGGTGCAGGCGGGTTTCGCCTACGAGTCCCAGATGGACAAGCTCGCCGAAGCCTGTGGCCTCGACCCGGTCGACATCCGGATCCGCAACGCGATGGCCGAAGGCAGCGTCATGCCGACCGGTCAGATCGTCGACTCGGCCGCCCCGGTCGCCGAACTGCTGGAACGCCTGCGTGCCAAGCCGTTGCCGGTCACGCACGAGGAACTCGACCTGCGCCGCATGCCCGGCGGCGTCTCCAACACCACGCACGGCGAAGGCGTCGTCCGCGGCGTCGGCTACGCGGTCGGCATCAAGAACATCTGCTTCTCCGAGGGATTCGACGACTACTCGACCGCCCGCGTGCGGCTGCAACTCGTCGGCGGCGAACCCGCGGCGACCGTGCACACCGCCGCCTGTGAGGTCGGCCAGGGCCTGGTCACGATCATGCAGCAGATCGTGCGGACCGAACTCGGCATCGACCAGGTGACGATCCTGCCGATGGACACGAACATCGGCAACGGCGGTTCGACGTCGGCCTCCCGGCAGAGTTACGTCACCGGCGGCGCCGTCCAGGCCGCTTGCGTCGCGGTGCGATCCGGGCTGCACAAGCATCTCGCGGGCAGGCTCGACGCGAACGGGAAGCTGAACGTCGTCGGGAACAAGGTCGTCTCGGCCGACGGCAGTGTGCTCGCGGACCTCGCCGACGTCCTCGGTGACGAGGTCTTCGACGAGACCGTGGAATGGCGCCACCGTCCGACCGCGCCCATCGACCCCGAGACAGGCCAAGGGAACGCGCACGTGCAGTACGGTTTCGCGGCACACCGCGCGGTCGTGGACGTCGACACCGAACTCGGGCTGATCAAGGTCGTCGCGCTCGACTGCGCGCAGGACGTCGGCAAGGCGCTCAACCCGCAGGCGGTGCTCGGCCAGATCCAGGGCGGCTCCGCGCAGGGGCTCGGGCTCGCGGTGATGGAGGAGATCCAGATCGACGGCGGGAAGATCCGCAACCCGTCGTTCACCGACTACCTGATCCCGACCGTGCTGGACATGCCGCCGATGGACATCGACGTGCTGGAACGGCCCGACCCCAACGCGCCGTATGGTCTGCGCGGGGTCGGTGAACCGCCGACGATCTCCTCCACCCCGGCGATCGTCGCGGCCATCCGCGCGGCCACCGGGCTGGCGCTGCCCCGCGTTCCGGTGCGCCCGGAACACCTCACCGGGACCTGACAAACCGTACTTTTTCGAGCTAGGAGCACATCCGTGGGTACCCGTCTGTCCATTTCGGAGTCCGACGAGCAGAAATGGCTCGTCGAAGCCGTCCAGCTGGCCACCACGAACGTCGAACGCGGTGGCGGCCCGTTCGGCGCGATGATCGTCCGTGACGGTTCGGTGCTGGCCACCGGCACCAACCAGGTGACGCCGACGCTGGACCCGACGGCACACGCCGAGGTGGTCGCGATCCGCGCGGCCTGCCAGGCGATCGGCGACTACAAACTCGACGGCTGTGTCCTCGTGACCTCCTGCGAGCCCTGCCCGCTCTGCCTTTCCGCCGCGCTCTGGGCGCGTGTCGGCAAGGTCGTCTACGCCGCGGACCGCCACGACGCGGCCGAGGCGGGCTTCGACGACCGCGAGTTCTACGACCTCTTTTCCCGCCCGCGCGAGACCTGGTCACTACCCGTCGGCCAACTGTCCCTTCCGGACTCTTTCGCGCCCTTCCAGGCCTGGCTGTCGAAACCCGACAAGAAGGCCTACTAGTTCTAGGTGAACCCGCGACCGCAATCACGTCGCCAGGGCGCTCGTTCTCGAATCGACGTGCGCCAGGTGTGAAGAGGTGCCCTGCCGCCGCGATAACGGGGTCTTCGACCGGGCGGGTTCACGTCGTAGTCGGCTGGTTCGGCTGCCCACAACTGCTCCGCCGACCGTTGGCTTACTGGAAACTCTTCCCGCCCCACAACGTTGTGGAGTAGGCATGACCCAATTAGGTACAGAGCGTCCCCCGCTGCCCTCGCCCGAGCCGGGGCGGCTGTCCGGGCTCGACCGCTGGTTCAAGATCTCCCACCGCGGCAGCACGATCGGCCGCGAGGTGCGCGGCGGGATCACCACCTTCGTCGCGATGTGCTACATCGTGTTGCTCAATCCGCTCATCCTCGGCGCGTCGGCCGATATCACCGGCGCCCGGCTGAGCACCGAGGCGATCACGACCGCGACCGCGCTGGCGGCTGGGGTCACCACGATCCTGATGGGACTGGTCGGCAACGCGCCGCTGGCCCTCGCGGCGGGCCTCGGCGTCAACGGGGTCGTCGCCTTCCAGATGGCTCCGGCCATGACGTGGGCGCAGGCCTTCGGGCTCGTCGTCCTCGAAGGCTTCTGCATCGTGTTGATGGCCGTTTCCGGCATCCGGGAACGGATCATCAACGCGATCCCGATGGCGCTCAAGGTCGCGATCACCGTCGGCATCGGGCTCTACATCGCGCTGGTCGGCCTGGTCAGCGCCGGCTTCGTGACCAGGACACCGGACGCCGCCCAGTCGACGGTGCCGGTGCGGATGGGCATCGCCGGCCATCTGGAGGGCTGGCCGATCGCGATCTTCTGCCTCGGGCTGCTGCTGATGATCGTGCTCGTGAGCCGCGGCGTACCGGGCGCGGTGCTGATCAGCATCGCGGTCGCGACCGGGCTCGCGGTGCTGGTCAACAGCGTGTTCCACGTCGAGGGCTGGGGACTCGTCGAACCCAAGGTGCCCGACCAGGTCGTGGCGCATCCCGATTTCAGCCTGCTGGGCGACATCGATCTCTTCGGCGGCTTCGGGTCGGCGGGCGCGGTGACGGCGGCGGTGTTCCTGTTCACGCTGGTGCTCTCCGGGTTCTTCGACGCGATGGGCACGATCACCTCCGTCTCGGAGGAGGCGGGACTGGTCAAGGACGGCAAGGTCGAGGGGATGGGCCGCATCCTGCTGGTCGACGGCGCGGGCGCGCTCGCCGGCGGCGTCACCGGATCGGCGCCGAACACGGTGTTCCTCGAATCGGCCGCCGGTGTCGGCGAAGGCGCGCGGACAGGGCTGGCGAGCATCGTCACCGGCGGGCTGTTCACCGCCACGCTGTTCCTGACCCCGATCGCGGCCGTCGTCCCGGCGCAGGCCGCGGCACCCGCGCTCGTCGTCATCGGCGGCATGATGATGGCGCAATGCCGCCGGATCCCTTGGCAGGACCTGGATTTCGCGATCCCGGTGTTCCTGACCATCGCGTTGATCCCGTTCACCTACTCGATCACCAACGGGATCGGCGCCGGACTGGTCGCGTATGTGCTGATCAAGATCTGCAAGGGCAAGATCCGCGAGATCGGCTGGATCCTCGGGATCCTGGCCGCGGTGTTCGGGGTGTACTTCGGGATCGAAGGGATCATGTCATGGTTCTGATGTTCCTCAACGGCGGCGGGATGCGCGGCGGACCGCTGCACGAACAGTTGCAGGGCGCGCCGTTGTGCTGCGTGGCCCGGTCCGCGCCCAAGTACCGCTACTTCTCCGTGGGCGACCGGTTCCCGGCGATGTACGAAGGCGGCTCCGCCTCCGTGGTCGGCGAGGTCTACGACCTGCCGCTTTCGGTGTTGCGGGACCACCTGGTCCCCGCCGAACCACCGGAACTGGAGCTCGGCGTCGTCGAACTGGAGGACGGCGCGGCCTGTCTCGCGACCGTCCTGCGTTCGTCCTTTGTGGACTCAGCTGAGCTGACGGACATCTCCGCGGTGGGGGACTGGCGGGCGTATCTCGCGTCCCGATAGCGACACACGCGTGATCAGAGACGTAACTCGCGTGATTGGAGGCGTAACTCGCGTGATTGAACGGCGAACACGTGAGTTACGCCTCTGATCACGCGAGTCGCGCCTCTGATCACGCGAGTGTCGCCTTTATCAAGGGGTAGGGCAAAGGTGGCGGGTTGCGAAAGCCACTTTCGCAACCTTCAACGTTGCGAAAGTGGCTTCCACAACACCGGGAGCAGGGTACGGCCGCGAAGGGGGCGCTTCGCTACGCCGGTGACGTGGCCCTCGCTGAACCCATGGCCGAGGTGCGTCGCGAAAGCCACTTTCGCGACGTCTGAGGTCCCGAAAGTGGCTTTCGCGACACGGTCGCGAGCGAACCCTCGCGACCCGGCACCTATGCGGCACTCCTCAATGATCACGCGAGTTCGGGGGAACGTCAGAGCACGAAGACGAGATTGCTCGCCGCCGGGTGGAACATCTCGGGCGCGCCCGCGTAGAAGGCCCGCCAGACGCCGGGTTTGCGGTGCTCGGCCGAAGTCGCGAAAGCCCAGGTGGTGCCGTTCCAGGTGGCCTCGACCGTCGCCGCCGTGGTCCAGCGGTAGGTGCCGAGTGAGAAGTACTGGAGGTCGACCGGGATCGGGTTCGCGGTGTAGCGGCCGGGGAACTCGATCGTGCCGGACGCGGTCACGGCCTTGTCCGCGCCACGGCCCGCCGCGAACGACGTGATCGCCGCGGGATGGAGCACGACGATCTTCGGGGTGTCGGCGCGCGAGTTCGCGATCGACGGGTCGGTGGAGAAGAAGTCGGCGTGGTAGTTGCCGGTGCGGATCGGAGTCAGCGTCGCGCTGTAGACGCCGGTGGTGTCGGTGACCGGCTTGGCCTGGGCCTCGCCGCAGAAGCCGTTGAAGCAGAACGAGATCCCGACCTCGGCGCCCGCGATCGGCGTGGCGTCGGCCTTCGTGAGCTTGCCGGAGATCGTGACGCTCTGCCCGGCGTCGATCCGCGTGCTGCCGGCGGTCGTGGTGAGGGTGGACGGCTGGACTTCGGTGGCGGACGCGGGTACGGCGCCCGCGGTGAGCAGTGCGGCGGCGGCGATGGTGCCGATCACGAGCTTTCTGATGATCATGTGCTCCCCAAACGGATTTCGGCTCTTGCGACCGCTAGGTCGATCGGAAGTCGTTGTCCGTTGCGGGAAAATCCCGGTGTTCAGGTACCGGCCGTCGGTGCTTCACGCATCAGGGAGCAACGTGCGCGCCAAGGCGACGGACGACAGCCCCGCGACCTCGAGCGCTTCGGTGTTACGCAGCGATCGGCTCAGCACGAACGCGCCTTCGAGGCTGTTCACCAAAGCGATCGTGAGCTGCCGGGCGGCCGCGGGTTCGAGGCCGTACTTGCCCAGCTTCTCGGCGCCGGTCTCGATCCACGCCGTGAACACGTCGGCCGTGGCGATCCGCAGCTTCTCGTTGGTGCTGGCGACCTCGAGCGCGACCGTCGCGATGGGGCACGCGTCGGCGTAGTCGGTCGCTTTCAGCGTCTCGGCGGCGCTGGCGAAGCACGCCTCGATGCCGTGGACGAGGTCCGGTTCGTCGGCGAAGAAGATCTCGAACAGCGCGAGGTACATCATCCCCGAGGTGCGGATGACCTCCTCGCCGAGCTGTTCCTTGCCGCCGGGGAAGAAGTGGTAGAGCGAGCCGAAGGGCGCTTTCGCGGCTTCGACGATCTGCTTCACCCCGGTGCCGGTGTACCCGTTCCGGCGGAGTAGTTCGGCGCCGGCGTTCACGATGCGTTCCCGCGTTCCAGTCACGCCTCCATGATAGAGCGTTCTATCTAACCCCTGAAACGTGAAAGATGCTCACTTCTATTGTGGACGGCGGTGGGAACTTGTCAGGATCGGCCGGTAGTCCAACGACGGATCACGAGGTCGCCATGCGCCGTACCGCCCGACTTGTCCTCGCCACCCTGGTGGCTGTGGTCTCACTAGCGAGTTTGGGGACACCGGCGCACGCCGCGGAGACCCCGGCCTTCCGCAAGTACGTCGCTCTCGGCGACTCCTACACCGCGGGCCCGCTGATCCCGTGGCAGCAGGCGAGCTGGTGCTTCCGGTCGAACAACAACTATCCGGCCTGGCTCGCCACCAAGCTCGGGCTCTACTACAAAGCGGGTGCCTTCACCGACGTCAGCTGCTCGTCGGCGGACACCACGAACATGACGAAGCCGCAGACGGTGCCCTCGCCGAGCCTGGCCCTGGCCAGCGCGCCGCCGCAGTTCGACGCGCTGACGCTGGACACCGATCTGGTGACCATCGGCATCGGCGGCAACGACTACGGCGTCTTCGGCAGCCTGGTCGGCACCTGTCCCGAGCTGCGCGACAGCGATCCGACCGGCTCGCCGTGCAAGGACCACTTCACGATCAACGGGACCGACACCCTGCTCGCGGCGATCGAGAACACCCGGCGGAACCTCGAACGCGTCGTCAAGGGCGTCTGGGAGCGTTCGCCCGCCGCCACGATCGTGTTGGTCGGCTACCCGCGGATCGTGCCGCCGACGGGTTACTGCCCCAGCGTGGTCCCGTTCGCCGACGGTGACTACGCCTGGGCCGACGAGGTCGAGCGCGCGCTCAACAAGGCCGTGTCGACGGCCGCCCGCAAACAGGGCGCCCGCTACGTCGACACCTATGGGCCGAGCCTCGGTCACGACGCCTGTTCGGGTGACGCGGCCTGGGTGAGCGGCAAGACCACCGACCTGTTCCGGGCGGTGGCCTACCACCCGTACGCGGCGGGCATGAAGGCCGAAGCCGACCTGATCTTCAAGGCACTGGGCGGAACCGCCGCGGTGTCCACGAAGGCCCCGGACGCGCGGAACGCGACCAGCGCGGACGAACTCCAGCGCAAGGCCACCGCGGCGGGACTTGTGCCCCGGTCCTAGCCGTCCCTCGTTCCTTGGTTCACCTTCCGGCGCTACCTGCGGTCGATGTTCGCGGGGTGTGCCCGGCCCTAGCGTCGTGAGCCGTTGGGAATCCAAGGAAGAAGGGGGAAGCAGATGAAACGGCTCTTGGCCGCCGGGATGCTCCCGGTGATCGTGGGCGGGCTGCTCGCCGGAGCCACACCGGCTTCGGCGAGCAGCCCGGCTCACTACGCCGAGCAGAAGCTGGTTTGGCATCCGTGCGCCGAATCGGACCTGATCTCGTTGCCGCCGGGCACCGACCTCAGCGGGCTCGAATGCTCGGCGTTCCGTACTCCCCGGGACTGGGACCGGGCGGGGGAGCGGCAGGATCTGACCATCGCGATCAGCAGGCTGAAGTCCACCGGGCCGTCGACGGCCTCGCTGCTCACCAACCCTGGCGGGCCGGGCGGCCCCGGCCGCTGGCAGCCGACGATGTTCCGCGGGCAGGAGAAACTGCGCGAGCACCAGGACATCATCGGCATCGACGTGCGCGGGACCGGCAAGAGCACCAACGTCACCTGCCGGGGAGCCGTCGACGGCATCCGGAAGCTGGATCCGCGCGACCGGGATCCGCGCAATCTGGACCAGATCCTGGCGAACGCCGAGTACGCGGCCAAGTCCTGCCAGAGCGCCGGCGGCGAACTCGGGCCGCTGATCACCACGTATCAGACGATCAGGGACTTCGACCTGCTCCGGGCCCTGCTCGGCCGGGAGAAGATCAACTGGGTCGGGTACTCGGGCGGCACCTGGCTGGGAGCGCACTACGCCCAGCAGTTCCCGCAGCGGACCGGGCGGTTCGTGCTGGACTCTTCGACGGAGTTCACCACGGACTGGCAGAAGACGTTCGACCGGCAGCCGGTCGGTTTCGAACGGCGCTGGCGGCAGGACTTCCTGCCGTGGATGGCGCGGTACGACGCGAAGTACCACTTCGGCACCAACGGCGAAGAGGTCCGGCAGACCTACGAGCGGGCCCGCTATGCGTTGTCCCGCAACCCGATGGACGGGACCGGGCCGATGGAACTCGACACCGCCATCATCTACCTGCTCTACAAGAAGGCGACCTTCCCGGCGCTGGCCGATCTGCTGGTCAAGGTCCGGGACGCGATGGAGAACCACCAGGCCAAGCCCGAGGCCAAGGCCGCCGTCGAGGCGGCGGGCGACCAGCCCGACGCGGCGGACGCCACCTTCTGGAACACCGTCTGTGGCGAAGGGCGTTTCACCGGCACCCGCGAGTCGCTGATCCGCGCTTCGCAGCGGAACCTCGACCGCGGTCTGCTCCTGGCGGGCGGCGGCACGTTGAACGCCTCGGTCTGCCTGTTCTGGGACAAGGAACCGCGCCCGCTGCCGAAGCTGGACGGCAAAGGTGTCCCGCCGGTACTGATCGTCCACTCCGAGCACGACCCGGCGACGGCGATCGAGGGTGCCCGGAAGGCGCACGCGGGGTTCGCGAACTCGCGCATGCTGACCGTGACCGGTGAGGGTGACCACGGGCTTTACGCGGACGGGAACCCCAAGGTGGACGAGATCGTGAACGCCTACCTGGTCGACGGGGTCGTCCCCGCCGACCAGAGCGTCCCGGGCATGCCGCTGCCGGTGCCTTAGAAGGCGGCGAGGGTGTGCCAGGCGAGACCCGCGTCTTCGGCGTCGTCGCGGAGGACCACACCCTCGATCAGGCCGTACGGACGGTCGGCGGCGTAGAAGACCTCGTTGTCGTTCTTCAACCCGAACGGTGACAGGTCCACCAGGAAGTGGTGCTTGTTCGGCAGCGAGAGCCGGACTTCGGCGACTTCTTCGCGTTCCTTGAGCACAGCCTCTCCCATCGCGTACAGCGTTTGCTGCAGGGAGAGGCTGTGCTTGTCCGCGAAGGTCTCCAGCAGGATTCTCCGCACTTCGGCATGGCTGGTGGCCCAGTCGATCCCGTCGCCCTGGTAGCGCCAGCGGGCGGTCACGGCGGTGGCGAGGATCCGGTCGTTCGTCTCGGCCAGCGTCGTGTACTCGTCGCGAGGAAAGCCGTGGAACTCCGACCCGGTCGACTTGAGGACCACGAGATCGTCCAAACCGGACACCACCCAGGCCTGGTCGCCCTGGATGGTCACGGCGGTCGTCCGCTTTTCGCTGCCCGCTTGGGAGAACGCGTGGTCGTGGCCGGAGATGCGGTTCCAGCCGTGTTCGTCGATCAGGACGCGGGCGCCGGTGATGTGCTCGAACGAGCCGACGAAATGGCGTCCTAGCCGCAGCGCGAAGTCCTCGATCTCGCCGACCGGGGCTTCCTTGGCGAAGGCGTAGACGGTGTTCTTCTGGGTGTCGGTCGCGACGACGTCGGCGTTGTCACCCGTGAGGTGCGTGGCCGCGAGGTCGCCGCGCAGCGACGTCGAAACGGTGAGGTCCTTGAGGTGGTGGACGGTGCCTTCGCGCTGAACGGTGACGAGCCGGACTTCGGCCTTGCCGTACTGGTTGGGGCCCAGGGTGATGGCCACGGGCGATCAGCTCCCTCGATAGGTGGAATAGGCGAACGGGCTCAGCAGCAACGGCACGTGGTGGTGCTCGGTCCCGTCGGCGATGCGGAAGGTCAGGGTGACTTCGGGGAAGAAGGAGTCCGGGCCGAGGTGGGCACCGGTGTCGAAGACCAGCCGGTAGACCCCGGGTTCCAGGGTGTCCGGGCCGAGGTCGCGGATCCGGCCGTCGGTGTCGGTCCGCCCTTCGGCGACGAGTTCGCCCGCGCCGGTTTCGAGGCGGACCCCGACGTCCGCCGCGGGCCGTCCCGCGGCGGTGTCGAGGATGTGCGTGGTCACGAGGCTCATGCCGTCACCGCCTTCTCCAGCCGCAGCGCGGCGATCTTGGCCAGCTCTTGGCCGGCCACTTCGAGTTCCTTCTCGGGATCGTTCGAGAGCCTCGAACGCAGGTTTTCCAGCAGTTCGGTGCCGCTCCGGCCACTCGCGCAGACCAGGAAGACATGCCCGAACGTCGCCTCGTACTCGGCGTTGGCCGCGGCGAACTCGCGCGCCGCGTCACCGTCCACACCGGACTGTTCCGAGCGTGACCAGCCGGCCTCGGTGCTCGCGCCCCCCGCTTTCTCCCCGATCCGGGGATGGGCGGCCATGGCGCGCCGGACCTCTTCGGGACGCAACGGGGTGAGCGCCTCGGCCGTGGCGAGCAGCGCCGCGAGGTCGGCGTACGGACGCCTGGCCAGCAGGGTTTCCACCCAGCGCGGGACGTCGAGGCAGGCTGTCAGCGCCGGCCGGACGTCCTGAGCGGGAGCCTGGTCGAACTCTCGAATGGTGAGCGGCACGGGAACCGACGGTACGGCGACGCTTCCGCTGTCGTCAACATTTTGTTGAAACAGCTCTTCATTCTTGGTCGCGGTTGAGGTAGTTGTAGACCGTGAACCTCGTGACCCCCAGTGCCTCGGCGACGGTCGACACCGATTTGCGGAGGCCGAACGCGCCGCGTTCCTTGAGCAGCCGCACCGCGCGCTGCTTGGTGGCGCGGTCGAGGGTGTCGAGTTTGCCGCCGAGTTCGCGTTCGACGTCGCCGATGAGCCGGGACAGCGCGCTGTGCAGTTCGACGGCGGGCTCGGTCGAGTCGTCGCCGACCTGGCGGAGCTGGAGGGTCACGCGGGTCGCGCCGCCGTTCAGCGCCGCCCTGGCGATGGCGGGAAGCGCGTCGAGCAGGGCGTCGGCGTCGCCGCGGACGAGAGTGCCGAGCGGGCCGAAGTCGGTGGAGAGGCCCGCGTCTTCCGCCGTGTCGCGGGCTTTGACGGCATGCTCGGGTGGCGGGCCCTCGCCGTGGAACGGTTCGCTGGTGAACTCGGCTTCTAACTGCACCCAGCGAAGGTAGCGCCGCCAGGGCTCGTTGACGAGCAGGGTGGCCGGAGTTAATGTCGGGATGCGAAACCTCGATTCCACTGAGTGGAAATTGGAGGCTTAGATGGACCTGGTGATCAAGGCCGCGCGAGCCGTGACGGCTGCCGGAGAGGTACCCGCGACCGTCGGCGTCGACGAGGGCAGCATCATCGCGGTCGAACCCGCCGGAGCCGATCTGGACGGCGACCGGGTGCTCGAACTCGGCGAGGACGTCGTCCTGCTGCCGGGGCTCGTGGACACCCATGTGCACGTCAACGACCCGGGCCGGACCGAATGGGAGGGTTTCGCTTCGGCGACGCGCGCGGCCGCGGCGGGCGGGGTCACCACGATCGTGGACATGCCGCTGAACAGCCTGCCGCCGACGGTCGACGTCGCGGCGCTGGAGGTGAAGCGCAAGACAGCCGAGGGCCGGGTGCACGTCGACGTCGGGTTCTGGGGCGGTGCGATTCCCGGCAACCTCGCGGACCTGCGCGGCCTGCACGAGGCCGGGGTGTTCGGTTTCAAGTCCTTCCTGCTGCATTCCGGTGTCGACGAGTTCCCGCCGCTGGACGCGCGGGGGCTCGAAGAGGCGATGACCGAACTGCGGACCTTCGACGGCATGATCATCGTGCACGCGGAGGACTCCGACGCGATCGATCACGCGCCCGACCCGCACGGCGAGAAGTACGAAGACTTCCTGCACTCGCGTCCGCGTGGTGCGGAGAACGTGGCGATCGCGCAGGTCATCGAGCTCGCCAGGAAGACCGGTGTCCGCGCGCACATCCTGCATCTGTCCTCTTCGGACGCGCTGCCGATGGTCCAGAGCGCGCGGCGCGACGGTGTCCGGCTGACCGCCGAGACCTGCCCGCACTACCTGAGTTTCACCGCGGAGGAGATCGGCGACGGCGCCACGCAGTTCAAATGCTGCCCGCCGATCCGCGAGGCCGGGAACCGCGAACTGTTGTGGCAGGGCCTCGTGGAAGGCGTCATCGACTGCGTGGTGACCGACCATTCACCGTGCACGCCGGAGCTGAAACGCTTCGACAGTGGCGATTTCGGGCTCGCCTGGGGCGGGATCGCCGGTCTCCAACTCGGCCTGCCCGCCGTCTGGACCCAGGCGCGGCAACGCGGGTTCGCCCTCACCGACGTCGTCCGCTGGATGGCCGAGCATCCGGCCGCCCAGGCGGGGATGCGCCGCAAAGGTCATCTCGCGCCGGGCTACGACGCCGATTTCAGCGTGTTCGCGCCCGACGAGGCTTTCGTCGTCGACGTCGCGAAGTTGAAGCACCGCAACCCGGTCAGCGCCTACCACGGACGGCCGCTCGCCGGTGTCGTCCGGAGCACGTGGCTGCGGGGCGAGGAGATCACCGGTGAAGACCCGGCAGGCGTTCTGCTGACCCGGGGTGACTGCTGAGATGGAGGATGCCGTGAACGACCGTCCAGAGTGGACAGCCCTGCCCGACCTGGCCTCGCGCAAGTTCGGCGGGACCGTGATGTGGGCGACGGACGAGTTGTTCGCCGAGAAGGAGAACCTGGTCAATCCCTGGGTGCCCGCGCATCGGACGGAGACCTTCGGGCCCAAGGGGCAGGTCTACGACGGCTGGGAGACCCGGCGGCACCGTGAGCCCGGCGACGATCAGGCCGTCGTCCGGCTCGGCATGGCGGGGGCGATCACCGGCGTCATCGTGGACACCGCGTTCTTCAAGGGCAACTACCCGCCGTTCGTCTCGGTGGAGGCGTGCGCCGTCGACGGCTATCCCAACGCCGCCGAACTGTCCGAAGTGGACTGGGACGTGCTGGTGAAACGCGGCGCGGCGGCGGGGCACACGGAGAACTTCTTCGAGATCGGCGGGAGCAAGCGCTACACGCACGTCCGGCTGACCATGCATCCGGACGGCGGAGTGGCCCGGCTGCGCGTGCACGGCACGCCGATCCCGGACCCACGCCTGCTCGATCCCGGCGCGCTCGACCTCGCCGCGCTGGAGAACGGCGCGGTGGTCACCGGATGCAGCAACATGTTCTATTCCTCGCCCAACAACCTCTTCTCGCCAGGACTCGCCGCGCATCAGGCGGAAGGCTGGGAGACCGCTCGGCGCCGGGACGACGGGAACGACTGGGTCACGGTGCGGCTCGCCGGCGCGGGCGTCGTCCGGTTCGCCGAGTTCGACAACAGCAACCTCAAGGGCAACGCGCCGGGCTGGGCCGCGCTGAGCGGCCGGGACGGCGACGGCGAATGGGCCGAGTTGCTGCCGAAGACGCGTCTGCAACCGGACACCCGGCACCGGTTCGCGCTCGCTTCGGGGCCCGAAGTGACCGAAGTGCGTCTCGACATCTATCCCGACGGCGGGATGGCGCGCCTGCGTCTCTTCGGTACTTTGACCGATCGAGGCCGCGCTGACCTCACTTCGCGCTTCGAGGCCGCGCGCTCCTGAAACGCGGGCTCAGGGGCGGGCGCCAGGCCGGTTCAGGTACGCGGAGAACAGCGAGAGGACGATCCCGACCGAGAAGATCGCGGTGAGCCACCAAGCGCCGCCGATGGACAGGTTCCACACCAGGGCACCCGCCATGAGCAGTGCCATGACGATGTTCCTGATCTGCAGCGGCGTCGGTTTGGCCATGCCGCCACCTTCTCACGCGGCCGGATTTTTTCGAGCGGCGGGCAACCCTCGTGGGTGTGACATGCGTAACCGACATGTCAACTTCATCCACTTGCTGGGGAGACCGAAGTGCAAGCCCAAACCCGAAGAATCCCGCGGCGGGGCCTCGTGCTTTTCGCCGCTTGCCTGGCCGGGAGCGCCGTGTTCGCCGCCCCCGCGCAAGCGACGTCGCCCGAAACCGTGGCGCGTTCGCAGCAGAAGCCGGTCGAGATGCGCTCGGAACGCACCGAGAACTCGTCCACCTTCGCCAATCCCGATGGTTCCCGCACCACCCAGGTGCACGGCGGTCCGGTCCACGTCCGCCGCGGTGCCGACTGGGTGCCTGTCGACCTGACACTGGAGAAGAGCGCCGACGGGCTCGTCCGGCCGAAGGCGCATCCACGCGAACTCGTGCTGGCCGGCGCGAGCGCCAAGAGCGGTGATCTCGCCACCGTGCAGAGCCGGGACGGGAAGGTCGCCCTGCAGTACCCGGGCGCGCTGCCCGAGCCGGTGCTGACCGGCGAGACAGCCACGTACCCGGAGATCCAGCCCGGCGTCGACCTGCAGGTCAAGGCCACGCGGACCGGGTTCGAGCAGTTCTTCGTCGTCAAGCGGCGTCCCGATCGCGCGCTGACGTTCGCGCTCCCGCTGCGCGCGACCGGGCTCACGCCGCGCACCGACGCGGACGGGAACACACAGCTGGTCACGGCGTCCGGCGCGGTGGTGGGCAGCGTGCCCGCCGCCGAGATGTGGGACTCGCGGATCGACCAGCGCAGTGGCGACCCCGTCGCCAAGGTGAAGGTCGGGAAAGTGGTGTCCGCCAAGGAACGCGGAACACTCGGCTTGAACGTGACGCCGGACGCGGGCTACTTCGCCGACCCGGCGCGGTCCTATCCGGTCATCGTCGATCCGGGGGTGTCGGTGTGGACGAACTTCGACACCTTCACGCAGTCGAACATCGCGACCACCGACCAGTCGGGTGCCACCGAACTCCGCATCGGCACCTATGACGGTGGAGCCACGAAGGCCCGGTCGTATCTCCACTTCGACGTGGCGCGGTTCCGCGGCGCCGCGATCGAGTCGGCCACGTTGTCGTTGTGGGGCAACCATTCCTACTCCTGTTCGCCGCGCAACTGGGAGATCTGGGACTCCCTGCCCGCCGACACGGGCACTCGCTGGGCGAACCAGCCGCCGCCCCGCACGCGATGGGCGACGACGAACGCGACCCGTGGCTACAGCGCGGCCTGCGCGGCCGACTGGGTCCGGACCCCGATCGGGAACCTGGTCGGCGCGTGGGCCGGTTCGGGGGTCGCCACCGGAACGATGGTGCTGAAGGCGGAGAACGAGTCGGATTCCCTCGGCTGGAAGAAGTTCTCGTCCGGCGAGGGCGGCAAGTCGCCGTACATCGAGGTGACCTACCGGAACCAGCGGCCGAATCCCGCCGCCGGGCACGACATCTCGGACCGCGTCGACATCGGCGGGGTCACCCACACGAAGTCCCTCACCCCGACGCTGAGCTTCACGCCGACGGACCCTGACGGCGGCAACGTCACCGCGGTCTTCTACGTCTACGAAGGCGAAACGATGATCGGGGACTACTGGAAATGGGACGTCCCCTCCGGCACCGCCGCGACCTGGACGGTGCCGCCGGGACTGTTGCAGGAGAACCACAGCTACCGGTTCCGGGCCACCACGTTCGACCCCGGTGAAGAGTTCGCCGACGACGCCTGGGTCTCACTGCAGGCGGTGTCGAGCGGGCTCTACGCCGATGTCGCCGCGTGCGGCTGGAACAACGGGACGAAGGTGCAGCAGTGGCCGTCGAACGGCGCGGACTGCCAGAAGTTCTTCCCGTGGGGAACCGGTGACGGCTACTACCAGTTCCGTGCCAAGCATTCCGGGCAGGTCTTGGACAACACCGGCTGCCATACGGCCAGCGGGAACCCGGTGACCACCTACGACCGCGTCGCGGGCGCGTGCCAGAAGTGGACGATCGAACCGCAGACGGTCGGCACGGGGGTGTACCGGTACGCCGTCCAGAACGCGGGCAAGCTGCTGGACCAGGGCTGCACCGCGGGCCAGGGAGCACCGCTGTTCATCTGGGACCGGATCCCCGGTCGCGGCTGCCAGAACTGGCGGATGCCGGTTTCGCCGGCGAACGGGGTCACCGTGCAGTGGCTGCCGTTCACGGTGAACACCGCGGCGGAGTAACGCCTCAGGGGGCGGACTGGCGTCGTGAGCTGATCACGCCGGTGTTGAAACCGGCGAGGTGGAGCCCACCGGCGAACCGGGCGTGCTCGATCTTGACGCAGCGGTTCATCACCACGTCCAGTCCGGCCTCGAGGGCCCTGTCGGCGACGGGTTCGTGCCACAGGCCCAGTTGCAGCCAGAGCGTGCGCGCTCCGGCCTTGACGACCTCCTCGGCGACGCCGGGGAGGTCGTCGTGCTTGCGGAACACGCTGACCAGGTCGACTTCGCCGGGAACGTCGGCCAGCGACGGGTACACCGGCTGTCCGAGGAGTTCGTCCAGCCGCGGGTTCACGAAGTTGACCTGGTACTCGCTGGAGGAGAGCAGGTACGTCGCGACGAAGTAGCTCGGCCGCGCCGGATTGTTCGAAGCGCCGACGATGGTCACCGACTTCGTCCGCGAAAGGATGCGGCGGCGCTTGACCGCGCCGACGTCGTGGCTCATCCCGCCACCGCCTTGCCGAGTGCCTGATCGAGATCCCACAGGATGTCGTCGACGTCCTCCAGCCCGACCGACAGGCGGATCAGGTCCGGGCCGACGCCCGCCGCGCGCAACTGGTCCTCCGAAAGCTGCTGGTGGGTGGTGGACGCCGGATGGATGACCAGCGTCCGCGCGTCCCCGACGTTCGCCAGATGCGACAGCAGTTCGACGGAGTTCACGAACGTCTCCCCGGCCGCGCGGCCGCCGTCGACACCGAAGGAGAACACGGCGCCCGGCCCGGCGGGCAGGTACTTCTTCGCGCGGTCGTGGTGCGGATGCTCCGGCAGGCCCGCGTAGTTCACCCAGGCCACCCTGCTGTCGTTCGCGAGGTACTCCGCGACGGCTCGCGCGTTGGCGACGTGCGCGTCCATCCGCTGCGGCAGCGTCTCGACGCCCTGCAGCAGGAGGAAGGCCGAGTGCGGGGAGAGGACGGCGCCGATGTCGCGCAACTGCTCGGCACGGAGCCGGGTGCAGAAGGCGTACTCGCCGAAGTTCTCCCAGTACTTCAGGCCGCCGTAGCTTTCGACGGTCTCGGTCATCCGCGGGAACTTCCCGTTCCCCCAGTCGAACTTCCCGGATTCGACGACCACCCCGCCCAGTGTGGTGCCGTGCCCGCCGAGGAATTTCGTGGCCGAATGCAGCACGATGTCGGCGCCGTGCTCGATCGGGCGGCACAGGTACGGCGTCGCCAGGGTTGCGTCGACGACCAGCGGGATGTCGTGCGCGTGCGCGAGCTCGGCCAGCCCGGCGAGGTCGGCGATCCCGCCGCCGGGATTGCCGATGACCTCGGTGAAGATCAGCTTCGTCCGCTCGGTGATGGCGGCCGCGTAGTCCTCGATGCGGTCACCGCTGACGAAGGTGGTCTCGATCCCGAAGCGGCGCAGCGTCCCGGTGAGCTGCGTGACCGTCCCGCCGTAGAGCCCACCGGCGGACACGATGTGGTCTCCCGCCTCGGCGAGCGCGGAGAAGGTCAGGAACTCCGCCGCCTGGCCACTGCTGGTCGCGACCCCGCCGATCGCGCCTTCGAGGCTGGCCAAGCGTTCCTCGAAGGCCGCGACCGTCGGGTTGCCGATGCGGCTGTAGATGTTGCCGTACTTCTGCAGCGCGAACAGGTTCGCCGCGTCGGCCGCGTCCTCGAAGACGAAGCTCGTGGTCTGGTAGATGGGCACGGCGCGGGCGCCGGTCGCCGGGTCGGGCGTCCCGCCCGCGTGCAGGGCGCGGGTGCGGAAGCCCCAGGTGCGTTCACTCATCGCGCCCGACGCTACCTCTCGTCCCACCCGGTGACCATCGTTCCCATCCCGTGGCCACCCGTCCTACTGGCGGTCGAGGGTGATCACCGTGCCGGGACGGTGACCGTTCCGCCGCGGGGTGACCGGCCGCGATTCGGCGCGGGACACCGCGACCCCGGCAGGCCGCTGCCGGTCGGCGGGCAGCACCTCCCGCGAGTTCGTCCGGTCCGCCAGCCGCAGGGACTGCGCCGAGGTCAGCCACTCTTCGGCGGGCTCGGCGATCTCGAGCAGCAAAGCCTCGAACTCCGACCGGGTGGTCTCGAGGATGTGCGGCGCCGCGAGCCAGCGCAGCACCTGACGTCCGGTGACCGCCATCCGCTGCCGAGGCGACGACACCAGCCGCTGGTCGAAGTGGCGGATCAGCACCTCGTCCACGGTGTCCCAGGCGTTGGCGGCGCCGAACAGATCCAGCACGTCCTCCGAGCCGAGGATCTTGAACGCCTCCGTCAACAGCTGCATGACCTCGACCCGCAGCACGTTCAGGTGGCCGTACGAGGTGAACTTCAGGTTGTTCCGAAGGTCCAGCCCGCTGCGCCGGACGACGGCGACACTGCCGAAGCTCGGGTCGTACGCGCGTTCCCGGACGACGTCGGAGATCCGCTTGTCCCGCCAGAACAACGCCACCTGGTTGCTGAACTGCGTGAACAGCTGGTGGAAGTCGGTGTTCGGCCGCGAGTTCGCCGAGCCGAGCCCCTTGCCGTAGCCGAGGACTCGCCGGTACGCGCTGATGCGGTCCCGCCGGGTGTAGCGCAGCACGTCCCGCCGGTCGAACCGGTACAGGCCGAACGCGCCGGGGCCGTCGGAAAGCCGGATGGCGCCGCCCTGGAACAGCTCCTGCAGTTTCTGCACCACACGGAACACGCCGATCCGTTCGTGCTGGTACAGGTAGTACAGATCGCCGACCGCGATGACCCGCTCCGAAGCGACCGTCTCGTCGTAGGCGTCCACGCCCGGTGGCATCGCCGTCGCCCCGAGGTCCGCGGCCGAACTGTCGCCGAGACCGACGAGCTGCGCGATCCCGCCGTCCGCCGGACCCGGCCTGCCCCGCTGTTCGGTCTCGACCGCGGTGAGCATGTCGTCCAGCTGTTTGAGGACCGCGTCGCCGAGTTTCGGATCGCTGCCCAGTTCGTTGGCGAGCTTCCCGGCGACCTGGCCGCGCAGTGCCGCGACCCGGTCGAAGAGTTCCCGGTATTCCTTTTCCGTGCCCATCGTCTTCCTCCCGTACGGGTCCGGCTACTGCCCGGTCCGCTTGCGCGTGGTCCGGGGTTTCGGCGGTTCCTCCGCCTCGGGTGGTGTCTGCTCTTCCTGGAGGGCGTGCCCTTCGCGCAGCTCGGCGACCGACGGCACCGACGGCGTCCGCCCGGACGACGGCGGTGGCGGCGGAGGGGGCGTCGGCTGCGGCATGAGCTGCGGGGTGGGCGGGGCCGGTGGATTCGGGCCGGACGACGACGGCGTGCCGGGCCGCCCGATCGGCTCGGCGATCCGGACGACCTCCTGCAGATGGTCGTCGAGTTCGTCGATGGCCCGTTGCACACGGGAGCTGAAGAAGCCCGGGGGAAGTGACGCGCGGAAGTTGCCGGGGACGTCCCCGTTGGGGCCGCCGGTGCTCTGCCGGGGCAGGTTCGCCACGATCCGCTGAAGCCGCCTCGCGATCTGGATGAACGACGTGCCGACGCCTTCCTTGCCCGCCGACTCGATCAGCTTGCCGCCTTCGAAGGTGGCGAATTCACGGATCCAGCGCAGCAGCCCGCCGAGCGACATGGTCCCGCCCTCCGGGTCGGGGACACGGAGCACTTCCAGGTCTTCCTGCTGGATGAACACCGATCGCAGCATCGCGACGACCTCGTCGACCTGGGACGCCGCCGCGGACAGCAGCCGGGAAAGGGCGACCACGGCGGGACCGAAGAACGGCTGGCCGCCTGCCGGCTGCGAGAACGGATCGATCTTGTCGCGTGCGTCCTGCCAGCCCCTGAACAACGAGACCACCCAATCCGTCAGCGTGATGAAGGAGGTCTGGATCCGTTCTTCCTCGATCGTGTTGACCTTGCCCGAGACCAGGCCGAGCTCGTCCCGCAGCTGGCCGAGGTGCCCTCGCGTCCCGTCTCCGAGCAACAGCAGGAAGAGCTGATCGACCCGCGCCACGCGGAGCAGCGGGCTCTCCAGCTCCTGCCGGATCTGTTCGAGATCGTGCCGGACGAGCGCACGGAAGCCTTCGGCGTTCTCGGGATCCGAATCCGTCCTCAGTGGACGGAGCGAGTCGAGCAGCGCGAGCGAGTCCTTCACCGCGCTCCGCGCCCTCGCCGCGAGCGAGGCCTGTCCGCCGGTGACGGCGCCGAGGTCGGCTTGGATCGCGTACCCGCGCGGTGTCCACTTGGCCTCGGTGCGCCCTTGGACCTCTTTCAGCTCGAAGCTGCCGGTCAGCGCCGACACGAACCCTTTCGTGTCACCCTCGCGCCACTTCCAGCCGAGCATGTCGCTGATCGTCTGTTCGGCGAGTGCGCCGGGTGCCGCCGACGGCGGTGGGTACTGCCCGGTCGACAGCGGATACGCGCTGTCGATGTCCTGTGCACGCGGCAACGTCGCGCCGCGGTCGTCGTTGATCGTCATCGGGTCGCCCCACATCCCTTGAATTCGGCCAGTTCCACTGCTTCACGCCAGCACCGCACCATCACGTCCTCCGCCGAGGACAAGGCGATGGCGCATTGGTCCACCCCGGCGTGGAAGCTCTTCGCCCAGCCCCGCCATTCCTGTTCCCGTCCGTGCACCGCGCGCAGCAGCCCGGAAACCGCGTGGTGCGAACGGCACTGCCCGTCCACCCGCCGCCGCAGTTTCAGCAGCGACGATGCCGTGGTGTGCAACGACTCGGCGCTCACCGGGCTCTGCGTGGCGCGCGTGGCCGCTTCGACCTCACTGGTGCCGTCGAGGACGACCTCGGCGAGGTGATCCGCCGCGGCGAGCCCGACGCCGTCGGGCCTGTCCTCGGAGACGCTGATCTCCAGCGCCCGCCAGCACGCGGCCACCTGGTTCACTTCCTTGCCCAGCCGGGAGAATTCGGTGTGGATGGTCATCTCGACCTCCTGCCGAGCTCTTCCATGAAGAAGCGGGAAAGCCGCTTCGGCGGGGCCATTCCCTCTTCGAGCGCGTAACGGACCGCGCCGATCAGGAACCGTTCCGGCACCACACCCGGGGACACGCCGTCGGCCAGTCTTGCCGCCGCTTCCTCGATCATCGCCTGTTCCTTGGCTTCGAACCGCAACGCCTTCGCCAGGGGGCGATGGCCCAGCGAGGGGAACGAGGTGAAGCACATCGCGTCCACCACCACGGGGATCGCCTTGTCCGCCGTTTTCAGCAGGGCCGGCGGCGCGTTGACCAGCTTCGCCCTCGGGTACAGCTTCCGCCACAGCGCCGCGTAAGCTTCCGCGTGCTGGGTGAAACCCATGCGGCGCAACAACTCCACCGAGATCTTCGCCCGAAGGTACGGCACCGGGTGCACCGCGCGTGGGGAGAACACCGTCGTTTCGAGTTCGGTGCGCCCGATGACGTCGAACAGCGAACCGGTGACCGCCGGACCGCCCAGCAACAGCGCGGACAGGTCGGCGAAGGTCTCGCGGTTCCACCTGACCCAGGTACCCGTCACCGCCCGTGGCACCCCCGCCTCGACGAGCCTCGCCGCGACCTGCAGCGGGATCGCCCTGGCGAGGCCCAGGTCGTTCTGCAGGTTGTGGCTCACCTCGTGCAGGACCGCGCCGAGCGTCCACGGGTTCACCAGCCGGTGGTACGGGAGCTGGATCAGCGGGAACGGGTTCAGCCGGTTTCCCAGCCGCCGCAAGGGGATCCCGCGGCGTGAGGTGGCCGGGCCGGAGCCGGTGCGCAGGTAGCAGAACGGCGGCGGGGTCGGGATCGACCGCCAGTGCCCGATCCCGAGGTACGCGTACTGGTAGCAGTCGAGCGCCACCCGGTCGCAGGCCACCAGCCACGGGGCGAACGCGCCCTGCCGCTGGTTGAACAGGTCGAGGTAGAAGTCCCAGACCCGTTCGGTGGTCCGGACCCAGCGCTGGGCGCGGGACTTCGCCAGCAGGAGCCGGGCGAGCTCGATCTGGTCCGGCTGCGCCACCGCCTCCTGCGCGCTTTCGCGGGTCACGCGGGTCGCGGTGGACAACGGTCCCCGCAGGGTCGCCATCATGCGGTTGACCGCCGCCAGATGGGCCCGGCTCGGCCCGGTCGCCGGATCGCCGAACTCCGACCAGCGGAACGGCCGTAGCGCGTCCAGATGCCGTTCCACGTTGGTGGCCTGGGAGAGGACCCATGCCTCCAGTTCCCTCCCGCTGGATGACCTCGCCCGCCGCGCTCCGGCGGGAGGGGCCGGGGTACCGGATGCCGCGGGGAGCGCCCTAACGGCGGCGCGCACGGCCGCGCGCCCGCTTGCTCTGTGCGGCACGGCGCCGGTTGCGCTGGGCCGCGGTCCGCGCCGGGACACGCCGCGCGGTCCGGCGACGCTGCGCGGCCGGCCGCTGTGCCGCCCCACGCCGTCGAGCGGGCTGCTTGCGGCGCGTGCTCTTTTTCTTCGGTCGCTTCAGCAGCTTGTCCAGACCGAAGCTGACAGCGCCACCGATCAACGCGTTCGACAGCCAGCCGTCCGACATCCGCATGCCCGTTTTGAGGCCGGCCTTGGCCTTCCCCGCGGTGCGCTTGACGATCTGCGGGATACGCCGGACGAGGTGCCGCGTGCCGGGGTTGCGCCAGAGTTTGCGGCCGAGGGTCGTGGCGCCGCGGACGATCTTCGGGGCCACCGAGCGCACGATCGGGGCGAGCCGGGGCAGCGCGCGGACGGCCAGCGCCGCCAGCGGTCCGATGAACGCCTCGGCCTCCTCTTCGGTCTCGGCCTGTTCCGCCTGGAAGGCCAGCCGGGCCAGCTGATCGGCGTCGGGGTAGAGGCGACGCAGCGGATTGACGAAGTCCTCTCCTTCGAACTCGTCCTCGAACTCGAACTCCGCCTCGAGCTCGCGGACCAGGTTCTCGAACTCCGCTTCGAATTCGGCCTCGTCCTCGAACTCGAACTCGTAGAGCGCTTCGTCCTCGTCTTCGAGTTCGTCTTCGAGTTCCTGGGCCAGTTCGCCCAGTTCGTCTTCGTCCTCGAACTCGTAGAGCGCTTCGTCCTCGTCTTCGAGTTCGTCCTCCAGCTCATAGGCCAGCTCGCCGAGCGCGCCCTCCAGCTCGTCTTCGAACTCGTCCTCGAACTCACGGCTCAGCTCGTCTTCCAACTCGCCGTCCACTACCGCATAGCCACGGCTCATAACCGTTCTCCTCTGCTCCGGTGAAAATCCCGCGGTCCCCGGCGCGGTGCGTCGGTGAGCACGGACCCGACACTGCCCGCACACCGGGCACACCGGTAGTCACACGTTCCTGTGTGACATGAATCGACTAGTTCGGACTTGTCACACAAACCGACGATGCGCTTTTCCTGTCGGAGGGGTTTGCTAGAGAGGGAGGGAAACCAAGAGGGGGGAGGCCGGTCTATGTCCACGAGCCCGGCGGTGGGATTTCCTGCGGCACCGATACACGATCTCGCGCGGCAGCGGAGGAAGGTCGTTTCGGACGACGAAACCGTGCGAAGCCTGGCGAGATCACTCGTCCGGCGGGTCACGGAACTGTGCGACGGGGACTCCGCGATGCGGAGACCGTTGCTCGACCTCACCGAGCACGGCGTCCGATGCCTGCTCGTACCGGTGACGCCGGAGGCGCACGACCTGCTCAGCCCGCGCGAGCACGAAGTGGCGCGCATGGTGAGCCGGGGCTATACGAACAAGCAGATCGCCGGCGTACTGGAAATCAGCCTGAACACGGTTTCCGCGCATATGCGGCGGATCTTCACGAAATTGGGGGTCGGCACCCGTGCGGCGATGGTGGCCGCGTTGACGGGGGAGAATCTCGCGGCGGTGTGAGCGGCCGGGGCTGAGGGGACCTTTCTCGCGTCTGATGTGGTGAAGGGAGCTTTCGCCGCATGGCATGCGGGAATGGCGTCGTTCGCGGAGCGACGAGGGGAAGGCGAACGTGTCGTGTCTCGGGTGAGACGGTGGGCCGGGGTGACGCGATACCGCACTCGCGTGCTCAGACCCGGATCTCGCGTGCTTAGAGCCGGAACTCGCGTGTTCAGACTCCGCACTCCCGAGTGCGGCATCCAGACACGCGAGTCACGTCCCCAAGCACGCGAGTTACGTCCCCAATCACGCGAGTCACGCCTTCATGTACTTCACGACCGGCCGCCGAAGTCACAGCCGCCCCACCGTCACCAAAGACCACATCTGACGGTAGCGAAAGCCTCTTTCACTACCGTCAGAGTAGGCAAGGAGGCCCTCGCTACCAGAAGAACGCCCACGCAGAAGCGACACCGGCCCTACGCCACAACACGTTCGCCCCACATGCACCAGCGGTCACAGAGACTGCGCGTGAAGGACCCCTTCCCTCGGCTCAGCCAAGGAAACTCGGCCATCACACCTAGCCGAGGGCTCCGCGAAGTCGCCGGTCTCGTTCTTCCGGGATCTGCCGGGGGCAACTGGTGCACTTCGGGTTGCCCGCCTCGTAGATCAGGCAGCAGGAAGCACGGCGCACCACGGTGTTCCGCCCGATCCGGGTGAATCGCGGCTCCGGCATGCCGAGTCCGATCGCGGCCACGAGGGGCGCCGCCAACGCGACCGCCCGTTCGGTGTCGCCGGTCCACAGCAGGCGGTTGCCGATCGAATCCGTCGCGATCGCGCCCAGCGCGCGCGGATTCGCCCCGGTGACGGCCGAGATCGTGCCGATCGCCGTGTCCAGCGTTCCGGCGAACGCGGCGCCGAGTTCGGCCAGGCCGCCGGGGAGGACCCGTGACGATCGGGCACCGGTGAAACGCCCGTCCGGGATGAGATCGATGGTGACGGCGTCGAGCGAAGGATCCAGCGGTTCACCACGGACGAGCGATTCGATGGAGGGGGCGACGAGGACCGAAGACAGCGAGTACCACCAGATCGTGCCGAGCACCTCGGGCCGGGAGCAGCCGTAGAGCTTCGCCGCGCCGCCGATGCGGGCGCTGACCCACGCGGTGTCGGCGAGCAGGGTCGCGGGCGCCTCCATCAGGGCACCGGCCGGTACAGCGTGACGCTGAACGACGTGGTGACGTCGACCGGTTCACCGATCGCGTCGATCCGTTCACGACGTCCGTCTCGGTGGAGGTGATGCGCGCTCGGGCCCATCTCGACGACCTGGCGGATCCGCGCGGGCGACAACGTCACCCTCTGCGTGACATCGTGCCTGTCCACCCGGGTGAAGTGCTCGCCAAGAGTGTCTTCCAGCCGCGCGTCCTTGCCGCCGTCGACGGAGATCACCAGGTCGCCCAGTTCCCGGAGGTGCCCTGGGTTGGGTGTCGCGACGACGAGCAGGCCGTCCGCGGTCAGGACGCGGTGGAACTGCGGGGCGTTGCGGGGCGCGAAGACGTTGAGGATCAGTGACGCGCTCGAGTCCGCCACCGGCCAGGGTTCCCACAGGTTCCACACCGCCGCGCCCGCGCGCGTGTGTGCGCGAGCGGCACGGCGCAGGGCGACGGCCGAGACGTCGAGCGCCAGTCCGTACGCGGCGGGGACGGCGTCGAGCACGTGCGCGAGGTAGTACCCCGTGCCCGCGCCCGCGTCGATGACCATCCCGTTCTCGACATGGTCCGAAGCCACCTTCGCGAGGGTGTCGGCGAGAGGCAGGTAAGCACCCGAAGAGAGGAGGTCGACGCGAGCCGCGACCATCGGCGCCGTGTCGGCGGTGCCGGCCGGGATGCGCGCGTGCAGAAGGTTGACGTAACCCTGCTTCGCTACGTCGAACGAGTGGCCTCTCCCGCAACGCACCGTGCGGTCGATTGCCCCGACCGGGTCACCGCAGACCGAACACCGCAACGACCGGACGATCTCCGGTGGCAGCGGGTCATGGCCGGATACACGTGCGTTCATGACCCTATTCGACCACGAGGTTTCGCAACCGGACAGAACGCACCAGGTCTCGGGAAACCTGGACGTAACAACGCCGCACCGACAGTTCACGCGGGTGAAACCTGAATCGCCGCCCGAGGAAACACCGCGGTCCAAAAATTCCTGCGCAGTACACCCCAGGCACGGGAGGAAGATTGTGCTGAACGCAGGAGACACGGCATGGGTACTGATCAGCGCCGCGCTGGTCATGCTCATGACACCGGGATTGGCGTTCTTCTACGGCGGCATGGTCCGCGCGAAGAGCGTCCTGAACATGTTGATGATGAACTTCATCGCGCTCGCCGTGGTCGGCGTCCTCTGGACGCTTTACGGCTTCACGATGGCGTTCGGCAACGACGTGGGCGGCGGGTTGCTCGGTAATTTCGACTTCGCGGGTCTCTCGACGATTTCCGGCGAACTCGCCGGATTCGCGACCGCCGCGACCAGCAGTACACCCGAGGTCGCGTGGCCCGGCGCGGACGCGCTGCCGCTGTTCGCCTTCGTGATGTTCCAGCTGATGTTCGCGATCATCACGCCCGCGCTGATCTCCGGTGCCATCGCCGACCGCGCCAAGTTCTGGGGCTGGACGCTGTTCGTCGCGGTTTGGGTGACGGTCGTGTACTTCCCGGTCGCGCACTGGGTGTTCTCGTTCAACGGCTTCATCAGCGCCGATTCGGTCGGCGGCTGGATCGCCAACCAGCTCAAGGCGCTCGACTTCGCCGGTGGTACCGCGGTCCACATCAACGCCGGCGCGGCGGGCCTGGCGCTCGCGATCGTGCTCGGCAAGCGCAAGGGCTGGCCGAAGGGCACCGGACGCCCGCACAACGTGCCGTTCGTGCTGCTGGGCGCCGCGTTGCTGTGGTTCGGCTGGTACGGCTTCAACGCCGGTTCGGCGCTGGCCGCCAACGACCTCGCCGCCGTCGCGTTCACCAACACCACCGTCGCGACCGCGGCGGCCATCCTCGGCTGGCTGATCATCGAGCAGATCAAGGTCGGCAAGCCGACGACTCTCGGCGCCGCTTCCGGTGCCGTCGCGGGTCTCGTCGCGATCACCCCGGCGGCCGGGTTCGTCAGCCCGCTGGGTGCCATCGCCATCGGTCTCATCGCCGGTGCCCTGTGCGCACTGGCGATCGGCCTCAAGTTCCGCTTCGGTTTCGACGACTCCCTCGACGTCGTCGGCGTCCACCTCGTGGGTGGTCTCGTCGGTACGCTGCTCATCGGTTTCTTCGGCACCACCAGCGTCAACTCGCTCGGCGTCGACGGCCTCTTCTACGGCGGTGGCCTCGGCCAGCTCGGCAAGCAGGCGCTCGCGGCGGCCGCGGTCCTCGTGTACTCGTTCGTGCTCACGTTCGTCATCGGCTGGGTGATCAAGAAGCTCGGCGGGTTCCGCGTCAGCGCGGAGGACGAGGTCAGTGGTATCGATGAGGCCCAGCACGCGGAGAGCGCGTACGACTTCACCGGATCGGGCGGCGGCCTCGGCCAGCCGAGCTCAATCCCGGTCAAGTCGTCCACCGGCAACGCGGCCACGAAACTCGAGGAGAGCAAGGCATGAAGCTGATCACCGCGATCGTCAAGCCGTTCACGCTCGACGACGTCCGTTCCGCGCTGGAGCAGCTGGGTGTGCTCGGCATGACGGTCAGCGAGGTACAGGGCTACGGCAGGCAGAAGGGCCACACCGAGGTCTACCGGGGTGCGGAGTACTCCGTGGACTTCGTGGCGAAGCTGAGGGTCGAGGTCGTCACCGACGATTCCAACGTGGAGAAGGTCCTCGACGCGATCACCACGGCCGCCCACACCGGCAAGATCGGCGACGGCAAGATCTGGGTGACGCCGGTGGAGACGGTGATCCGGGTACGCACCGGCGAACGCGGCTCGGACGCGCTATAGGCGTCACGGATGGCCGACGGGGGTGAACTGGTCAAGGCCACCGAGCGTTTGCTCGAGGGCAGGCACGGGAGGCTGGGGGCGTCCGCTTTGCGGGCGGCCCTGGTCGACCTCTACGAATTCTGGTTGGGCAAGGGCGCCGCGGCGGCCGGTGTCGACACCGCTGAACCCGGTGTCGCGCTGGCCGCCGTCGGTGGCCTCGGGCGCAGCGAACTGGTGCCGTTCTCCGACCTCGACCTGTTGCTGCTGCACAACGGCAACTCGAAGGTCGGCGAGATCGCCGACGCGATCTGGTATCCGTTGTGGGACGCCAAGATCGGTCTCGACCACTCGGTCCGCACGCCGGGTGAGGCGCTGAAGGTGGCGTCCGAGGATCTGCGGACCGCGATGGGGCTGCTCGACATCCGGCCTATCGCCGGGGACGCCGAGATCACCGCCAGGCTGGCCGCCGCGGCACGGGACCAGTGGCGGCGGACCGCCAGGAAACGGCTCGGCGAACTGTCGGACGCGGTGCGTCAGCGCTGGGCTCGCAGTGGTGAGATCGCGCAGTCCGCCGAGCCCGATCTCAAGCACGGCCGAGGCGGGCTTCGCGACTTCGCCATCCTGGAGGCGTTGGCGGCGGCTCAGCTGACGGCGAGGCCCGGCGAGGAACTGCTGGCGGCCAAGAGCCTGCTGCTGGACGTCCGGACGGAGTTACGCCGTGAACTGCGCCGGGAACGGGACATCCTGAGCGCGCCGGAGGCCGAGACGGTCGCGGGTGAACTCGGGTTCGGTGACCGGTTCACCTTGGCGCGCAAGCTTTCCGGTGTCGGGCGGACGATCGCGTACGCGGTGGACGTGGCACTTCGGTCCACTGTGGAACCGCCGAAGGCACGGTTCGGGCGGCGGCCGGTGCGGACCCCGCTCGACGAAGGTGTGGTCCTGCACGGGAATGAGGTCGCGCTGGCGCGGGACGCGGTGCCCGCCAAGGATCCGGCGCTGCTGCTGCGGGTCGCCGCGGCTTCGGCCCGGATCCGGAAGCCGATTTCGCACGGGACCTTGCGGGCGCTCGCCGAAACCGCGCCGGAACTGCGTGCGCCGTGGCCGGCCGACGCCCTCAAGGCGCTGGTGGAACTGCTCGGCGCGGGCGAGGGGCTCGTCGACGCCGTGGAGGCACTGGACCGCACCGGGTTGTGGGCGCGGCTGTTCCCCGAGTGGGGTGCCGTGCGGGATCTCCCGCCGAGGTCGCCGGTGCATTCGTGGACCGTCGACCGGCATCTCGTGCGTGCCGCCGTCGAGGCGTCGAAACTGACGACCACTGTTTCGCGGCCGGACCTGTTGCTGATCGGCGCGCTGCTGCACGACATCGGCAAGGGACGCGACGCGGACCATTCCGAACTCGGCGCGAAGATCAGTGCCCAGGTGGCGGCGAGGCTCGGGTTGTCGCCCGCGGATTCCGCGCTGGTGTCCGCGATGGTCCGGCATCACCTGTTGTTGCCGCATACCGCGACACGGCGGGACATCAGCGATCCCGCCACGATCCAGCGGGTGACGAAGACGCTCGACGACAATCTGGTTCTGCTGGAACTCCTGCACGCGCTGACGACGGCCGATTCGCTGGCCACCGGGCCGGGCGTGTGGACCGACTGGAAGGCGCGGCTGCTCGCCGAACTCGTGTCCGGTTGCGAGGAAGCCTTGCATGGCAAGGGATTCGTGCCACCGGAGCCGATGGGCGCCGAGCAACGGGAACTCGTCGCCGAAGCCGTCGCCTCCGGCCGTGGTGAAGTGCGCATCACGGCCGCCGGCAAGGTCGTGACCGTGGTGCTCGCGGTCCCGGCCCGCGCCGAACTGCTGGCTCCCGCGGCCGGGGTGCTCGCGCTGAACTCGCTCGAGGTCCACGCGGCGGTGCTGCGCGGGCACGACGGGGGACGGGCGGGCGTGTTCACGGCGTCGCCGAAGTTCGGCTCGCTGCCCGACGTCACCCTGCTGCGTGAGCAGTTCGCGCGAGCGGTGGCCGGGACGCTCCCGCTCACTCAGCGGCTCGCGGCGAAGGAACGGGACTACGGCGAGACTCTCACGGCGAACGTGAAGGTGATCTGGTTCGACGACGAGACCAGCGGGCACGACACGGTCGTGGTCGAACTGCGGGCCGCGAACCGGATCGGGCTGCTCTACCGGGTCGCGGGCGCGCTGCGGCGGTGTGAGGCCGAGGTGCGCTGGGCGAAGGTGGCCACTCTCGGTGGCGCGGTCGTCGACTCCTTCGCCATCGCGCCACGCACCGGGAGGGTCGACCAAGCGTGGCGATCGAAGATCGAGGCCGCGTTGCTGGCCGCCGCGTCCTGACCCGTTGATCGTTTGAACCCACGGCCGCCGGGTAGGCCAGTGGCATGCCGGATCCCACCTTGCTCGCGTTGGGGTCCGCGCTGTCCTACGGGTTGGTCGACTTCGCGGGCGGCCTGCTCGCGCGGAGGGCGGACTCCGTCGCCGTCGCGTTCGCGGGGCAGGCGGCCGGTTTCGTCTTCATGCTCGGGGCGGCTCTGCTGCTGACGCCGGAAGCCCCGTCCCTCCCGGATCTCGGCTGGGGCGCGGCTTCCGGGGTGGGCACGGGCGTCGGCATGGTCTTCCTGTTCCGGGCGATGGCCAGTGGCGCGTTGAGCATCGTGGTGCCGGTCAGCGCGGTGGGGAGCGTGACCCTGCCGGTGATCGCCGGGGTGGCGTTACTCGGCGAACGTCCCTCGGCGCCGGCCTGGTTCGGGATCGGACTGGCGATCTGCGCGCTGTGGGCGGTGTCGCGTTCCGGCCACGGCGAGGGGCCGGGGGCGACGCCCGCCGCTCGCGTCGCGCTCATCGCGAGCGTGGGTTTCGCCGTCCAGTACCTCGCCCTCGCCCAGGCGGCGCCGCAAGCCGGTCTCTGGCCGTTGGTGGCGAGCAGGCTCGCCGCGACGCTGACGGTCCTGCCCATGGCACTGCCGTCGGGGAGCGGCCTTCGCCTCCCTCCGCGCCTGGCGGCCCTTTCCGCGCTGAACGGGTGTTTCGCCGCGCTTTCGCTGACGCTCTACCTGTTCGCCACCCGGGAGGGACTGACCACGATCGCCGTCGTCCTCGCGTCGTTCTACCCGGTCGTTCCGGTGGTGCTCAGCATCGTGGCGTTGCGTGAGCGGCCGTCACGGATCCAGGCCGCCGGGCTCGCCGGAGCGGCGGCCGCGGTGGTCCTCCTCGGCTTCGGCTGACCTCGACCAGGGTGTCGCGCGAGTGGCGGAGGGTAATGGTGGCAGGATGTCCGCCGTCAAGACCCGAAGGATCCGGAGGGCGGTGAGCACGTGCTCGGTCACGAGCCGAATTCGCCCGGGCCACAGCGGATCACGCTGCCGCCGACCGTGGTCGCCTCCCACCTGCGCGCCTGCGCCGACGACCTCGCCGTCAGCCTGACCGCGTCGGGCACCGCGGCGACCGTGCCCGAGCTGCTCAAGGTCGTCCGGCACCTCGTCGCGGGCCAGCAGGCGCTCGCCATCGCGCTCGAAGGGATGGCGGGCCGGGTCGAAGGCGGCGGCCAGGGTGCGCTGGCCACCGCCCCGATGATCGACGTCGAGGTCGTCGCGGAAGTACTCCGTGCGGCGGCCACCGCTGTCGACTGTTCGGCCGAAGCACTCGCCGAATCGCGTCCGTCATTCGAATGTGTGAGCGATTCAGTCGCCCCTGACACCCGTTTGTAGCTGTCCCGCCGCTTCCGCGCGTGGATACGCTGACCAGGCGGAGGTGGGCCATGCGAGCGGTGTGGAAAGGCACGATCGGCTTCGGGACCTATGCCATTCCGGTGAAGGCGTACAGCGCCACCGAAGAGCACGACATCCCCCTCCACCAGGTGCACGAGCCGGACGGCGGCCGGGTGCGGGTGAAATGGGTCTGCGAGGTCGACGGCGCCGAGGTGCCCGCGGCCGAGATCGTCAAAGGGCATCCCGTCCCCAACGGTGACGTCGTCCTGCTGACCTCCGCGGACTTCGCGTCGCTGATCGCGCCGACCACCCAGTCGATGGACGTCGTCGGTTTCACCCCGGCCGAACAGGTCGACTCGATGTACTTCGCGCGCAGTTACCACCTCGAACCGGAGCCGGCGGGCACCAAGCCGTACGTGCTGTTGAGCGAGGCACTGCAGCAGTCCGGGCGGATCGCGATCGTGAAGGTGACGCTGCGGCAACGCGAAACGCTGGCCGCGCTGCGCGTACGGGATCAGGTGATCGTGCTCGAGACGATGCTGTGGCCCGACGAGATCCGGCGGCCCGACTTCCCGTTCCTGCACGAGGACGTCGACCTGCGGCGCGGGGAACTGCGGAACGCGGTCTCACTGATCGAAGACCTCACGCGGGATTTCGAACCCGGCCGGTACACCGATCGCTACCGGGAGGCGCTCGAAGCGCTGATCCAGGCCAAGGTGGACGGGGACGACGTCCTGCAGCCGACCGCGGCCGAACAGGCGGAGGGCGTGACGCGGTTGCTCGCGGCCCTGCAGCAGAGCGCGGTCGAGGCCGATCGCGCTCCGGTCGAGAAGGCCAAGAAAGCGGCGTCGAAGGCGCGCCAGGCGCGGACGCGGGCGAAGAAGGCCTCGTCGTCAGCGTCGTCGGCGTCGTCGGCCAAAACCAGTTGAGTAGTTCTACCCAGGGATAGTTGGGGGTCTTCACGCTGCCGTGACCCCGCGGTGACCGGGCATTCTCATGTCATCGCGCGGAGAGAGCGCGGGCAGCGAATCGCCTGGTACTGGGGGTCCGGCGATACGAAGTCCCGCGAAACTCGCCAAGTGTGCTTACGGTCGGCTCGCGGGGAGGCGAGCCTTCCGTAGGGGCTCCGGTACCGGTCTGCGAGGGGCGGCCGGTCCCGGAGCCCTGTTCTGCTTCAGGCCCGGAACGCCGAAGCGTTGTCCGCGACCCAGTCCGCGTAGCTTCGCGGCGGGCGCCCGAGTACCTCCGCCACTCCGTCGGCGACGAGGCCGGGCTGTCCGGCGAGGCGCCGGTACCTGTTCATCAACGCTTCGACGAACGGTTCGGGGAAGCCTCGCGTGACCATGGTCTTCGCGGCCACGTCGGCCGGAACTTCCTGGTATCGCAGGGTTTTGCCGAGCACCGTGCCGATCACCTCCACCATTTCCGCGTGGGTGAGCGACCGTTGGCCGGTCAGTTCGAGTTTCCGGCCGTCGAACTCGTCGGTCAGCAGGGCGCGGGCCGCGACGTCGGCCAGGTCCCGCTCGTGCAGCGGCGCTTCGGCGAAGTTCGCGAACGGACCGAAGACGACATCGCCCGCGCTGATCTGGCCTGCCCAGGTCAGCCGGGTATTGGCCGCGAAGAAGGACGCCCGCAGGCTCACCCACTCCAGTCCGCTCGCGATGGCGGCCTGTTCGACCTCTTTGTTCCGGTCGCCCTGGAAACGCGACGGCTGGTGGTCCGCGGGCTCGTCGACGTTGGTGGCGGACAACGCGACGACCCGTCGCACGCCGTGGTCCTTCGCCAGCGCGAGCACTTCGGAAGGCGCGGCGGCCGCGGCCCGGGAATGCAGGAAGATCCCGGTGACGCCCGCCATGAAGGGAGCGATGCCGTCGGGGCGCGACGGGTCTCCTTCGACGACTTCGACTCCCGAAGGCCATCCGGACGCGGCTTGGGCGTCGCGGGTCACGGCGCGGACGCGTGCGCCCGCCTCGGTGAGGCTGTCGATCAACGGCCGTCCGACGGTCCCGCTCGCCCCAGTGATCAGATACATGGCCCACTCCTTCGCTGTGTGTCATACAATATGGAAACCGTATCACTTTGGAACATGGAAACGAGATGATATGACTTCCGTAACACCTGAGGGCAGGCCTCGGCGACGGAAGGTCGCGGTGATCAAAGGAGCGTTGCGCGCGCTGAACAACCAGCTCTCGCTGTTCAATCACCAGGTCAGCGCCAAGGTCGCGCTCAAGCCGGTGGACTTCGACTGCCTCGAAGTGCTGAACCTGCACGGACCGTTGAGCCCGAGCGCGCTGGCGAAGCAGGCGGGCCTGCATCCGGCCACCATGACGGGGGTGCTGGACCGCTTGCAGCGCGCGGGATGGATCACCCGTGACCGGCCGCCGGACGCGGCCGACCGCCGCGCGGTCGTCGTCTCGGCGACCGGCGATCGCGACGGCGACGTGTACCGGCACCTGGCGGGGATGAACGGGAAGATGGACGAAGTCTGCGCCGGCTACACCGACGCGGAACTGGACGTGATCGCCGATTTCCTGCGGCGCACCACCATGGCGGGGAAAGACGCGACCGGGGACCTCGCCGGGGAATCCGGATAGGCGGCCTCGTCCGCAACCGCGTCAAACGCCGGCCCCGGACACCGACTACCCTGGAAAGCCGTCGGTCCGTACCGGCAAGCCACGACGACCCCAGCTGGAGCGTGCACACCCGTGTTCGACACCCTCTCCGATCGGCTCACGTCCGCCCTGCAGACCCTGTCTCGCAAGGGCAGGCTCTCCGACGCCGACATCGACGCCACCGCGCGTGAGATCCGTATCGCGCTGCTCGAGGCGGATGTCGCGCTGTCGGTGGTCAAGGACTTCATCGCCAGGATCAAGGAGCGCGCCAAGGGTGCCGAGGTGCACGGCGCGCTGAACCCGGCGCAGCAGGTCATCAAGATCGTCAACGAGGAACTCGTCACCATCCTCGGCGGCGAGACCAGGCGGCTCACGTTCGCGAAGAACCCGCCGACGGTCATCATGCTCGCGGGCTTGCAGGGTGCCGGTAAGACGACGCTCGCGGGCAAGCTCGCGATGTGGCTGAAGAAGCAGGGCCACGCGCCGATGCTGGTCGCCTGTGACCTCCAGCGCCCCAACGCGGTCACGCAGCTGCAGGTCGTCGGCGAGCGGGCCGGGGTCGCGGTCTTCGCGCCCGAGCCCGGCAACGGCGTCGGCGACCCGGTCGACGTCGCCCGCCGCGCCATCGACGAGGCCAAGCGCGCCCAGCACGACATCGTCCTCGTCGACACCGCCGGCCGTCTCGGCGTCGACGAAGAGCTGATGAAGCAGGCCGCGAACATCCGCGACGCCGTTTCGCCGGACGAGACGCTGTTCGTCGTCGACGCGATGATCGGTCAGGACGCGGTCACCACGGCCGAAGCGTTCCGCGACGGCGTCGGCTTCACCGGTGTCGTGCTCACCAAGCTCGACGGTGACGCCCGCGGTGGTGCCGCGCTGTCGGTCCGCCAGGTCACCGGCCAGCCGATCCTGTTCGCCTCGAACGGCGAGAAGCTCGAGGACTTCGACCTCTTCCACCCGGACCGGATGGCCAGCCGGATCCTCGGCATGGGCGACGTGCTCAGCCTCATCGAGCAGGCCGAACAGCACTTCGACCAGGAGAAGGCCGAGCAGACCGCGGCCAAGCTCGGCAGCGGCCAGCTCACCCTCGAGGACTTCCTCGAGCAGATGCTCGCGGTCCGCAAGATGGGCCCGATCGGCAACCTGCTCGGCATGCTGCCCGGCGCCGGGCAGATGAAGGACCAGCTCGCGCAGGTCGACGACAAGCAGCTCGACAAGCTGCAGGCGATCATCCGCGGCATGACCCCCGCCGAGCGGGCGGACCCGAAGATCATCAACGCCTCGCGCCGCGTCCGGATCTCGAAGGGGTCCGGTGTCGCCGTCCGCGACGTCAACGACCTGGTCAACCGGTTCTTCGAAGCGCGCAAGATGATGGCGCAGATGGCGGGCCGCTTCGGCTTCGGCGGCGGAGGCGGCGGCAGCAAGAACCGCAAGGGCAAGAAGGGGAAGAAGGGCAAGGGGCGCGGTCCGACGCAGCCCAAGGTCCGCGGCGGCTTCCCTGGCGGCATGCCGATGCTGCCCCCGGGCGGAATGCCCGGCGGCGCCGGCGGCGGGATGCCCGACCTCTCCCAGCTCGGCGGCATGAACGACGTACCCGGGTTCGACCCGAAGAAGTTCAAGCTGCCGAAGGACAAATAGCCCGTGGAGGCGCTGCACCTGGCCGGCGTCGTCCTGCCGGACGGCGAGCACCGTGAGCTGTGGGTCACCGGCGGCCGGATCACCACCGAGCCGGTCGCCGGAGCGGAAACCGTGGTCCGGGAAGGCTTTCTCGTTCCCGGGCTGGTCGACGCGCATTGTCACCCCGGCATCGGGGTCGGCGGCGCCACCACCCTCGAAGAGGCCGCCGAACAGGCGATCACCGATCGCGACGCCGGGACGCTGCTGATCCGTGACTGCGGGCTGCCGATCGACGTCCGGCCGCTGCAGGAGCGTGCCGATCTGCCGCGGATCATCCGCGCCGGACGGCATCTCGCCCTGCGCAAGCGCTACATCCCCGGCCTCGGCATCGAACTCGAAGACCCTGCCGAACTGCCGAAGGCGGTCGCCGAACAGGCCCGCGACGGCGACGGCTGGGTCAAACTCGTCGGCGACTGGATCGACCGCGGTGCCGGCGATCTCGCGCCGCTGTGGCCCGACGACGTCCTCGCCGAAGCCATCGCCGTCGCGCACGCCGCGGGTGCCAAGGTGACGGCGCACGTATTCGGCCAGGCCGCGTTGCCGGGACTGATCGACGCGGGGATCGACTGCCTCGAACACGGCACGGAACTCCTCCCGGACCAGCTGGACGTCCTCGCCGAACGCGGGATCGCGCTCGTGCCGACCCTGATCAACATCGAGAACTTCCCCGGGATCGCCGACAAGGCGGGCAAATACCCGGTGTACGCCGACCACATGCGGGCGCTGCACGCCGGCGTGGGGGAGATGGTGTCGACGGCGATCGAGGCGGGCGTGCGGGTGTACGCCGGAAGCGACGCGGGCGGCATGGTCGAACACGGCAGGCTCGTCGACGAGATCGAGGCACTCCACAAAGCGGGCATGTCCGCCGAACAGGCGCTGGCTTCGGCTTCGTGGGCGGCCCGCGAATGGCTGGGCGTGCCCGGAATCGTCGACGGCGCTTCGGCCGATCTGCTCGTCTACCCGGCCGACCCGCGTGAGGATCTCGCGGTGCTGCGGCATCCGAGTCATATCGTCCTGCGTGGCAGGATCTACGCCTGACCCGACTCCATCGGTGACCGGAGCGGCACTTAGCGTGGAGGCGTGGTGGACGACGGGCAGGCTCGCGAGCGTCTGGTGCTCGGAGCGCACTGGGGCTTCGTAGCGTTCTTCGCGGGCATCGCCGGATACCACCTCGTCACGCTCATCATGAGCTTCTTGATGTCAGGCCGCTTCGGCGGCTACGACCCTCTCGAACTCCGTGACGTCGGCCCGCTGCTGATCCTCGCGTTCCTGCCGACCCTCGTACTCGGTCTCGGCCCGGCGGTCGGCTCCCGCCTCTGGGGACAGGGGCTTCGCGAAGACTTCGGGCTCAAACCCACTTGGCGCGACGTCCGGATCGGGCTCGCCTGCGGAGCGGCCGCGCTCGCCGCCGGCTACCTCCTCAACCTGCTCCTGCTCGCCGTCTACGGGACCGACAGCGACGACAGGACCTTTTCCGACGTCTCGCCCGGCCCGATCACCGAACTGTCCGGCACCACCGAAGGCGACACGGTCTGGCTGGTGCTGGCCGCGGTCATCGTCGTCCTCGCCGCCCCGGTCACCGAAGAACTGCTCTTCCGCGGCACCCTGTGGAACGCGATGGGTTTCCACCGCCTGCCCTCGTGGGTGATCCTGCTGGTCACCGCGCTGGTTTTCGCCCAGCTGCATGGGGAAGCCGCGCGCACGATCGCGCTGTTCGGCCAAGGCATCGCCATCGGCCTCGCCCGTTATCTTTCCGGACGGGTGAGCGCGTCCGTCATCGCGCACGCGGCCAACAACCTCCCACCGGCTGTATTGCTCTTCGCGGCGAGGTGATCGCCCGTCAAGGCGGTTAGAGTCTTTGAGTAACCGAACGATCACCGGAGGATCGGCGTGACCGTATCTCAGCCCAGGGAGCCGATCCCCGAGGCCGCGCCGCCGGGCGAACTACCTGCCGGAGGTGAGGTGGCCGCGCTCGACACGCCACCGTCGCATCGCTGGGGATTCGGGGCCTTCCTCTTGGTGGAAGCCGTCCTCCTGGCTTCGGCGGCGTTCATCAGCGTCCTGCTCGGCGACGTCCAGCCCGGCCAGCCACTGCCGATGCGCATGGTGCTGCTGGGCACCATGGTGCCGACGATGATCGCCGCCGGGGTCGCGCTGCTGATCACCCGGCTGCGTGGCAACGGCCCGTTCGTCGACCTGCGGATCGGCTGGAGCTGGGCCGACGTCAAAATCGGGCTCAAGCTCGGTGTGCTCGGGCTCGGGTTCACCTCGCTCGCCGCCTACGTCTGGACGCAGGTCGTCGGCAACGAGAACGCGACCTCGGCGATCAGCGCGCTCGTGGAAGACCGGCGGATGTCGGTCTCGGCCGCCATCGTCATGTTCATCTACCTGTGGCTGGTCGGGCCGATCTGCGAGGAGATCATCTACCGCGGCCTGCTGTGGGGCGCGGTGGAACGGCTGACGTGGCGCACCGAACGCTGGGGGAGGATCGCGGCGTTCCTGGTCTCCACGGCCGTTTTCGCGGCGAGCCACCTCGAGCCGCTGCGCACCACGCTGCTGCTGGTGATCGCGATCCCGATCGGGCTCGCCAGGGTGTTCACCGGACGGCTGCTCGGCAGCGTCGTCGCCCATCAGGTGAACAACTTCCTCCCGGCCGTGACGATCCTGCTCGCCTCGCTCGGGATAGCCGCGTTCTGACGGCCCGCCGGCGTCTGGCAGAATGTACGCTTGCCTGCTTTGGCCGGACCCTCTCACCGCGCCCGAGCTTCGGACCTTCGGGTGTGCGCAGCCGTTCCCCACTCGGCCGGCGCACGCCTTCCACCTGCATCAGAGAGAACTGAGGAGTACCCACACCCGTGGCCGTCAAGATCAAGCTGCAGCGTCTCGGCAAGATCCGTGCGCCGTACTACCGCATCATCGTCGCCGACGCGCGCACTCGCCGTGATGGCAAGGCCATCGAGACGATCGGCAAGTACCACCCGAAGGAAGAGCCCAGCTTCATCGAGGTCGACACCGAGCGTGCCCAGCACTGGCTGTCCGTCGGCGCCCAGCCGACCGAGCCGGTCCAGCGCATCCTCGAGATCACCGGTGACTGGCAGAAGTTCAAGGGTCTGCCGGGCGCCGAGGGCACCCTGAAGGTCGCCGAGCCGAAGCCGTCGAAGCAGGACCTGTTCAACGCCGCGCTCGCCGCCGCCGGTGACTCGGCCTCCGCCGAGGCCACCACGCCGAAGAAGAAGTCCGCCCCGAAGAAGGCCGAAGCCGACAAGGCCGAGGCCGCCGAGGGTGACAAGGCCGAGGCGTGAGTTTCCTCGCTGACTCCCTCGAGCACCTGGTGCGCGGGATCGTCGACAACCCGGACGAGGTCCGGGTCGAGCTGCTGACCACTCGCCGTGGCCGCACGCTCGAGGTGCACGTGCACCCCGACGATCTCGGCAAGGTGATCGGCCGGGGCGGTCGTACCGCGACCGCCCTGCGCACCGTCATGGGCGGCATCGGTGGCCGCGGCGTCCGTGTGGACGTCGTCGACACCGATCGCTGACCAAGGACACAGGAACACATCGGGATGGACGTCGTAGTAGGCCGGATCGCCAAGGCGCACGGAATCCGCGGGGAACTCGCGGTGGACGTGCGCACGGACTCGCCGGAACAGCGGTTCGCGGTCGGTTCGGCCGTCACGACGAAGCTGCGTGACGGCAGCAGCAGAAACCTCACCATCGCAGCCGCCCGCGAACACAGCGGGCGGCTGCTGGTGCGTTTCGAAGAGGTGCTGACCAGGGACGTCGCGGAAACCCTCCGCGGCGCGCTGCTGATCGCCGACACCTCGACGCTGCCGCCGACCGAAGACCCCGACGAGTTCTACGACCACGAACTCGAAGGCCTGCGGGCCGAACTCGCCGACGGCACCGTCCTCGGCAAGGTGCTCGAAATCGTGCATTCGCCCGCCGGGGAACTGCTGTCGATCGAACACGACGGACGCGAGGTGCTGGTGCCGTTCGTGAAGGCGATCGTCCCGGCGGTCGACGTCGCGGGCGGCCGTGTGGTCCTCGACCCGCCGGAAGGCCTGCTGGACGCCTGATGCGCCTCGACGTCGTCACGATCTTCCCCGAATACCTCGACCCGCTCCGCGCCGCGCTGCTCGGCCGCGCGATCGACCGCGGCCTCATCGAGGTCGGCGTGCACGACCTGCGGAACTGGACGCACGACGTCCACCGCGCGGTCGACGACGCGCCGTACGGCGGTGGGCCGGGAATGGTGATGAAACCGCAGATCTGGGGCCCCGCCCTGGACGACGTCTGCGGCGAGAACACCCGCCTCGTGGTCCCCACTCCCGCCGGACGGCCGTTCACCCAGGCAATGGCCCACCAGTACGCCGCCGAGGAGCACCTCGTGTTCGCGTGCGGCCGCTACGAGGGCATCGACCAGCGGGTGATCGACGACGCCGCGAAGCGGATGCCCGTCGACGAGGTTTCGATCGGCGACTACGTGCTGGTCGGCGGCGAGGCCGCGGTGCTGGTGATGGTCGAGGCCGTCGTCCGGCTGCTGCCCGGCGTCCTCGGCAACGCCCGCTCCGCCGAGGAGGACTCGTTCTCCGACGGCCTGCTCGAAGGCCCCAGCTACACCCGGCCGGAGGTCTGGCGGGACCTGGCCGTGCCGGAAGTCCTGCGTTCGGGGAACCACGCGCTGATCGACCGCTGGCGCCGTGACCAGGCGCTGGAACGCACCGTCCGGCGCAGACCCGAACTGATCGGGCAACTGCCGGAAGGTAGTCTCGACAAGCACGATCTCGGGGTCCTCGAGCGGTTGCGCGAGGACACCGGCCAGGCCGGGTCAAGCGCCTGAGTCCTGGTCTGCAATACTTGACAGGTTGGCGTGAGTGGACGCGCGGCTTTCGAGTCGGCGCCGTACACCGGAACGCCATCAGCCCCCGGGTAGGTCGCAGTCCCGATACTGCGCGCCCAAGCTGCACGTAAGCCATACGAAGACGAGGACGGACCACCGATGAACACCCTGGACGCGCTGGATGCGCAGTCACTGCGTTCCGACATCCCGGACTTCCGACCGGGCGACACGCTCAAGGTTCACGTCCGCGTCATCGAGGGCAACCGCGAGCGTAACCAGATCTTCCAGGGCGTCGTGCTGCGTCGCCAGGGCGGCGGCATCCGCGAGACCTTCACGGTCCGCAAGGTGTCGTTCGGCATCGGCGTGGAGCGCACCTTCCCGGTGCACTCGCCGAACATCGCCGAGGTCGAGGTCTACAAGCGCGGCGACGTCCGCCGGGCGAAGCTGTACTACCTCCGCGAGCTGCGCGGCAAGGCCGCCAAGATCAAGGAACGCCGCGAAAACCGCGAGAAGACCTCCGCTTCCTGAGTAGCCTCGCGGTTACAGGTAACCTGGCGTCGTGGTCGAACCCGTGTCTCAGAACACGTCCGAAGATGAGCCCGATCGCCCCGAAGAGGAGCGCCCGACCAGGGCCTCCCGCCGGGGCCGGTCCGGGTCCAAGAAATTCGGCAAGGTCAACAAGAAGCGGTCGTTCTGGAAGGAACTGCCGATCCTGATCGTCGTCGCGCTCGTGCTGACGATCTTGATCCAGCAGTTCCTCGCCAAGGTCTACATGATCCCCTCGGGGTCCATGGAGTCCACTCTGCACGGCTGCGCGGGATGCACGGGCGACCGGATCCTGGTCGACCGGATCACGTACGACTTCACCGATCCCGGTCCCGGCGACGTGGTGGTCTTCAAGGGACCGCCGGCGTGGGCGGGCGAGATCGACACGCCGGAGTCCAGCAACATCTTCGTCAGTGGCTTCCGCGCGCTGGGTTCCCTGATCGGGTTCGCGCCGCCGGACGAGCGCGACTTCGTCAAGCGGATCATCGCGGTCGGCGGCCAGACGGTGCAGTGTTGCGACAACAACCGCGTGGTCGTGGACGGCAAGGCGCTCGACGAGCCGTACGTCCACTGGGAAGAGGGCATGGCGCCCACCGAGAAGACGTTCGAGCCGGTCAAGGTGCCCGCCGGATACGTCTGGGTGATGGGCGACAACCGCAACAACTCGAGCGACTCCCGCTTCCAGGGCGGCGGTGGCGTCAACGGCGCCGTACCGGTCGACAACATCATCGGCAAGGCGCGCGTCATCGTGCTCCCGCCCGGCCGCTGGGGCGGCGTTTCGGACCACAACCCGCAGGCGAACGCCCAGCCGCTGGCGCTCGGTGCGCCCGCCTGGCAGCAGGGTCTCCCCCTGGGCGTCGGTGTCGCCGCAGCGTGGCCCGTGGTCTTCCTCGGCAGGCGAATGTCGTCCGGAGTGCGCAAGGCGGTCGACCGGAGGCGGTAAGGCCTTGAGAGTTCCTGTACCGCTCACACCGGCCGAGCCGCTTCGGCCGCCGCGGGCAGTGGTGCGTGGCGACCTCTTCTGGGGGTTGCAGGGTGCGCTGGACCGGCGGGGCCTCGGGCCCGTCGCCGGTGTCGACGAGGCAGGGCGCGGCGCTTGCGCCGGCCCGCTCGTCGTGGCCGCCTGCGTGCTGCGCCCCGGCGACGCCGCGCGGCTGCCCGAGCTCACCGATTCGAAGGTGCTCACGGCCAAGGCCCGCGACCGGGTTTACGACCGGGTCGTCCAGCGTGCCGTCGACTACTCGGTCATCGTCATCCCGGCGCCCGAGGTCGACCTGTTCGGCATCCACGTCATGAACCTCGAAGGCATGCGACGTGCGGTTTCGGCGCTGCGGACCACGCCGGGCTACGTCCTGACCGACGGATTCCGCGTCTCCGGGCTGCCCGCCCCGAGCATCCCCGTGATCAAGGGGGACAAGGCCGTCGCATGCGTGGCGGCGGCGTCCGTACTGGCCAAGGTCACCCGCGACCGGATCATGGGCGACCTGCACGACGTCCACCCGCATTACGGCTTCGACGTGCACAAGGGGTACAGCACCACCGACCACAGCGCCGCGCTGAACACTCACGGTCCGAGTCCGGTCCATCGCTGGTCGTACGCGAACGTGGCCACCGCGGCCGCCGCGCACCGGGTGCGGCCGCCTCACCCGGTCGTGCTCACCGTCGCGGCACTGGAAAACCCGAGCGTGCCGATACGTGCCCTCGGCCCGTACGTGGGTAACAATGAACGCTCCGCCGCTGGAGCAGCAGCAAAATCGCGAGGAGGGGCGCGGATTTCATGAGCGCAGAGGATCTCGAGAAGTACGAGACCGAGATGGAGCTCTCGCTTTACCGCGAGTATCGCGACATAGTCGGCCAATTCTCGTACGTGGTGGAGACCGAGCGGCGGTTCTATCTGGCCAACGCCGTCGACGTGCAGGTGCGCGACGGCGGCGGTGAGGTGTACTTCGAGGTCCGCATGTCCGACGCGTGGGTCTGGGACATGTACCGGCCCGCACGGTTCGTCAAGCACGTCCGGGTCATCACGTTCAAGGACGTCAACGTCGAGGAACTCGACAAGCCGGATCTCCGATTGCCGGAAGACGGGCCGTTCTCCGGCTGATTTTCAGAACTACTGAAGGCCCCCTTCATCGTGTTCAGGCACGTGAAGGGGGCCTTCATGTATTCGCGGGGCGCCTAGCACAGATCACCGACGATTCCGTCCGGTGAGCCTCCACGACGGCCGAACCATCCACAACACCCCAGTTGTCCACAGGCGCCGGAATCGGGCCTGTCCGGGACCCGCTCACCCTGGCAGCGTTGATCGCACACGCACTGTGACGATCGCTGAGGGGGATCGAGATGATGAACACGGCAGAACAGCCGTCCGCCGGGGCACCGCACATCGAGCTGGGCCGGTGGGGCGAGGAACTGGCGGTCCGGCATCTGGAGAAGGCGGGCTACGTCGTACTGAGCCGCAACTGGCGGTGCCGTGACGGCGAGCTGGATCTCGTCGCGACCGACAAGAAACGCCTGATCTTCTGCGAGGTGAAGACGAGGACGGGAGTCGGCTTCGGCACTCCCGCCGAGGCGGTGACCCCGCACAAGGCCGACCGTATCCGCCGTCTCGCGCACCAGTGGCAGCGCGCTTTCATGCTCCGCTGGTGCCCGGTCCGCTACGACATCATCGCGATCGTCGCCCGGCCCGACGCCCGGCCGCAGGTGCGCCATATCAAGGCGGCGTTCTGAATGGCGCTGGCGAAAGCCTGGTCCGTCGCGCTGCTCGGCGTCGAGGGCAGGATGATCGAGATCGAGGCCGACATCGGCGGCGGCTCGCCGAAGGTGACGATGGTCGGGTTGCCCGACACCGGGCTGAAAGAAGCCAAGGACAGGGTCCGCTCGGCCGTCCGGAATTCGGGGCGGACGTGGCCGGACGAGAGGGTGATCCTCGGCCTTTCCCCGGCGAACCTGCCGAAAGTGGGATCGGGTTACGACCTGGGCATCGCGGCCGCGATCCTGGCCGCGACGGGGTCGGTCCCGGCCACCAAGCTGCTCAACACCGTGCTGCTCGGCGAACTCGCCCTCGACGGCCGGGTGCGGGCCGTCCGCGGCGTACTGCCGGGGTTGCTGGCGGCGCGCAATGCCGGGTACCGGCGGGCGGTCGTCCCCGCCGAGTCACTGTTCGAAGCGGCTCTCGTGGACGGGCTGGAGGTCGGCGGGGTAGCCCGGCTGAGTGAATTCGTGGATTGGCTCAAGGGCGAAGGCGAGCTCACCCGGCCCGAGCCGGCCGTCGTCCAGGAGCCGCCGCGGGTACCCGACCTCGCCGACGTCGTGGGACAACCGGAAGCGCGATGGGCCTTGGAGGTGGCCGCGGCGGGTGGTCATCACCTGCTCATGACCGGTCCTCCCGGAGTGGGCAAGACGATGCTCGCGAAACGCCTTCCCGGCCTCCTCCCGCGCCTGTCCGCCGAGGAGTCGTTGGAGGTGACAGCGGTTCACTCGATCGACGGATCGCTGTCGCGGTCCGAACCGCTGGTCACCGTGCCGCCGTTCGTCGCGCCGCATCATTCGATCAGCGTGCCCGCGCTGATCGGCGGTGGCAGCGGACTGGCCGTGCCCGGCGCCATCAGCCGGGCACACCGGGGGATCCTGTTCCTCGACGAAGTGTGCGAATTCGGCCCGGAACGGCTGGAGTCGCTGCGCACGGTGCTCGAAGAGGGTGAAGTACGCATCGCGAGGGTCAAGGGCTCGGTGCGGTATCCGGCACGCTTCCAGCTGGTGCTGGCGACCAATCCTTGTCCTTGCGCCCCGGCGAAAGACGCCGACTGCACGTGTTCGGCGACCGTACGAAGGCGGTACTTGGGCCGGTTGTCCGGACCCTTACTCGATCGGGTGGATCTGCGGGTCGGGCTGCGCCCGCTTTCCGCGCTCAGCGCGCACCTGAGCGAGCCGCCCGAAGCGTCGGCGGCCGTCCGGGAACGGGTCCTGGAAGCCCGCGAGCGGGCCGGAAAACGCTGGGCGGAACAGGGCTGGCTGACGAACGCGGAGGTGCCGGGTCCGGCGCTGCGTCGCGAATTCGCCCTTCCCCCGCAGGTCACGGCGCTGCTGGACCGCGCGTTGGAACGCGGGGCGATCACCGCGCGCGGCGCGGACCGCTGCCTTCGCATCGCTTGGACCCTCGCCGATTTGAAGGGGGCCGACAAGCCGGAGGCGGACGAGGTCGCGGCGGCCCTGAACTTCCGGGAGAGGTCATCCGGATGAGTGAATTCGAAGCCGAGCGGATCGCGCGGTCGTACCTTTTGCGCGTCGCCGAGCCTCCGGCGCCCGCATTGGCCCGCTTCGTCGATGAACACGGCCCTGTCGTCGCCGCGGAACGAGTGAGGCGTGCCGAGTGCCCACCGAAGGTGCGCGACGAGACGTCCGCGAGGCGGGCGCACGACTACGCGGAGCGGGATCTGGAGCGCGCGGCAGCCGGTGAGGCCCGGCTCGTCATCCCGGAAGACGACGAATGGCCGGCCTGGCCGTTGCTTTCCCTGGCCGTGGCCCAGCGCAGGGGCGTCTCCGGTGTGGCACCTCCGCCGGCGCTGTGGGTACGCGGTCCGGCCAGGCTCGACGAGGCCGTGGACCAGGCGATCGCGGTAGTCGGTGCCCGCGCGGCGACCGGGTACGGCGAGCACAACGCGGCCGAGGTGGGCTATCACCTCGCGAGCCGGGGGATCCCGGTGTTCTCGGGGGCGGCGTACGGCATCGACGGCGCGGCCCACCGAGGCGCGTTGAGCGCGGACGGGACGACGGTCGCCCTGCTCGGCTGCGGGGTCGACGTCGGCTATCCGGCACAGCACGCGACCTTGTTGCGCTCCATCGCGAAGACCGGCGCGGTGGTCAGCGAGTACCCGCCGGGCACCTCACCCGCGAGGCATCGTTTCCTCGTGCGGAACAGGCTCATCGCGGCGCTCACGGAAGGGACCGTCGTGGTCGAGGCGGGCAGGCGCAGCGGTGCGCGGAACACCGCGACCACGGCAGGGACGCTCGGCAAGGTCGTGATGGCCATGCCGGGGCCGGTGTCGTCGGGGATGTCCGCGGGGTGTCACGCGCTGATCCGCGAAGGTGAGGCCACGTTGGTGTCCTCGGTCGACGAGATCCTCGAAACCGCCGGACGGCTGGGGTCGGCGGGCGCGGATCCGTCGAAACCTCACCGCCACACCGATCGGCTCGGGCCGGAGGCGCTGCGAGTGCACGACGCGCTGTCCGACCGGTCAGCGAGACTCGAGGAACGGATCGCGGCCGAGTCCGGGATCCCGGTCGAGCGTGTCCGCTCGCTCCTTCCGGAACTGGAACTCGACGGCTTCGCGGAAAGGAGTGACGCAGGGTGGCGAAGACGGGCCGCCAAGACCTGACTGGCCTACACCTGAGACGCCATCCCGGCACGATCCGACCACGGACACCGCAACAGGGTGCGGCGATACTTGACCATCCGCCGTACATCGCGCAGCGTGATCGGCATGCCGTCGACCGAAGGTCCTCACGGCACGGGGAAACGCGCCCGCAGACCCGATCTGCGCGCCGCCCGTGCCGCGCTGCCGGAGCCTGTCCGGAAGCTGATCGACGACTACGAGCGGCATCTTTCGCTGGAACGCGGGCTGTCCGCGCATACGGTGCGCGCCTACCTCGGCGACGTGGTGTCGCTGATGGGTTTCGTGGACGGGAACGGCGGCCGGTTCTCCGATCTCGACATCGGGACACTGCGGGGCTGGCTCGCCCGGCAACGCGAGGAAGGGGCCAGCCGGACGACTCTCGCCCGGCGAGCGGCGGCGGCCCGCACCTTCACCGCGTGGGCCCACCGAGGTGGGGCGCTCGCGTCGGATCCGGGCGGACGGCTGGTGGCGCCACGCGCGCACCGCAAGCTCCCCGGGGTCCTGCGAGCGGAGCAGGCCAGCGACGTCATGCGCTTCTCAGCCGCCGGTGCCGAACAGCGCGACCCGGTGGCTTTGAGGGACAGTGCCATCGTGGAACTGCTCTACGCGACCGGAGTGCGGGTCTCGGAACTGTGCGGGCTGGATGTGGGTGACGTCGACTTCTCCCGCAGGGTCGTGCTCGTGCTGGGCAAGGGCGGCAAGGAACGTGTCGTGCCGTTCGGTGTCCCCGCCGAAGCGGCCTTGAGGCTGTGGCTGGACGAGGGCAGGGGAAAGCTCGCAGTCGAGACGAACGGGCCGGCGCAAGCGGCGCTCTTCCTGGGGGCGCGAGGCGGCAGACTCGATCCGCGGGCGGCCCGCCGGGTCGTCCACGACGCCGTCGGCTCGGTGCCGGGCGCGAACGACATGGGGCCGCACGGCCTGAGGCATTCGGCAGCCACTCATCTGCTCGAAGGCGGCGCCGATCTTCGGAGCGTTCAGGAACTGCTTGGTCACGCTACGCTGGCTACGACGCAGCTCTACACTCATGTGACCGTCGATCGGCTGAAGGCGATCCACGACCGCGCGCACCCCCGGGCCCGATGATGCCGGGGAGGACTCGGCAGGAGACCCGGCAGCCCGAACCGACGGCGCACGCGCATCCGCACGAGCACGGAGACCACTCTGAGTCGCATGCTGAGAACGGCGGTCCGATGACCGCCGACCCACATGTCACCGAAGCCGCCGGGAAGCACCGTCCCGGCGGCGACGGTCCTGCCGTCGCGCCCGAAGCGCGGACCAGTTACGAAGTGGACGCCGGGATCCAGGCCTTGTGGCGGGAGTTCACCGAGTCGCCGGACCAGATGGTGCGCGACCGGCTCGTGCTGCACTACGCCCCGCTCGTCAAGTACGTCGCGGGCCGGGTCGGCACCGGGCTGCCGACCCATGTCGACGTCGGCGACCTGATCCAGTCCGGGATCTTCGGCCTGGTCGACGCGATCGAGAAGTTCGAACCCGCCAGGGGCCTGCGGTTCGAGACCTACGCCATGCAGCGCATCCGCGGCGCGATCCTCGACGACCTGCGCTCCCAGGACTGGGTTCCCCGGGCGGTGCGCAGCAAGGCCCGTGAGGCCGAGCGTGCCCTGGAACGTCTCGGCGCCCGGCTGAACCGCACCCCGACCGACGCCGAATTGGCGGCCGAGCTCGAAATCAGCGTCGACGATCTGCGCGAGTTCTACGGCCAGATGCAACTGACCAGCGTCATCGCGCTGGAAGACCTGGTCGCCGCCGGCAAGGACAGCGGCTCGCTGGTCGACACCCTGCCCGACGACGGCGCCGTCGACCCGGTGGCCGTCCTGGTCGACCAGGACAATCGCCGCCAGCTGGCGCAGGCCATCGCCCAGCTCACCGAACGCGACCGGATCGTGGTCGGCCTCTACTACTTCGAGAGCCTGACGCTCGCCGAGATCGGCAAGGTCCTCGGCGTCACCGAATCGCGAGTCAGCCAGCTGCACACTCGCGCCGTCATGCGGCTGCGCGCCAAACTGGTCGAGCAAGCCTAGCCACCGTCCTGGTCCGCGACCCTCAGCCGAGCCGCCGCCTGTCCAGGTTCGCCGGTTCGCTTCGGGCGGGCTGCGAAACGACACGTGTGTCCCGCCGGACGACAACGTGTGTTCAGCCGGACGACACGTGTGTCTGGGCGGACGACACGTGTGTCCAGCCGGACGACACGTGTGTCTGGGCGGACGGCGCGTGTGTTCAGCGGGACGGAGCGTGGCTCCAGCCGGAAGTCACGTGTGTGGAGCCGGATCACGCGGTGCGGAGTCCGGTCCCGGTGTGTTCGCTCCCCAGTCACACGTGTTCGGTCTCCCATCACGCGAGTCCCGCGCCCGGACACGCGAATCGCGCCATCTGCCGGAGAAAGCGGCAAGAGCAAGCAGGCCAAGCCAGGACGGAGCCAGATCGCGGGCACGGACCTTCCGAAGCGGTCGGCAGCGGTCGGGTCAGTCTCCTTCCCACGGTTTGAGGCGGATCTCGGACGGGTCGCCGATCAGGGCGAGTGGATCGACGTACTCCTCGCCCTTCCGGACGCCGAAATGCAGGCACGCCGGCTCCGGACAGCCCGGATGGCCGGCCGCGAGTGTTCCGAGCACTTGGCCCCGGTAGACCTGGTCACCCGCGGTGACGGCCGGGGCGAGTGGTTGGTAGGTGGTGCGCAGACCTCCGTCGTGATCGATCGAAACCACCCCGCGGCCCGCCACCTGGCCGGCGAACATCACCACCCCTTCGGCGGCCGCGAGCACGTTCGTGCCCGGTGCCGCGGCGAGGTCGACGCCTCGGTGACCGGGGCCGTACGGCGTCGAGGGCGGCTCGAAGTACCTGGTGACGCTCGGTGCCGGGGAAAGCGGCCAAGAGAGGCGTCCTTGCGGTGTGGGCGCGCCTCTGGCCGTCCCCGGCATCGCCGCCGACGCGAAGATCGCGAGCACGGTCGCGAGGATCGTGAGACGGGGAAGGCGTCGAGGGTGCCCCGGGCGGCGGTGCCTGCCGCCGGTGCGGTCGATCGCGAAGGAATGCCTGGTGACAGGGCGGGAACAGCTCGTCATCGTCATGTGTTCCAGGCTGGGGGAGAGGTGGGGTGGCTGGGGCGGGCTGGTGAAATCTGTGGATAACCGGGGTGGTTGTGGACAACCCCTCTCATCAGGGGCTGCCGGTGCGGTACCCGGTGGCGACAGGGAGTAGACTCTTTTGCGCGGTCCGCGTCAGCGGACTGACTTCGCGTGCACGTGCGCGCCCCCGATGGCCGATCTCCTCACGGAGGGTCAGGACAGCCGGGGGCACACGGCCCGGCGGTCCCTGGAATCACTTCACTCCCGGGTCCGGGCCCGAGCATCGGCACCAGGGCGATCGGCCACCCGGCCGAGAGCGACGAACCGAGTAAGCGCGTCCCGGCGGAGCCGGGCGCGCACGACACAGAAGAGGTTGATTCCGGCAATGGCCGTCGTCACCATGAAGCAGCTGCTCGACAGCGGCGTGCACTTCGGGCACCAGACTCGTCGGTGGAACCCGAAGATGAAGCGCTACATCTTCACCGAGCGCAATGGCATCTACATCATCGACCTGCAGCAGACGCTGACGTACATCGACCGTGCGTACGAGTTCATCAAGGAAACCGTCGCGCACGGCGGCACCATCATGTTCGTCGGCACGAAGAAGCAGGCTCAGGAAGCCATCGCCTCCGAGGCCTCGCGCGTGGGCATGCCCTACGTGAACCAGCGCTGGCTCGGCGGCATGCTCACCAACTTCCAGACGGTGCACAAGCGTCTTCTCCGCCTGAAGGAGCTCGAGTCGCAGGAGCAGACCGGTGGTTTCGCCGGGCTGACCAAGCGCGAGATCCTCACGCTCACCCGTGAGAAGGACAAGCTCGAGAAGACCCTCGGCGGTATCCGCGACATGGCCAAGGTGCCGAGCATCGTGTGGATCGTCGACACGAAGAAGGAGCACATCGCCGTCGGCGAGGCTCGTAAGCTGAACATCCCGGTCGTCGCGATCCTGGACACCAACTGCGACCCGGACGAGGTCGACTACCCGATTCCGGGTAACGACGACGCGATCCGTTCGGCCGCGCTGCTGACCAAGGTCGTGGCCGAGGCCGCCGCCGCCGGTCTGATGGCCCGTTCCAGCCGCAACGGTTCCTCCGCCGACGCCAAGCCCGAGGCCGGCGTCGCCACGGACGAGCCGCTGGCCGAGTGGGAGAAGGAGCTGCTCGCCGGCTCCGAGACCGCCGCCGCGGACGCCAAGGAAGCGGCCGCCGCGACCGAGGCGCCGACCGAGGCCCCCGCCGAGGCTCCGGCCGAGCAGGCCACCGCCTCCTCCTGATGCATCCAGCCCGTGGGGCCGCCTCCGGGCGGCCCCACGGGTGACTTCCCCAAAGACTTTTCTCGTACCTGAAAAAGGACGGACACACCCACGATGGCGAACTACACCGCCGCAGACGTGAAGCGTCTCCGCGAGCTGACCGGCTCCGGCATGATGAACTGCAAGAAGGCGCTGGAAGAGAACGACGGCGACTTCGACAAGGCCGTCGAGTTCCTGCGCATCAAGGGCGCGAAGGACGTCGGCAAGCGCGCCGAGCGCGCCACCGCCGAGGGCCTCGTCGCCGGTGAAGGCGGCGTGCTGATCGAGCTCGACTCCGAGACCGACTTCGTCGCGAAGAACGAGGACTTCCAGGCCCTGGCCGCGAAGATCGTCGAGGTCGCGAAGGCCGAGAAGACCAGCGACGTCGAGAAGCTGAAGGCCGCCTCGCTCGACGGCAAGACCGTCGACGAGCAGGTCCAGGAGCTGGCCGCCCGCATCGGTGAGAAGCTTGAGCTGCGCCGTGTCGCCGCCTACGAGGGCACCACCACCACGTACCTGCACCGTCGCGGTGCCGACCTCCCGCCCGCCGTCGGCGTGCTCATCGAGTACACCGGTGAGGGCGAGGCCGCCGCCGAGGCCGCTCGTGGCGCCGCCATGCAGGTCGCCGCGCTCAAGGCCAAGTACCTCACCCGCGAAGAGGTCCCGGCCGAGATCGTCGAGAACGAGCGTCGCGTCGCCGAGGCGACCGCCCGCGAAGAGGGCAAGCCGGAGCAGGCCATGCCCAAGATCATCGAGGGCAAGGTCAACGCGTACTACAAGGACAACGTCCTGCTCGAGCAGCCGTCGGTCAAGGACAACAAGAAGACCGTCAAGGCCCTGCTCGACGAGGCCGGCGTGACCGTGAGCCGGTTCGCCCGGTTCGAGGTCGGCCAGGCCTGATCCAGGCGCGGAACACAAGAATCACCACTGTGCCCCGTCTCCGTCCATCGGGGACGGGGCACAGTCGGGTTCAGAGCATTAGGGAGGGCGACATGGGTGTCCGGGTCGAAGGCGGATACCGGCGGGTGCTGCTGAAGCTGGGCGGCGAGATGTTCGGCGGCGGTTCCATCGGGGTTGATCCGGATGTGGTGCACTCGGTCGCTCAGCAGATCGCCGACGTCGCGCGGACGGGCGTGCAGATCGCCGTCGTGATCGGCGGTGGCAACTACTTCCGCGGCGCGGAGCTGTCGCAGCGCGGCATGGACCGCGACCGCGCGGACTACATGGCGATGCTCGGCACCGTCATGAACTGCCTGGCGCTGCAGGACTTCCTGGAGAAGGAGGGCCTGCCCACGCGCGTGCAGACCGCCATCACCATGGGGCAGGTCGCCGAGCCGTACATCCCGCGCCGCGCCGAGCGCCACCTGGAGAAGGGCCGCGTCGTCATCTTCGGCGCCGGGGTCGGCATGCCGTACTTCTCGACGGACACCGCCGCCGCGCAGCGCGCGCTCGAACTCGGCTGTGAAGCCGTCTTGATGGCGAAGGCCGTCGACGGCGTCTACACCGCGGACCCGAAGAGCGACCCGACGGCCGAGATGTTCCACGAGATCAGCCACCGCGAGGTGCTGGAACGGGACCTCAAGGTCGCCGACGCCACCGCGTTCAGCCTGTGCATGGACAACAACATGCCGATCATCGTGTTCAATCTGCTCACCGAGGGGAACATCGCCCGCGCGGTCAGTGGTGAGAGGATCGGCACCCTGGTCGACACCCCCGCCGACGGGGTGCCCGCGTAGTCCAGCCCTGACCTTCGCAATCGGTACGAATACACAACTACGGGAGTTGCCGTGATCGACGAGACCCTCCTCGACGCCGAGGAGAAGATGGAAAAAGCGGTGTCCGTCGCCAAGGAGGACCTGTCGTCGGTACGCACCGGCCGGGCGCACCCTGGGATGTTCTCGCGCGTTGTCGTCGACTACTACGGCGCGCCGACCCCGCTGAACCAGTTGGCGGGCGTCAACATCCCCGAAGCCCGGATGGCGTTGATCAAGCCCTACGACCAGACCTCGCTCAACGCCATCGAGAAGGCGATCCGCGAGTCGGACCTCGGCGTCAACCCGAGCAACGACGGCAACGTGATCCGCATCGTGATCCCGCAGCTCACCGAAGAGCGCCGCCGGGAGATGGTGAAGGTCGCCAAGGCCAAGGGTGAGGACGCCCGCGTCTCGATCCGCAGCGTCCGCCGCAAGGCCAAGGAAGAGCTCGACCGGATCAAGAAGGACGGCGAGGCGGGCGAGGACGAGGTCGTCCACGCCGAGAAGGAACTCCAGAACCTCACCGACACGTACAGCCACAAGGTCGACGAGCTGGTGAAACACAAGGAAGCCGAGCTACTCGAGGTCTGATGAGCCAGGTGAGCGAGGAACGCGAGGACCGGGTGGAAAACCCGGAACCGGTTCCGGCCACAGCGCCGGATTCCAAAACCGTGCCGGAACCGGCGCAGAAGGTTTCCCGCGCCGGCCGCAACCTGCCCGCCGCGATCGGGGTCGGGCTGCTGCTGGGGGCGGCGATCGTCACGTCCCTGCTCACCGTCCGCTTTTTGTTCATCGGCATCATCGCGATCGCGATCGCGGTCGGCACGATCGAGCTGGCCGGGGCACTGAAGCGCGCGGCGGGCATCCGGATCGCGCTGGTCCCGGTGCTCGTCGGCGGTCAGGCGATGATCTGGCTGGCGTGGCCGTATGGCCGCGAAGGCGCGCTGACGGCGTTCGTGCTGACGGTGCTCGTCTGTCTGCTGTGGCGGTTGCCCGGCGGCGCTGACGGCTATTTGCGCGACATCAGCGCGTCTGTTTTCGCCGTCGCGTACATCCCGCTTTTCGGTGCCTTCGCCGCGATGCTCGTCCCGCCGGAGGACGGCGTCGGCCGGGTGCTGGCGTTCATGATCGGCGTCGTCGCTTCGGACACCGGCGGCTACATCGCCGGTGTACTGGGTGGCAAGCATCCGATGGCGCCCAGCATCAGCCCGAAGAAGACTTGGGAAGGTTTCGCGGGTTCGCTCGTGGCCGGTGTGGTCGCCGGCGCGCTGACCCTGAGCCTGCTGCTCGACGGCCATGCCTGGCAGGGTGTGCTGTTCGGCGCGGCGATCGTGTGCACGGCGACGCTGGGCGATCTCGTCGAGTCCCTGATCAAACGCGATCTCGGGGTCAAGGACATGGGGAACATGCTGCCGGGTCACGGCGGGCTGATGGACCGGCTCGATTCGTTGCTCCCCTCGGCCGTCGTCTCCTGGCTGCTGCTCTCGGCGTTCGTCCCCGTCTAGCCGAAACGCGGGTGACAAGCCCGGAGCGCTGGGCCAAGGTCGGAGTATGCGCACTCAACGGATGAGTAAGCGACTTCTGGCCATGGCACTGAGCGTGGTGACGCTCGGCGCCCTGACGACGACCGCGGCGGAAGCGGGCACGAGCCCGGTCGTCCGCACGGATTCCGGCCCCGTTCGCGGCGTGAGTACCGGCGAATACCGGAGTTTCCAAGGCATTCCGTTCGCCGCACCGCCGGTGGGCGACCTGCGCTGGGCGCCGCCGCGGAGCCCCGATCCGTGGACCGCCGTGCGGGACGCGACCGAACCGGGGCCTCGGTGCGCACAGGGAGCGGGCCTCGGTTCGCCGGCGAGCGACGCCGAGGACTGCCTGTACCTCAACGTGATCAGCCCGGCGGGGCCGGCGCGCAAACCGCGTCCGGTGATGGTCTGGGTGCACGGTGGCAGCTTCACCTCGGGTGCGGGCAGCGACTACGACTTCAAGCGTATGGCACTCGGCGGGGACGTCGTGGTGGTGACCGTGAACTACCGGCTGGGTGTGTTCGGCTTCTTCGGGCATCCGGAACTCGGCCGCGACTCCGGTGCTTTCGGCTTCCAGGACCAGCAGGCCGCTCTTCGCTGGGTGCAGCGCAACGCGCGTGCCTTCGGCGGAGATCCCCGGAACGTCACGTTGTTCGGCGAATCCGCCGGTGCGATGAGCACTTGCGCCCAGTTGGCCTCCCCTTCGGCCGCGGGGCTGTTCCACCGCGCGATCATCCAGAGTGGTCCGTGCACGCTGACCTGGCCCGACGGCGGGTTCTTCCCCGGCGTGCCCGCGGGCTCGCCGTACCTGCCCCGCGCCGATGTCGAAGCGATCGGTGCTGAAGGGGCCACGAAACTCGGCTGCGCCGATGTCGCCTGCATGCGGCGGCTTCCGGCCAAGGATCTGGTGAACCAGTCGCTCGGGACGCCCGCGTTCGGCACCGGCCTGCTGCCCGAACATCCGGCCGGCGCGCTGAAAGCGGGGCATTTCGCCCATGTCCCGGTGCTGACAGGGGTCACCAGGGACGAGGCGAGACTGTTCGTCTCCCTGTTCCCTGGGCAGCCGTTCACCGAGGACCATTACCAAGAGCTGCTGCGGAGCGCGTTCAAGGAGAAGGCGCCGCTCGTCGCCGCCCGGTACCCGTCGGCGAAGCACGGCGGCCCGGCGATGGCGTTCGCGGACGCGATGACCGACCGGATCTGGGGCTGTCCGCAGGTGGGGACCGAACGGTTGCTGCGCGAGCGCACCCGAACCTTCGGCTACGAGTTCGCCGACCGGGACGCTCCGCCGCTTTTCCCCGCTCCGGCGGGAATGCGTTCCGGGGCCGCACACGGATCCGAATTAGCTTATTTGTCTGATTTGGCGGGCTTTCCGGCGAAATTGACGCCCGCGCAGCAGGAACTCGCGGCGCAAATGATTCAGTACTGGACCGCGTTCGCGCGAACCGGGAATCCGAACGGTGGGGAACTGCCGAAGTGGCGTCCCTCGCCGCGGACGCAGTCGCTGGCGCCGGGCCGGATCGGCCCGGTCGACCTCGCGGCCGTGCACGACTGCGGGTTCTGGGCGGGACTCTGACGAAAGAGCCGGGGTGACGTCGTCGCCCCGGCTCCTCGTTTCAGTCGTCGTAAGGATCGTCGACTTCGGCGGTGCCCCAGCCCTCGGCGGCCCGGGAGTGGTCGATCACCGCGAACACCGAACCGTCCGGGTCGGCGAGGATCGCCATCCGGCCGTACGGGGTGTCATAGGGCTGGACCACGACGGCGCCGCCGAGCATCAGGGCCTGCCCCGCCGCGGCGTCCGCGCCGCGCGCCGGATCCAGTCCGAGGTAGACCATCCAGTGCGGGGGAGTGTCCGGCCGGTATTCCGAACCCATCACGTACCGGTACAGCACCGGTTCGTGCTCGATGAGCCATTCGGCGTAGTCGAGCGACGCGCCATCGCCGATCTGGTGGCTGGTGTAGTTGAAGAGGCGGCAGTAGAAGTGATCCGCTGCCGCGCCGTCGTGGGTGTTGAGATCCGCGCCGCTGAAGGTGTTGGGGACCCCGGTCGCGAACTGCCAGGTGGCGGGCGGCTCCCAGAAGACGACGTGGGCACCGCACGCGTCGATGGCATGGACGATGTTGCCGCGATGGGGAATCGCCATCGGGCCGAGCGTGACCCGGCCGCCGAGACTGTCCACCCATTCGGCGGCCGCGGCCGCCTGGGGAACCGAGATGTGGACGCTCCAGCCGGTCGGCCCGTCCGTGCCCGCGCGGTACAGACCGCCGGTGGGAACGCCGTTCAGGGTCGCGATCGAGTACCGGCCGGTCGGCGTCGCCGGATCACGCTGGACGGTGAACTCCCAGTCGAAAAGCCCGCTGTAGAAGGCTTGTACGGCCGCTTCGTCTCTGCATGCGAGCTCGATCCAGCACGGGATTCCTGAAGGGATGACGGAAGTGTGGGCGGCCGAGCCGAGCGACATGCGGTTCTCCCTTTCCGGTGGGAGTAAAGTCTAGTCGCTGACCGCATTGTTTCCGTTAAGGATTTCGACCCGGATGAGCATGGAACCCAGCCCGGTGTCCCGTCGTTGGAGCTTCCGTGCGCTGGTTTTCCCGAGCTGTCTCCTCCTTCCGCCGCGGCGGTGACGAGGTGCTGCCGAGTCCGAACATCTGGTACTACCAAAAGGCCTACGAGGTCGAGAACCGCGCGCAGGACGTCGACGACGAGATCTGGCGCGTGCTCGCCGGGTGTCGCGACTGGTCCGGTGAGGACGTCCTCGACATCGGCTGTGGTGACGGGTTCCATCTGCCGCGGTTCGCCGCGACGGCGCGGTCGGTGGTCGGGATCGAACCCCATGAGCCACTCGTGCGCGACGCGCGGAACCGGGTGGGGGAACTGCCGAACGTCGAGGTGCGGCAAGGTCGTGCGCAGCGGCTTCCCTTGCCGGACGCGGCTTTCGACGTCGTCCACGCACGCACCGCGTACTTCTTCGGCCCTGGTTGTGAACCCGGTCTTCACGAAGCGGAGCGCGTGCTGCGGCCCGGCGGGACCTTGATGATCGTGGATCTCGATGTGGCGAGCGAGCCCTACGGCCGTTGGATGCGGCTGGATCTGCCGCGGTACGACCCGCCCGGGGTCGAGAAGTTCTTCGCCCGTCAGGGTTTCGACTGCCACAAGGTGCCGACGCGGTGGCTGTTCGAGGATGCCGCCGCGATGGAAGCCGTGCTGAAGATCGAGTTCAGCGCCCCGGTCGCGGAGAAGGCGATCGCGGAGGTCCGGCGTCTCAACGAGGTTTCGTCAGCTGCCGGGGAAAAGCGGATGACGCTGCCGGTGGGCTATCGCGTGCACACACGCGCCAAGCCCACCGGCCTCGTCGTGCCAGGTCACTCCGCGTCCTCGGCGGATGCCTCCGGAGTGCCGTCCTCGGCCTCGCCGAGGATGCCGTAGATCGTCCGGCGTGCCTCGTTGAGCACGTCGACGGTGCGGGCCTGCTGGCTTTCACTGCCGGCGTGCATGACCTGCGCGACCGCCGCGGCCAGGGTCGCGCCCGCCTTGCGCAGGTTCACCTCGGCCGGGTCGACGTCGTGGGCGATCTGCTCCCACGGCGGGACGGCGTCCTGCTGTTCGGCCGCGGCGCGGCCGGATTCGGTGAGTTCGAACAGCTTCTTGCCGCTCTCGTCCTTGCTGATCACCAGGCCTTCGTCGGCCAGCATCTGCAGGGTCGGGTAGACCGAACCGGGGCTCGGCTTCCAGAAGCCGCCGCTGCGCTCGCCGATCTCGCGGATGATCTCGTATCCGTGCCTCGGCTGCTCGGAAAGCAGCGCGAGGATCGCGGCGCGGACGTCACCGCGTTTGCCGCGCCGGCCGCCGGGGCCACCGCGACGGCCGTGCCGGTGCCGATGTCCCGGCCCGCCCGGTCCCGGGGGGAAGTCGCCGAAGCCGCCGCGTGCCCAAGGCCCGAAGGCGGGACGGCCGTGTTCTGGAGGAAAAGGTCGTCGTCGCATGATGTGAATCCTCTCTACGTACTGTTCCGACATGTTCACGATATATCGGAACCAGTCGTCTCGACAACCCTTTCCGTGTGAGTTGGGTCTCAGAGGCTTGTGTGGATGCGGTGAACCGGGGTGGCCCGGGTGCGTCGGAGGTGGACATGGGACAATGGTTGAGCTATGACTGCCCTCCCTCTCGTCTTCGACGCGCCCAAGCGCGGCCTTCCGCCGCGCCACCTCGCCGACCTCACCGCCGCCGAGCGGGCCGCCGCCGTCGCCGAGCTGGGTGAGAAGCCGTTCCGTGCGAAGCAGTTGTCGAACCACTACTTCTCGCGGCTCACGGTGAACCCCGAGGAGATGACCGACATCCCGGCGGCGTCGCGGGAGAAGCTCGTCGCCGATCTGATGCCGCCCCTGCTCACCGAGATCAAGGCGCTCGCGTGCGACGACGGCACCACCCGCAAGACCCTGTGGCGCGCGCACGACGGGACGCTCTTGGAGAGCGTGCTGATGCGCTACCCGGATCGCGCGACCCTCTGCATCTCGAGCCAGGCGGGCTGCGGCATGGCATGCCCGTTCTGCGCGACCGGACAGGGTGGCCTCGACCGGAACCTCTCGACCGCGGAGATCGTCGACCAGGTCCGGTCCGCCGCCGCCGTGATGCGCGACGGACTGATGACCGGCGGCCCCGGTCGTCTGTCGAACATCGTCTTCATGGGCATGGGCGAGCCGCTGGCGAACTACAAGCGGGTGGTCGCGGCGGTCCGGCGGATCACGGACCCCTCGCCGGAGGGGCTCGGGATCGGCCAGCGTTCGGTGACGGTGTCGACGGTGGGCCTCGCCCCGGCGATCCGCAAACTCGCGGACGAGAAGATGCAGGTGCGGCTGGCGGTTTCGCTGCACACGCCGGACGACGAGTTGCGGGACACGCTGGTGCCGGTCAACGAGCGCTGGTCGGTGGACGAGGTGCTGTCCGCGGCCCGCTACTACGCGGACACCTCCGGACGGCGGGTGTCGATCGAGTACGCGCTGATCCGGGACATCAACGATCAGCCTTGGCGGGCCGAGCTGCTGGCGAAGCGGCTTCGCCAGCACCTGGGGCAATTGGTCCATGTGAACGTGATCCCGTTGAACCCGACCCCGGGTTCGAAGTGGGACGCCTCGCCGAAGCCGGTGGAGCGGGAGTTCGTCCGGCTGGTGAACGCGGGCGGAGTCGCGTGCACGGTGCGTGACACGCGTGGCCAGGAGATCGCGGCGGCCTGCGGTCAGCTCGCCGCCGAGAATTGAGTTTTCCTTTCGATGATGGAGAAACTGTCGTGATGTATGCCCCCAGCCTGCTGGACCCGGCTGCGGAGGAGCTGAAGCTCGCGGACGTGATCGGCCATGGCGCGACCGGTGTCGCGCGCGAGGCCAGGACGCTGCTCGGCGATCGGTTCAGCTCGGTGACCTTCACGTACGTCCTGATGCGGGCGTTCGAGGTGGAGTACATGGCGGCGCGGGACGCTTCGCGGTGGCACGAGTTCCACGGCGGGCCGTACGCGCTTTCGGATGCCGACCTCGAAGCCTTGCTGGCGCCCTGGCTCGGCCGCTGACCGGTCCATCCACTGTGGACGGTCAGCTCGATTCGTGCACGGCCGGCCGGTAGACGAGCTCCTGGACACGCCCGTCGAACGTCCGGCTCTCGAGCAGTTCCAGGTCGAAGTCGGCCGCGCCCCGGAAGAGCGAATCTGCTCCGGTTTTCCCGGTGATCACCGGGAAAACCGTCACCTGAAGTCGGTCAACCAGACCGGCGGCCATCAGCGCCCGGTTCATCGCCAGGCTGCCGTGCGAGCGCAACGGCACCTCGGACTCCTCCTTGAGCCGGGCCACGACGTCGACGGCGTCCCCGCTCACGACGGTCGCGTCCGGCCAGTCGAGCGGTTCCCGGAGCGTCGTCGACACCACCGTCGCCGGAAGGTGCTTCATCCGGGTGACCCACGGGTCCAGTGCCTCGGTCGCCACGACGTCCGCGCTCAGCATCTCCAGGTTCGCGCGGAACGTGGTGGCGCCGAAAACCATCCTCTGCTGCTCGGAGTACAGGCCGAGGCGGTGTTCGAGGAACTCGGGGCCCTGCTTGCCCCAGTAGCCGCCCCAGTCGCCGGTGTGGGAGCCGTAGCCGTCGAGGCTGGAAAAGACGTCGAACGTGTAAGTCGCGGTCATGATGCTCCTTCGGTGTTGTCTCTCACCCTGGCTACGAACGCACGCGGCGGTATTCGACATCGCCGCGAAAAAACCTGCCGGGCGTCGTCGAAGTGACAGGATGCTGGCGTGTACAGCCTGCAAGCCGTCATCGTCACCGAGTCCGCACGCGGTGAACTGCTCGATTCGACCCGGGGAGCGCGCCTCGTCGTCCTCGGCAGGCACCGTGACACGGACGACTGGCTCCTCGCTTAGGCGCACTGGGCCGGACGGACCAGTCAACCGGCGTTCTTCGCCTCCGGCCGTGACACTCGGTTGAAGACAGCGAAGGAGGTGGACCGGATGTCCGCGACAGAGGCGAGACAGGTGCGCCACAACAAGGCCGTCCAGGTGCTCGGACGGATCGGGATGGGTTGCTACGGCTTGGTGTACGTGCTCATCGGGTACCTGGCGGTGCGGGTCGCCGTCGACGGCGGCGGTCAGGAGGCCGATGGGCGCGGCGCGATCACCGAGGTCGGTTCGACCCCGGTGGGCGGCGTGCTGTTGTGGATTCTGGCGGCGGGACTGGTGGCATACGGCCTGTGGCAGGCGCTGCTGGCCGCGGTCGGCTACACCTGGATCGACAAGCGGCGGACCCGCACCGTCAAGCGGGTGACGTCCGGAGTCCGTTGCCTGGTGGGGATCTCGCTGGGCGTCTACGCGGCCCGGGTCGCCGCGGGTGCGGGGAACCAGGGAAGCGGTGACCAGAAACAGCAGGAGTTCACCGCGCGCTTGCTGGCGTTGCCCGCCGGGCCGTTCCTGGTGACCGTGGTGGCCGTCATCGTGTTCGGCGTCGCGGTGGGGTCGGTGGTGAAGGGCGTACGCCGGACCTTCGAGCAGGATCTCGACCTCTCGCGGCTCCCGTCGGGGACCCGGCGGTGGGTGGAGCGGCTCGGGAGGACCGGTTATGTGGCAAGGGGTGTCGTGTTCGGCATGGTCGCGGTGCTGGTGGGATACGCGGCGCTGACGCACGACGCGTCTCGTTCCGGCGGGCTCGACGCGGCCCTGCGGACCTTGGCGGCCCAGCCGTTCGGCGCGGTGCTGCTCATCGTGGTGGCCATCGGGGTCGCGGCTTTCGGCGCGTACTGCCTCGGGGCGGCACGGGCACAACGGGGCTGAGAGGTCGGCCTTTCCCGCCTCGGTCCGGCAAGGAACCGAGGCGGGAGACGGAATCTACTCGACGGCCAGTTCGCCCAATTCCGACCAGCCGTCCTGATCGACCTTCGCGTTGACGATCCGCGGTGTCTCGGCCAGGTACCGCGGCAGTTCGCGTTGTGCCGTGCGGAAATGTTCCGAACCGACATGGGCAGCGCCCGCGTCGTCGTCCCGGAACGCCTCGACGAGCACGTATTCGTTCGGGTCGTCGAGGCTGCGAGACCAGTCGTACCAAAGACAACCGGGTTCGGCGCGGGTCGCTTCGGTGAAATCGCGCGCGATCTCCGGCCACCGGTCCGCGTGTTCGGGACGGACCCGGAACTTCGCCGTGATGAAGATCATGATCGTCCTACTTCCTGCTCGGGAGAATTGGATTCCTCCGTCGATCATCACCGACTGGCCGGTCATGTAATCGGAATCCGGGGAAGCGAGATACGACACGTACGCCGCCACGTCGTCGGGAACGGAGACCCGGCCGAGGTGGATCAGGTTCGAATAGTTCTCGATCGCCTGCCCCTTCCGGATTCCTTCCGACGTTCGCGACCATGACGTCCAGGGACCCCAGCGCGCCGGCGGTCTCGGCGACCATGGCGGTGACCGACGCCTGTCGTGTCTCACTTCGAGACAGCGGCGCGGTAGTCCTTCGGCGACGTGCCGAGCAGCCGGGTGAACATGGTGGAGAACGCGGCAGGGCTCTCGTAGCCGAGCGAGGCGGCGATGCCGGCGATCGGGCGGCCGTCCGAAAGCAGTGACAGCGAATGCAGGACGCAGGCCCGTTGCCGCCAGCGGGCGAACCCCATCCCGGTCTCGGCGGTGAACATCCGGTTCAGCGTCCGGTCGCTGACGTGCAGCCGGGACGCCCAGGCACGCACCGGCTCGTGGATGTCCGGGTGGTCCAAAAAGGACTCGCACAGCGCGCGGAGCCGTTCGTGCTTCGGCAACGGGAGGTCGAGCTGGACCGGGGCGGAGCGGCGGATCTCGTGCAGGGTCAGTCCGATGACCGCGGCGTCCCGCCCGCGCGGGGTGTACAGCTCCGGCACGCCGACGGCCTCGTTCAGCAGTTCCCGGAGCAATGAGGAGACTTCGACGACCTGGCAGCGTCGCGGGAACCACGGCACCGCCTTCGGCTCGATGTACAGGCTTCGGGTGCTCACGGTCGTCGTGAAGACCTGATGGGTGGTCTCCGGCGGGACGAGCACCGCGCGCAGGGTCGGGATGGTCCACGTGCCGTCGGCCGTTTCGACCCGCATCGATCCCGTCGCGCTGTAGAGGAACTGCGCGCGCCGGTGCCGATGCGGGGGAATCCGGTGCCGCGGTGGGTAATCGGTGCGGATCGCCACCACCGCGCGATCGAGGTGGTCGACCTCGTCGATGGGGATGTCACGCACCTCACCCAGGTTACGCCGGGTGTCCGATCGGCGAAAGAAACTGGCGCTCTTTCGAATGCCCGCCGTGCCGGAGGCGCCTACCGTCGAAGGAGTGCTGATCGAGATCCTGGTGCTCCTCGGGTTCGGCTGCCTGAGCGGCGTCACCACCGTCCTTTTCGGATTCGGCGGCGGCTTCATCACCGTGCCCGTCGTCTACGCCTTCGCGCTCGCCGAGCCGGATCACGCCCTGGGCGCGATGCACGTGGCGGTGGCCACCTCGACCGCGGTGATGGTGGTCAACGCCGGGAGCGCGACCCTCGCCCAGCTGCGGACAGGGCGGCTTCGCCGCGACTATCTGTGGCCGCTCATCGCGTTCATCGGCCTCGGCGCGGTGCTCGGGTCTTTCGCCGCCACTGTGGCCGACGAGAGTGTCCTGCGCTGGCTCTTCGTCGCCTACCTCGCGCTGACCATCGCCGACAGCTTGGCCAGGAAGGGCTTCGTGAGCACGCGGGACGACCTCCGGCCGCGTGCGCTCGGCGGGCTCACCGCCACCGCCGGCGGGACCGGGATCGGTGCCGTGGCGAGCTTCCTCGGGGTCGGGGGCAGCGTGCTGACCGTCCCGCTCATGCGGCGCAAGGGGCTGCCGATGGCCGATGCGACCGCGCTGGCGAACCCCCTGAGCCTGCCGGTGGCGGTGATCGGCACGGCGGTCTACGCCTTCGCGGCGACGGGCACGGCTTCGGGCACCGCTCACCTCGGCTACATCGACCTGGTGGCCGCGGGCGCGCTGCTGTGCGGCTCGTTGCCGACCATCGCGGTGACGCGCCGGGTGGCCGGCCGGATCCCGGACCGCGCGCACGCGATCGCGTACCTCGCCCTGCTCGCCGCCGCGCTGATCGCGATCGTCGCCCGCTAGTGATCGGATGAGTGTCGTCCCTGTCAAGCCCTTGACAGCGGATCGGTGTCATGGCAAGGGGTTATCGCCAGGCAAAGATCCGACGAATCCTCTATCTCTTTTGCGCGTCTTGCGCCAAGATCTCCCGCATGAAACTGAGATCGATCACCAAACGCATGTTCGTTCTCGGGCTGCTGACGGTTCTCGGGACCACCGGGGCGACGTCGGTGGCCACCGCCGAACCCCAGCGACCGCCCGCGGACGTCAACGCGACCGGGCTGCCGCGCGGCGGCTGGGAGCCGGTCGGCCCGAACAGCGTCGGCGGGCTACTGGCCGCTTCGCCCGCCGGACTCGCGATGATGCAGCCGAGCCCGCCCGCGCTGTGGCTCTCCGGCGATCGCGGCGCTTCGTGGTCCGCGCGCCGGGGCCTGCCCGCGGAAACCGTCATCCAGGGGTTCTTCGCCGATCCGGTGAACCCGGACCGGATGCTCGCGGTGGGCAACAAGATCGTGGGCATGCTCGGCGAGTGGCGCGGTCTGCTGCTGAGCACCACCGACCGCGGCCAGACCTGGGAGACCCTGCGCGAGTGGCACCCCGACGGCGCGTTCGGCATGGCCACGGATCCGGCGGGCCGGGTCGTCGTGGTGCAGAACCTCGATTCGCTGAGCGTCAGCATCGACGGCGGCGTGCACTGGAACGACGTGCCGAGGACCTGGCCGCGCGAGGGGATCGCCGCGCCGGTCGGCGCGCTCAAACTCACGCTGGTCGGTGACGACGCCTACTTCACGACCGTCTACCCGGAGTACGCGCTGTGGGCGGTCCGCGGGGTCACTGGCAAGGAGCCCCGGGCCGAACTCGTGTACCGGGCCGACGGCGAGGTCGGACAGGTCGCTTCGGACGGCAAGCTGCTCGTGGTCACGGTCGGCCCCGAACTGCACGGCTCCGCCGACGGCGGGAAGACCTGGACCGTGCTGCGCCGCGATCCCACCGGACAGCCCCTGCGGGAACCGCGTTTCGTCGGCGGGCGTTTGTACGTCTCGACGTATAACGACATAGACGTCAGCGCGGACGACGGCCGCACCTGGACCCGCAAACCCGTGCCCGCACCGGGCGAGGGCGTCAGCGACATGATCGATCTTCCCGCCGCCGCGGGTAAATCCGCCACCACGCTGATCTCCTCGCTCTACCGCGGTGTGTACGCGGACGCGGGCAAGAGCGGCTACCGGCAGATCGGCGTACCCGGCGAATCCATTCGCGACCTCGTGACCACCGGGAACCTGCTGCGGGAGCACGTCGTCGCGGCCGGTGTGCAGGAGATCTACAACACCCCGCTCCCGCGCGGCAAGGTCTCCGCGGCGGACCGGGTCTGGCAGTCGCATCCCACCGACCGGCTGCACGAGGACGCGCGCCTGTCCGTTTCACCCGCCCGTCCGGACGTCGTCTGGCAGGTCACCCGGAACGGTTTCGCGCTCGACGTGCTCCGCAGCGGTGACGGCGGGCGGACCTGGCAGTTCGCGGCGAAGGCGAAACAAGGTCTTCCGCGGGCGATCTTCGCCCATCCGGCCGCCCCGGACAGGATCTTCGTCTCGGCCTTCGCGCCCAGCGGCTACGTGCTCTACCGCAGTGACGACGCCGGGAAGACCTGGGAACAGCTGGCGACCGACAGCGGTTTCATCGCGTTCGCCGGTGACCCGTGGAACCCGAACCGGGTCTGGGGCGGCGACTCCCAGGGCCTGTCCCGGTCGGACGACGGCGGCAAGACCTGGACCCACGTCTCCGGTGAACCGGTCAGTTCGATCTCCGTCAGCCGATGGGGTGGCGGACGCGTCCTCGCCGGTGGCGCGGGCATCCTGCTCAGCGAGGACGACGGCCGGACGTTCCGCCGCGTCCGTGACGGTGAGAGTCCCCTCGGGATCAGCCGGATCCTGCCGCATCCGTTCGACTTCCGGGTGTGGTTCGCGAGCGACTCGACCGGGGGAGGCGTGCTGCGCAGCACGGACTTCGGCCGCACCTGGTCGCCCGTGCCCGGCGCGCTGCCCGACACCAGGGTGCTGTCCATGGCGATCAGCGCCGACGGCCGGTACCTGTTCGCGGGCACCGCGCAGTCCGGGGCGTACCGGCTGAACCTGTACTGAGCGCGGGACGCTTCGTGGCCGGCGAAAGTTCCGGCCACGAAGCGTTTACCCGGCCCCGCACCGGATGTCAGAGTCGGGGACATGGCCATCGACGTCGCCGCCCTCCGGCTTCACTTCCCTTCCCTCGCCGACGGAACCGCCTTTTTCGACGGACCCGCGGGTACCCAGACACCCCGGCCCGTCGCCGACGCCATCGCCGGGACACTGACCGGTCCGCTGTCGAACCGGGGCACGATCAGCCCGTCCGAACTCAACGCGGAGCGGGCCGTCTCGGACTTCCGCGCCGCCTACGCCGACTTCCTGAACGTGCCCGCCGAAGGCGTCGTCCACGGCCGCAGCGCCACCCAGCTGACGTACGACTTTTCCCGGCATCTGGCCAAGGACTGGCGTGAGGGGGACGAGATCGTCGTCAGCCGTCTCGATCACGACGCCAACGTCCGGCCCTGGGTGCAGGCCGCCGAACGGGCCGGGATGACCGTCCGCTGGCTGGACATCGATCCCGGAACCACCGATCTCGATCTCGATTCCCTCGTCCTCACCGAGCGGACGAGGCTGGTCGCGGTCACGGCGGCCTCGAACGTCCTCGGCACCAAGCCGCCGATCCGCCGGATCGCCGATCTCGCCCACGACGCCGGGGCGCTGGTGTTCGTGGACGGCGTGCACTACGCCGCCCACGAACTCGTGGACGTTCCCGCGCTGGGAGCGGATTTCTTCGTCTGCTCGCCGTACAAGTTCCTCGGCCCGCACTGCGGGGTGCTCGGCGCGTCGCCCGCCCTCCTCGAAACCGTCGAGCCGGACAAGCTCATGCCGTCACCCGACAGCGTGCCGGAACGGTTCGAGTTCGGCACCCTGCCCTACGAGCTGCTCGCGGGCGCGACGGCGGCGGTGGACTTCCTCGCCGCGCTCGACCCCGGAGCGGGCGGAGCACGGCGAGAGCACCTCGCGAACTCGATGAATTCGTTGCACGAGCACGAAAGCACGTTGCGCGCCAGGCTGGAGAAGGGACTGGGCGACGCCGTCACCGTCCATGGCAAGGCCGCCGACCGGACCCCGACCGTCCTGATGAGCCTCGGTGGCCGCGAGCGTGAGGCGCAACGGCATCTCGCCGAAAGGAACGTCGTCGCTCCGGCAGGCTCCTTCTACGCCTACGAAGTCTTCGCGGCCTTGAAGCTGGAAGATCCGGCGCTCCGGGTCGGGCTGGCGCCGTACACGAGCGCCGAGGACGTCGACAGGTTGCTGGACGGGCTCTCGGCGTTCGGGTGACTACCACAGCGGACAGTTGAGCGGGCGGGGGTCGTGAGTGGCGATTCGGGTCAGAGCCAAGGGTGTCTTAGGTATCTACGTGGTTGAGGCTGCGGTTGATGCCAGGCCTCGGACAGGCGCCAGTAGTCACAGCGGCTGCGCGTGAAGGCCCCCTTCCCTCGGCTGAGCCGAGGAAACTTGACCTTCACACCTTGCCCCGGTCCGTGAAGGTCTCTAGTCGGGCGCTCGCGTGAGTTGTCGCAGTTCGTGGGGACATCAGAGTTCGACGCCGGGCCGTTGGAAGCACTGAAGAGCAGGGAATGGGTCCTTCATGTACTTCAAATCCGGCATCACGCAAGAAGCGCCGCGGGTCACGCAGTAGGTACCTAAGGGGAAGGTCGCCAGAACACGAATCGCCACTCACGACCCCCAGGCACGGTTTGGGGTCGATCACAAGACCCGTTCGCCCGATCTTGTGATCGGCCCCATGGACCTACGGTGACCGGGCCGACACTCTGGGGAAGGAGCGTCACGGGCAACGGGGCCCGGACGGAACAGGACGGTGGCCCGCTATGGGGAGTCTTCGCGCACGGACACTGATCGCCGGGATGGTCGCGCTCGCGACGGTGGGCTTCGCGCCCGCCGCGACGGCAGCGCCTGTCGCGACGACCGGGATCGCGGATCAGTGGAGCAAACCCGGTCCCTTCGCGGTGACCGTCGAAGCACTTGACAGCACCCACACCGTGTACCGGCCGTCGAGGCTGGAGAAGCATCCGGTGATCCTGTGGGGCAACGGGACCGGTGCGAACCCGAAGACCTACGACGGTCTTCTGCGGCATCTGGCCTCTCACGGTTTCGTGGTCGCGGCGGCCGACACGCCGAACGCGGGATCCGGCCAGGAGATGCTCGCCGGAGCCGCGACCTTGATCGCCGAGAACTCCCGCCCCGGCAGCCCCTTCCAGGGGAAGATCGACACCGCGCACATCGGCGCCACCGGCCACTCGCAGGGTGGTGGCGGGGCGATCGCCGCCGGCGCCGACTCCCGCGTCACCACCACGATCCCGATCGAGCCGGGACCGCAGGGCTCCGCCACGGCGCTGAAGGGGCCTTCGTTCTTCCTCGGTGGCCAGCTCGACACCATCGTCGTTCCCGGAATGCTGGTCATCCCGCGGTACCGCCTCGCGGACCAGGTGCCCGCCCTCTACGGCGAACTCGGCGGGGCGACCCACTTCACGCCCGTCGGCGACGGTGGCGGGTTCCGCGGCGCGATCACGGCGTGGTTCCGGTTCTGGCTTTCCGGTGACGAACGCGCCCGCGCCGAGTTCTTCGGGCCCTCCTGCGGATTGTGCGGCGACGGGGCGTGGTCCGACGTCCGGCGCAACGCGAAGGCGCTGGCCGTCCCCGGCGCTTGATCGCCGGTTCTTGTCGGTGCTCCGGGTTAGGGTCCGCCGCAGCAGCCTGACCAGGAGGGACACCACGTCATGACCACTCTCGACAACCGGCCGAACACCGCGCTCCTCGTCGTCGACGTCCAAAACGGCGTCGTCGACGAGGGCCACGAGCGCGACGCGGTGGTCGCGAACATCGGCGGGCTCGTAGGCAAGGCACGGCGGGAAGGCGTCCCGGTCGTGTGGGTGCAGCATTCCGACGAGGGACTCGTGCGCGGCAGCGAAGAATGGCGCATCGTCGGCGAGCTGAACCGGGAGGACGCCGAGCCGCTCGTCGAGAAGTCCTATGGGGATTCGTTCGAGGACACCGATCTGGAGCGGGTCCTTGCCGAACTCAAGGTCGGGCGGCTCGTGGTCGTCGGTGCGGAGACCGACGCCTGCATCCGCTCGACGCTGCACGGCGCCATGGTCCGCGGGTACGACGCGACGCTGGTCGGCGACGCGCACACCACCGTGGACAAAACGGAGTGGGGGGCGCCCGCGCCGGAGCAGGTCATCGCGCACACGAATCTGTACTGGCGGTTTCAGGCCGCGCCGGGCCGGAAAGGAGGGACGGTCAAGAGCGAAGACGTGGAATTCAGCGGCTGAACCGCTTTACGGCCGTCGTGCGACCAGCAGGCCCGCGTCTCCGGTGAAAGTGCCGCGGCAGTGGGACTTCGCCGCCTGGAGTACGCGCCGGGTGATCTCGGGCGGTAGCTGTCCGGCATGGGCGTTCAGGCATTCGGCGAGCCCGAACCGTTCGCCGTCGGCGGCACGCGCGTCCGAGAGGCCCTCGGTGTGCAGGACGACGAGATCTCCGGGCAGGAGGCGGGTGGTCATGATCCGGCCGGGTGACCCGGCGCCGAACGGCGACCGCGGAGAACTGTCCACTGTGGACGTACGGTCCGCTTCGTGCTCGGTGCCGAGTACGAGTGGCGGTTGCCCGCCCGCTTCGAGATGGCGCAGGTCGCCGTGAGCGAGGTCGACTTCGGCCAGCGTGCCACGGACGGCGGCGGCGCCGCCGAACTGCGTCGAGAGCGCTTTGTCGACAGCGGTCTCCTGGCCGCGCAGGTCCTGGCCCTCGCGGCGGGCGGACCGGTAGGCCGCGAGCGCCGTCGAGACCTCGAGACCCGCGGACGAGCTGTCCCTGCCCGCGTCGAAGATGGCCAGCCACGCCGTCGTTTCGGAAAGGGCGTAGTCGAAGGTGACACCGCGAAGGTCGTAGGCGGGCTCGACACCGCCCGCCACCGTCACGTCGCGTGTCGCCGCCGTCAACGGAGGCAGGTTCTGCCAGAGCAACTCCGCGGTGGGGTCCCGTCGTCGTCCACGCCTTGTCATGTCGAGCGCGTCGCCATAACGCATCGCGGCGGCGATGAGATGGCCTGCCAGCGACGCGAGCCACCGGCACTGGGTTCGCAGGGCGGGGTCGTGGAGATCGGTGTCCGCGCAGGCTTCGACCTCGAGCACGCCCATGCGCTCCTCGCCGTCGAGCAGCACGGCCCACAATCGCGGTCCTCCGGCCTCCTCGGCCAGCAGGGTGTCGACGTGCCGATAAGCCTGACCGGCGTTGCTCGTCTCGATGGGCAACGGTGCCCGGCTTGGGCCCGACCCTGGCAACGGGAGGAGATGACGTTGGTCGTAGTCGGCGAGATAGACGGCGATCTCGAGGTTCAGCGCACGTCCCGCGGTGGCGATGACCTCGGGCAACCGCTCCGGGGCGGCATGGTGGGCACCGTCGAGGAGTCCCAGCAGGGCGGCCAAGGTACCGCGCGGGCGGGTGCTCTCACCGGTGTCGCGGCTGTAAGGCGCCCGTCGTACGCCGGAGAGTTCGTCGAGCCGTTCGTTGACCGCGTGGGTCACCATGTCCCGCTGGATTCGGGGCAGGGGGAGCACGCCCTGCAGGAACGCGTCCAGTTCGACCTCGCTGACGTCGCCGCCCAGGGCGAAGTACCTCAGCCACAGTTGCTCCACGGTAAGCCCGGTTCGCGCGAAGCACGCGGCGACGATCCGTCGTTGCTCCTCGGCCTTGAGGGCGGACACGGTGATCACCCCCGCTTATCGACGACACCGGCCTGGATACCAACCACGACCCGGGATGAAACATGAGTCGGGCACACGATTGGTTGTCCCGTTGTGGCGCGCGACGGTTACGCCAGGTGGACGAACGATTCGGGGCCGCCGCGACAGGCCGGGACGAGCCGGGACGGGCAGAACATGGGGCGCGGGAGGCGGGGTGATCGCATTCGGCTAAGGTCGGCTTCCGAAAGCGGTTCTGAGCGTTGAGAAGTTAGCGCCGATCCGCCGGTAACCGGGTTGGTTGCGGCGGTTGATGGTGCGCGCTCGGCGCCGGTTCCCGCCGGTGACTCCCGTGGTGCATCACGCCGATGTGCAGAAGTGGGAGAGGCGGGCCTTGGCCGATGAATTCGACTGGCAGCAGGACAAGAACCGATTCGTCGAGGATGTCGGCGACGGCGAACTGCCGGTGACCTCGGAGAACGGCGCCCGGCTCATCGCCGGGCCACTTGTGAACCAGTTCGTATCCCTGACCAGGGCGCTACTGGATTCCGGCTCGATCGCGGCGGTCCTCGAACGGGTGGTCTTCGCTACCCGCGACCTGGTGCCGGGCGCGGATCTTGTCAGCGTCACCCTCCTCGATCCCGACGGCGCGTTCCACACGCCGGTGTGGACCGACGAGATCGCCGGCGAGCTGGACCAGTTGCAGTATCAATACTCCGAGGGTGCTTGCGTCGAGGCGGCGCGGGCTTCGGGACCGGCCGCGGCCTTCAGCGACAACCTCGCGGAGGACGCCCGCTGGCCGCGCTTCGGTCCGGCCGCCGCGGCGCTCGGCTTCCATTCGCTGGTCTCGACGGCCTTGCTGCCGGAAGCGTCGAGTTCGCAGCTTTCCGGTGCGCTGAACGTCTACTCGCGGCGTCCCCACGGCATCGCCAGGGCCGACCGCGACGTGCTGCTGCTCCTGGCGACGCACGCGTCACTGGCCTTGGCGACCACGCACGCGGTCACACGCGGTCAGCTCCAGGAGGAACAGCTCCAGCAGGCGCTGGACAGCCGGGACGCGATCGGGCAGGCCAAGGGCATCCTGATGGCGCGGCGCGGGATCGACGCCGCGGAGGCGTTCGAGGTGCTGCGGCATACGTCGCAGAACATGAACGTCAAACTCCGGGAGCTGGCGGAGATGCTGTCCAAACGGCATGCGGAACTGCAACTGCCCGACTGACCGGCCGGCCGCGGCTACGATCGCGATCATGGGTTTCGGTGAGCTGGACTTGTCGCGGACGTTCGGCTGGCGTGGCCGTTCGGTGGCGTGGGAACGCCTCGGCGACGGCGCCCCGGTGGTGCTGTGTCACGGGACACCGTGGTCGGCGCAACTGTGGGCGCCGTTCGCGCGAGCGCTCAGCGAAGAGTTCGCCGTCTATGTCTGGGACATGCCGGGATACGGCCGTTCGTCCAAGGAACCCGGCCACGCCGTCGATCTCGGGACGCAGGGCGAGCTTTTCGCCGACCTGCTCGGGCATTGGGGGCTGACGGCCCCGCACGTGATCGCCCACGACTACGGCGGGGCGGTTTCCCTGCGCGCGAAGCTGCTGCACGGTGCCGAGTACGCCTCGCTCGCCTTGGTGGACGTCGTCGCGCTGCGGCCGTGGGGCTCGGAATTCTTCCGGCTCGTCGCGGAGAACGCCGAGGTCTTCCAAGCGCAGCCCCCGGCTGTGCACCGGGGCGCGCTGGAGTCCTACATCGCGACGGCGTCCCACCGTGGTCTCACCGGCGCGCAACTGGCCACCCTGACCGGGCCTTGGCTGGACGCGCGGGGGCAACGTGCGTTTTACCGGCAGATCGCCGAGGCGGACGTCCGGTACACCGACGAGATCCAGGACCGCTATCCGGAACTCACGTTGCCGGTGAAGGTGATCTGGGGCGCGGACGACACGTGGATCCCGGTGGACCGCGCGGAACAACTCGCCGACGCGATTCCCGGCGCCCTCCTGAACGTCATTCCCGATGCCGGGCATCTGATCCAGTACGACGCGCCGGTCGAATTGGCCCTTTCCCTGCATCGCTGGCTCACGGCGGAAGTGGGCCGGTGGGGACCAGCAGGGAGCGGACGCTGAACGGCGCCGTCAAGATCAACATCGTTCCATTCGGATATTAGAAGTCGTCTACGTGATACCCGGCCACATAAGCGCTTGAAAGCAAGGCGCCGTGACATTCCGCCGTCGACGGTCCGAAACCGACCGGAACCCAATGTCCGACGGTGTACCAATAGGACGACCCCGACGCGCAGTGGGCGACCACTCGATAGGTTTCCGAGTTTCCCGGCAAAGAGAAGCAGGTCAGGGAAATGCCTTCGCCGAAGAAGATTCCATAGCGATCGGTGCCGCAGCCGTAGGGTGGGAACTTGCCTTCGGTCGCCGCGGAGGCCGGTGCGGCGGCCAGGAATCCGGCCGCCGAAAAGGCGGCCATGACTAAAGCGGCGATTTTCTTCTTCATGCTTTCTCCCGCGGCTCGTTCCCAATGGAAAGCCCAGATTAGCCGCACGGAAGAATTGTCGTGAATTCATCGGGCAGGTGAAACGAGATCGCGTGCGGTGAACCGCGCTGCTCCGAAAGAGCGGCGCGGCCCCCCTTCTGAGTCCCCGGCTCCCCTTTTGGCCTAGCGTCGCCGGTACTGCGCCGGGGAGGTGATCGTGGCCCGGTCCTCATAGGATCCCGGCCTGCCGCGGTCGACGTGGAATGTCGTCAGGGTGCTCACCGGCGAACGCGGGTCGCGCCGGTCGCCGATCACCCGCATGTGCGTGCTCCAGCGGCGCGGGGTGACCTCGTAGACGTCGTAGCCGTACCGGTCGCCCTCGAAGTACTTGAGGTGCGGGTTCGCCGCGCCCATCTTCGGCCCGTTCGTGGCGTTCCATTCGGGGGAATAGGCGCCGGAGGTGACCGAATGCGCGGTGAACTCCGTGCCGATCACCGGGCCCGCCGGATCCGCGAAGTCCGGGCGGATGTCGTCGACGAACGCCGAATGCCAATCGCCGGTGATCACCACGAAGTCTTCGAGGCCGCTGTTCGCCACGTGGGTCAGCACCTCCTCGCGCTCGGCGAGGAAGCCGTCCCACTGGTCCGTGAACATGTAGCCGCCACCGGGTTTCGCCAGCTGGCTCAGCATGATCGAGTTCACCCAGCAGTGCCACGCCTCGCCGGAGCCGGTCACCTGGTCCTTGAGCCACGCCTTCTGGTCCGCGCCGAGGATCGTGCCGTCGGGCAGGTTCTGCGCCGACCGGTACTGCCGGAGGTCCAGAATGGACAGATCGAGCAGGTCGCCCCAGCGGCGCTGCCGGTGGATCCTCGGTGTCGACGGATGGTCCGGGCGAACCGGCATGTGCTCGAACCAGGCCTGGTACGCCGCCGAACGCCGCGCCCGCAATGACGGGGTGGTACCGCTGTAGTCGTTGACGACCTCGTGATCATCCCAGGTGATGAACCAGGGATGGGCCGCGTGGGCGTCCCGCAGCGACGGGTCGGACTTGTAGAGCGCGTGCCGCCGCCGGTACGCCGGCAGCGTCAGCACCTCGGGACCTTCGTGGTCGCGCAGCGGATTCCCGCCGACCTGACCGTGCTCGTAGACGTAGTCGCCGAGGTGGACGACGAAATCGAGCTCCTCCCTGGCGATCCCGGCGTGCGCCGCGTAGAACCCGTCGTGGAACGCCTGGCAGTTCGCCGAGGCGAACCGCACCCGCCGGACCGGCCCGACCGGCGCGGTACGGGTGCGGCCGATCCGGCTGACCTTGCCGAGCGCGCTGAACCGGTAGTAATACTGCGAGCCCGGCTCCAGCCCGGAAACCGGCACGTGCACGCTGTGCCCGAGCCCGGCGGTCGCGGCCGTCGTCCCGTGCGCCACGCGGCGGCGGAACCCGCGGTCGGTGGCGACCTCCCAGGCGACCTCGACGGTGTCTTCGAGCGGCTGCTCGAACTCCATCGGCCTCGGCGCGAGCCTGGTCCAGAGGGCGACGCCGTACGGGACAGGGTCGCCGGACGCGACGCCGAGCGTGAACGGCGCTGCGTCCCATGTCGCGCCCAGGGCCACCGCGGCCTCCTCGGCCTGCGCGACCGTCATCCGCGAACTCAACGGCCAGGCCAGTCCCAGCGCCCCGGCGGTGGCGGCGCCTCGCAACAGGTCCCGGCGGTTGACGGACATCGGCGTTCTCCCTCGGCCTTCGGCGGATAGCTCCCCGAGAGCGAACACTCCCAAGATGGCCGGAGGCCGACGTGGGGAAGAACAACGCGGTTCACCTCAACGAAGGTGGCCGGTTCGTCGACGATCAGGTCCAGCGATCATCGCCGCCTGTACGGCTTGCCGAACCCGCTGGGGCGGATGCGGACCGGGGGAGATCGAACGAGCCAACCGCTTTGTCAGAGGGTGATGACGACCTTGCCGCGTGCGTGCCCTTCGCGCACGTGACTGATGGCTTCGGGCACCTCGACAAGCGAGAAGGCACGGTCGATGACCGGCGTCAGTTTCTCCGCCTCGATGAGCGCCCGCAGCGTCTGGAGATCGTCCTGGTTCTCTGTGGAGAACAGGCCGCGAAGCTTCTGCTTCACGAACGGCCCGAGGAGCAGTGCCCGCAGATTGCGGCCCACCGGGCCGATCCACTTCCCCTTGCCCTCGCCGCCGACGATGACGAGAGTGCCCTGCGGGGTAAGGGATTCGCGTAACGACGTCAGCGACCGGTTGCCGGCGGTGTCGAGGATGAGGTCGTAGCCGCCGCCGAAATCCTCACGGGTGTAGTCGAAAACCCGGGTCGCGCCGAGCGAACGGACGAGCTCCACCTTGCCGGTGCCGCATACGCCGTCCACCTCGGCGCCGAACGCCTTGGCGATCTGCACCGCGAAGGTGCCCACTCCACCGCCCGCGCCGATGACCAGGACCTTCTGTCGCGGCGCGACCTGCCCTCGGTCCCGGAGCGCCTGAAGCGCGGTGAAAGCGGAGATGGGGACCGCCGCCGCTTCTTCGAAGCTGAGCCGCTCGGGCTTTTTGGCGAGTCTGTCCACTGTGGTCAGCGCGTACTCGGCGAAAGAACCGTCACAGGTTCCGAAAACCTCGTCGCCCGGCCGGAATCGCGTCACGTCGCCGCCGACGGCGTGCACCACGCCGGCGAAATCCAGCCCGCGGACCCGGGCCTTCGGTCTGCGTACTCCGAACCCCATGAGCCGTACCAGGTACGGCGTGCCCTCCATGAGGTGCCAGACGCCGGGGTCGACCGCCGCCGCCCGGATCCGGACGACCACGCCGTCCGGTCCGGCTTCGGGTTCGGGCAGGTCGGTCAGGGTCAGGACGTCGATCGTGCCGTACTCGTTCTGGGCGATCGCCTTCACGGCGGCCTCATTCCTGGTCTGGGTACTGGAAAACATCGTCGAGCCCGACGCCGAAAACCCGGGCGATCCGGAAGGCCATCTCCAAGGACGGCGAGTAGCGGCCCTGTTCGATGGCGATCACCGTCTGGCGGGTGACGTCGATCCGGTCCGCGAGTTCCGCTTGGGTCATCTCGCCCTTCGCGAACCGCAGGGCGCGGATGGAGTTCGTGACCTTGGTCGGTTTCACCATGCCTGGAATCCCCAGCGGTAGGCGGCGATCTTCGCTATCGAGCCGAGCAGGGAGGACAGGACGAAGGCGAGGTACACGGAGTTGGCGATCCAGAAGTGGTCCAGTTCCGCCATCGCCATGACGAGCGCCGCGACCCCGCCGATCACGACGAACGACTGCCCGACGTGCTCGCCGAACCGGCCGATCTCGCGGTCGCGCTGGTCCTTGCGGCCCGCGTCACGCGGTGAGGCGATCGCCGCGGCGATGTGCAGCACGATCGAGGCCACGATGGCCGCCCCGACGGTCCACAGCAACGGTGCCACGTAAGGGACATCGACGACCGCACCGGAGCTTGCCCGGCCGAAGACGACGATCAGGTACGCCGCGTAGGCGAAGACCGTCACCACCGCCATGATCCATGCGCGTTTCTCTTCCAAGGCCACGAGAGCCAAGGTAAAGAGTTCTAGACACCATGTCAAACATTCTTTACCTCGACGCTCGCGTCGGGCCAGACGGACGAAGTCGACCCGACCGGGTGTTAACGGTCCGTGGTCCGGGCGCGACTCCTCTCGGTCTCACCGTCTCGGAGTGGAGTCCGCGAATGCCGAAGACCGTCGCACTGATCCTCGTCGCCGGCGTCGCCGTCCTGGCCGCTTGCGGCGTCCCGGCCACGCGGCCTGGGGCGCCGTCGACGGTGACCGAGACGTCCGTGAGTGTTCAGCCGCCGGCGGAAACCGGCGGACCTGCGTCTTCCGCCGCTCGTCTCATCGCCGTCCCCGATGTTTCGGGGATGAACCATCAGGACGCGCAGGACGCGATGCAGGCGGCGGGCCTGTACAACCTGCGCGAAGTCGACGGAACAGGGAAAGGCCGGATGCTCGCGCTGGACCGGAACTGGGTCCAGACCGGGCAGAGTCCGGCGCCGGGGACGAAGGTGACCGCGGACGTGACCGCGGACGCGGTGATCACCCTGACCGCCGTCAAAATCGGCGAGAAGTGAGACTGCCGGGCTTCAGGCCCCGACGGTGAGAGTCTCTTCGAGGGTCGCCCGGTGGGTGGGCTTCGCCTCTTCGTAGCGACGGCGGCCTTCGTCGGTCACGATGACGAAGATCCCGCGCCGGTCCGACTCGCAGAGTGAGCGCTGGACGAGCCCCTCGCGTTCCAGGCGGGCGACGAGACGTGAGGTGGCGCTCTGGCTCAGGTGGACGACCTCGGTCAGATCGGCCGCGCGGCATTTGCCGACGACGCAGTTCACCAGCCGTTCGAGGGCTTCGAACTCGGTGACGCCGAGGCCGTGACGCTCCTGGAGCCGGCACTCGAGGCGCCCGAAGACCGCCGCGTGCCGGGCGGACAGGTCGTGCCACTCCCGCAGCAGGTCTTGTTCGGCGTCGTCGCTCACGCGGCCCAAGATAGCATGCACGTGAATTTTATGCAAAGTCATTAAATGCACTTGCATTAGATGCGCGTGCATGTACTGTACGGATCATGAGTTCTTCCGTGCAGCTGTCCACCAGCTCGACAAGGTGGGACGCGCGCCTCTGGGGTGTCCTGCTCACTGTGTCCGTCGTCGTGGGCCTCGACGCGCTCGACGTGTCGATGGTCGCCGTCGCCCTCCCGTCCATCCAGGCCGAACTCGGCCTCTCCACCAGTGCCCTGCAATGGATCATCAGCGCCTACGTGCTCGGCTACGGCGGCCTGCTGCTCCTCGGCGGCCGCACCGCCGACCTGCTCGGCAGGCGCCGGGTCTTCCTTATCGCCGTCGCGGTCTTCGCGCTCGCTTCCCTGCTCGGCGGCCTCGTCGACGACGGCGCGCTGCTCATCGCCACCCGGTTCATCAAGGGTCTCGCGGCCGCGTTCACCGCGCCGGCGGCCCTCTCCATCATCACCACGACCTTCCACGAAGGCCCCGCCCGCAACCGGGCGATCAGCATCTTCGCCGTGTTCGGTGCCAGCGGTTACTCCGCGGGCCTCGTCTTCTCCGGTCTGCTCACCGAGGTGGGCTGGCGCTGGACGTTCCTGCTGCCGGTGCCGATCGCGCTCGCCGCGCTGGTCGCCGCGATCAAGCTGATCCCGTCCTACCAGCCGCAAACCGGTGGCGGCTATGACTTCCCCGGCGCGATCACCGGTGCCGCCGGTTCTCTCCTGCTGGTCTTCGCCGTGGTCGAAGCGCCGGAGATCGGCTGGGCCGCCCCGCGGACCCTGATCTCGTTCGCCCTCGCGCTCGCTCTGCTCGTCACGTTCGTGTTCATCGAGAAGCGCAGCAAGCACCCGTTGCTCCGCCTCGGCATCCTGCGTTCCGGCCCGCTGGCCCGGGCCAACCTCGGCGGCGCGACGTTCTTCGGCGCCTACATCGGTTTCCAGTTCGTGGTCATGCTGTACCTGCAGACCGTGCTGGGCTGGTCCGCGTTGCAGACCGCGCTCGGATTCCTGCCCGCCGCGCTGATCGTCGCCTTCGGTTCACCCAGGATCGAGCCGCTGATCGACCGGCTCGGCACGCCGCGCACGATCCTCGCCGGTGTCGTCGCCCACGTGATCGGGTACGCGCTGTTCCTGCGGATCGACGAGAGTTCCAGCTACGCCGGTTCGGTGCTGCCGAGCATGATCCTGCTGGGAATCGGCTTCATGCTGGCGTTCTCCTCGCTGAACATCCAGGCGACCAACGGCATCTCCGACGACGAGCAGGGGCTCGCCGGCGGGCTGCTGAACACGTCGATCCAGGTCGGCGGCGCGATCGGCCTCGCCGTGGTGACCGCGGTCCTGACCGGCAACTCGGATGGTGCCACCGGCCCGGCCGCGCTGCTGAACGGGTTGGCGCCCGCGCTGACCGTCGTCACCGGCATCGCGGTGATCAGCGTCCTGGTGGCGCTGTCCGGAGTCGTCGGCCTGCGCAAGGCCGAAGCCCGCTCCGCCGTCGCCGAACCGGAGTTCGCCGCGGCCGAATGACCAGGGGGTGAGGGCCCCTTCCCGCGCTCGGGGGCGGGAAGGGGCTCATCGCCGCCATCGGATCGGCAGCGACTTCAGGCCGTTCTGGAAGTTCGACCGCAACCGCACCGGCTTCCCGGCGAGTTCGACCTCGCCGAGCAGGTCGAGGACCGCTTCGAACATCGCCCGCAGCTGCACCCTGGCGAGCTGGGCGCCGAGGCAGAAATGCGGGCCGTGCCCGAAGGTCACGTGATCGTTGGGTGTGCGGCCGATGTCGAAGCGGTCCGGATCGTCGAAAACGGTCTCGTCGCGATTCGCCGCCGAGAACCAGACGACGACCTTCTCACCCGCCTGAATGTCCACATCGGACAGAACGACGTCCTCGGTCGCGGTCCGGCGGAAGTGCATCACCGGCGTCCACCAGCGCAGCATCTCTTCCACCGCGCCGGGAAGCAGTGACCGGTCGGCCAGCAGCCGCCGGTACTGATCGGGATGCGAGAGCAGCGCGAGCATCCCGCCCGGGATGCCGTTGCGCAGGGTTTCGTTGCCCGCCACGGAAAACAGCCAGAACAGGTTCTCGAACTCCGCGATGGACACGCGGCCGCCGTCTTCCACGTGACCCATCAGATTGCTCATCACGTCTTCGCCGGGGTGACGGCGTTTGTACTCGCCGAGCGCGGTGGCGTACGCGTAGAGATCAGGCATCCCCGCGCGGGTGCGCGGGTCGGGCATCGCCCCGCCGGGCCCCGGAACCGGCCGGACGGCCAGCGCCGACCGCGCGAGATCGGTGACCTCGCCGGCCTCGACGGTCGAGCTCACCGCGTAGTCGGCGTCCTGGTAGCCGATCACGCGGTTGCTCCAGTCGTACATCAGCCGCCGGTCCTGTTCGGGGATCCCGAAGACTTCGGCGAGCGTCAGCAGCGGGAGATCCGCCGCGACGGCGGCGAAGTCGCACCGGCCGTCCGCGGCGACTTCGGTGATCAGCTCCCGCGCCCAGCCGTTGATCCGCTCGGTCAGCCTGCCGACCGCACGCGGCGTGAACGCCTTGGTGAGCAGGCCGCGCAGCCGGGCGTGCTCGGGCGGATCCATGTTGAGCATCATCCGCCGGACGTAGCCGAGGTCCTGCTCGGTCGACGGGTCCCGGATCTGCGTCCCGCCGAGGCGCGACGAGAACAGCTTCGGGTTCTTCAGCACGTGCTTGACGTCGGAATGCCGCAGCACGGCCCAGAAATCGTCCACCCGCGTGACCGGCGAGTCCCGGCGCAGCGACGCGAGGTGCTCGTACGGCACGCCCCGCGTGTACACGTCCGGATCGGTGATCACGCCGTCGACCCTAGCCCGCGGGAGGGGGACTGAGGAAAGATCCGTCCGGTGGAAACACTGAAGATGCGCACCGCCGGAACCGAAGGCCCGCCCGTGCTCCTGCTGCACGGCCTCGGCGCGACAGGAGCGGTCTGGGACGGCCTCATGGCGCACCCGGGATATCGCTGGCTCGCGCCGGATCTGCCCGGCCACGGGGGATCGCCCCGGTTGCCGCACTACTCGTTCGGCGGGCTGGCCGCGGCGGTCGCCGACGCGCTCCCGGAACGCGGTCCGGTGCTGGTGATCGGCCATTCCCTTGGCGGCGTGGTCGGGCTGGCGCTGGCCAGCGGCTGGTTCGGGGTGAAGGTCGCCGGGCTGTTCACGGTCGGCGTCAAGGTCGAATGGAGCGAGGACGACCTCGCGAGGGCGGCCGCCATGGCGGCCAAGCCGCCGAGGGTGTTCCCGACCCGTGAGGACGCCGAACGCGGCTTCCTCAAGATCGCCGGCCTGGTCGGGATCGCCGAGGCGGATCCCGATGGCGTGGCCGAAACCGAAGGCGGCTGGCGGCTGGCGCTGGACCCCCGCGCGTTCGGCGTCGGCGCGCCCGACATGCGCGGACTGCTCGGCGCGGCACGCTGCCCGGTCGTCCTCGCGGCCGGGGAACACGACCCCATGAGCCGCCCCGAACAGCTTCGCGCCCTCAGCCCGCACTCGGCCGTACTCCGGGGGCTCGGCCACAACGCCCACGTCGAAGACCCGTCCTCGCTCCTGCCCTTCCCCAGGCAATTCGTCCTCTAGTTGCGGTAGTTCGACAGCCGAACCACCGCAACCAGAGGACGAAACGCGAGGGGGACTAGCGCCGAAGCCGGCCCAGGACGGCGATGCCCTCGGCGATGTCGCTCGCCGGGCTCGCCCCGTAGCCGAGGACGAGGCCGGGATTCATCGGGCGCTGACAGTGCCACGACAGCGGCTGCACCTTCACGCCCTGCTCCAGCGCGGCGGCGGCGAAGTCGAGATCGGAGAACTCGGCGTCGAAGGTGATCGTCAGATGCAGCCCGGCGGCGGCGCCGTGCACCACGGCGTCGGGGAGATGCGCCCGGAGCGCGTCGATCATCGCGTCCCGCCGTCGCCGGTGCCGTTTGCGCACGAACCGCAGTTGCCGCTCCATCTCCCCGGACTCCATGAGATGCGCGAGCACCAGCTGCGGGAGGACGGCGTTGCCGAGGTCGGCGAACCGTTTGGCCGCGACCACCTCGTCCCGGTACCGCGGCGGCACCAACATCCAGCCCACCCGGAGCGCGGGTGCGAGCCACTTCGACACACTGCCCGCGTAACAGACCTGCTCGGCGAGCATCGAGCGCAACGCGGGCACCGGCGGACGGTCGTAGCGGTGCTCGGCGTCGTAGTCGTCCTCGATGATCAGCCCGCCGTTCGCGGCCCAGCGCATGAGCTCGCGACGGCGTTCCCCGCCGAGCACGACACCGGTCGGGAACTGGTGCGCGGGCGTGAGCAGCACGGCGGGCGCGCCGCTGCGCACGAGCTCGCCGACGTCGATGCCGTCGTCGTCGACCCGGATCGGCGGGGTCGCCAGCCGCCGGTCGTGCAGATGCTGCCGCGCGCCCAGCGAACTCGGATCCTCGACGGCGATCTCGGAGATCCCGTTGTCGCAGAGCACTTGCGCCAGCAACCCGAGGCCCTGCGCGACACCGGCGACGATCAGCACGTCGTCCGCGTCGGCGGTGATGCCCCGGGTACGGGCGATCCAGTGCGCGATGGCCAGCCGCAACGCGGGTGCGCCACGAGGGTCGCCGTAGCCGAAGGCCGCCGCCGAAAGGTCGTTGAGCACGGTGCGCTCGGCGCGTAACCACGCCGTTCGCGGGAAGGCCGTCAGATCCGGCACACCGGGGGACAGGTCGATCCTCGCCGGGGTCGACCGCAGCGAGTCGAAGACGCCGATCCCGGGCGCGGGCTGGAAGATCGTGCCCGCGGACGGCGGCCCGGCCGTCCTCTGCTCCTTCGTCCTGGCCGGCGCCGCGACGACCACCGTGCCCGCCCTGCCCCGTCCGGCGACGTGGCCGTCTTCGACGAGGCGCTGGTACGCCTCGGTGACCACACCGCGGGAGACCCGCAGGTCCGCGGCCAGTGCCCTGGTCGCGGGCAGCCTGCTGCCGACCGGCAGGCGGCCGTCGGAGATGGCGTGCCGCAACCGCGACGCCAGCCAGTCCGACCGGCGCCCCGGCGGTGCGTCCCCGATGTCCAGCTGCAGGAAGTCCGAGCCCTCGGCAGTCACCCGATCATTGTGTCATTCAGGTTCGTAGGCGAGGTTCGGCCGCAGCCACTGCTCCATAGTGGACAGTTCGAGGCCGCGGCGGGCGGCGTAGTCCTCGACCTGGTCCTTGCCGAGCCGTCCGACGGTGAAGTACCGCGAATCGGGGTGGGCGAAGATCAGCCCGCTGACGCTCGCCGCCGGCGTCATCGCGAACGACTCGGTCAACCCCATCCCGAGCCGGTCCGAGTCGAGCAGGTCGAACAGTTCCTGCTTCTCGCTGTGGTCCGGGCTCGCCGGGTAACCCAGCGCCGGGCGGATGCCGCGGAAGCGTTCGGCGTGCAGGTCTTCCAGCTTCGGATCGGCGTCCGGCTCGAACCAGTCCCGCCGCGCCTGGAGGTGGAGGTACTCGGCGAACGCCTCGGCGAGCCGGTCCGCGAGCGCCTTCACCATGATGGCGCGGTAGTCGTCCTGGTCCGCCTCGAACTCGGCCGCGAAATCCTCGGCACCGAGGATGGTGACCGCGAACCCGCCGAGGTGGTCGCCCGCGCCCGCCGGGGCGATGTAGTCCGCCAGGCAGCGGTTGGGCCGCGACAACGGTTTCTTGGTCTGCTGGCGCAGCATCGGGAACTTGACACCCGACTCCAGGATGATGTCGTCGCCCTCGGAGTGCGCCGGCCAGAACGCGTACGCGCCCTTCGCCTGGAACCGTTCCTCGGCGATGATCTGGTCCATCAGGGTGTTCGCGTCGTCGAACAGTTCCCGCGCCACCGGGTTGTTCAGGATCGCCGGGTACTTGCCCTTCAGCTCCCAGGCCAGGAACAGGAAGGTCCAGTCGATCATCTCGCGCAGTTCGGTGAGCGTCGGCGAGACGTACCGGACGCCGGTGAACCGGGGCGTCGGGATGTCGTCGAAGGAGACCTTCTCCGGGTTGGCCCTCGCCTGCTCGACCGTCAGCAACGGCGTCCGCTGTTTGTTCGCGTGCTGCACGCGCAGTGCTTCCTGGTCCTCGCGGTTCGCCTTGTCGAGGATTTCGGCGCGGTCCGCGTCGAGCAGGTCACCGACGACGCCCACGACGCGCGACGCGTCCAGGACGTGCACGGTCGTGTGCTCGTACGCGGGCGCGATACGGACCGCGGTGTGCTGGCGCGACGTGGTCGCGCCGCCGATCAGCAGGGGCAGCTTCAGCCCCCGCCGCTCCATTTCGGCGGCGACGTTGACCATCTCGTCCAGCGACGGCGTGATCAGGCCGGAGAGCCCGATGGCGTCGGCGCCCTCGGAGACGGCCGTGTCCAGGATGACCGAAGCCGGGACCATCACGCCGAGGTCGATCACCTCGTAGTTGTTGCAGCCGAGGACGACGCCGACGATGTTCTTGCCGATGTCGTGCACGTCGCCCTTGACCGTCGCCAGGACGACCTTTCCGTTGCCCTGGCGGGTTTCGACGCGGCCTTCGAGGCGCGCCTTCTCCTTCTCGGCCTCCATGAACGGTTCGAGGTAGGCCACGGACCGCTTCATCACGCGCGCGCTCTTGACCACCTGCGGCAGGAACATCTTCCCGGACCCGAACAGGTCGCCGACGATCTTCATGCCGTCCATCAGCGGGCCTTCGATGACCTCGAGCGGCTTCGGCAGCTTCTGGCGGGCTTCCTCGGTGTCCTCTTCGATGTAGTCGACGATGCCGTGCACCAGCGCGTGGCTGAGGCGCTCCTCGACCGTACCTTCGCGCCAGGACAGGTCGATGACGCGCTGGGTTCCCTTGCCGCTGACCGTTTCCGCGAAGGTGACCAGCCTGTCGGTGGCGTCTTCGCGACGGTCGAAGAGCACGTCTTCGACCAGTTCCAGCAGATCCTTGGGGATGTCCTCGTAGACCGCGAGCTGCCCGGCGTTGACGATGCCCATGTCCAGCCCGGCGCGTACCGCGTGCAGCAGGAAGGCCGAGTGCATCGCCTCGCGCACGACGTTGTTGCCGCGGAAGGAGAACGACAGGTTCGAGATACCGCCGCTGATGTGCACGCCGGGACAGCGTTCCTTGATCCGCGGCAGCGCGTCGATGAATGCCTTGGCGTACCCGTTGTGCTCGGAGATGCCGGTCGCGACCGCGAGCACGTTCGGGTCGAAGATGATGTCCTCGGCGACGAAACCGGCCTTCTGGGTCAGCAGGTCGTAGGCGCGCCCGCAGATGTCGACCTTCCGGTCGGCGGTGTCGGCCTGGCCCTGCTCGTCGAAGGCCATCACGACCACGCCCGCGCCGTAGTCGCGGATGCGCCGGGCCTGCTGGAGGAACTGCTCCTCGCCCTCCTTGAGGCTGATGGAGTTGACGACTCCCTTGCCCTGCACGCATTTCAGCCCGGCCTCGAGCACCGTCCAGCGCGAGCTGTCGATCATGATCGGCAGCCGGGCGACCTCGGGTTCGGTGGCGATGAGGTTCAGGAACGTGGTCATCGCCTTTTCGCTGTCGAGCAAATCGGCGTCCATGTTGACGTCCAGCAGGTTCGCCCCGCCACGCACCTGCTCCAGCGCGACGTCGACGGCGGCCTGGTGGTCGTCGGCCTCGATCAGCTTGCGGAACTTGGCGGACCCGGTGACGTTGGTCCGCTCGCCGATCATGACGAAACCGGTGTCCTTGCCGATTTCGAACGGCTCCAGGCCGCTGAACCGGGTGTTCGCCTTCGGCTCCGGCACCGTCCGCGGCGCCATCCCGCGGACGGCGTCGGCGATCTCCTTGATGTGCGCGGGAGTCGTGCCGCAGCAGCCACCGACGACGTTGACCATCCCGGCCGTGGCGAAGTCGCCGAGCAGCCCGCCGGTCTCCTCGGGCGTCTGGTCGTACCCGCCGAACGCGTTCGGCAGTCCGGCGTTCGGGTGGCAGGCCGTGTACGTGCCGGCGAGGTGGGACAGTTCGGCGATGTGCGGGCGCATTTCCTCGGCGCCCAGCGAACAGTTGACGCCGACCAGCAGCGGATCGGCGTGCTCGATGGAACTCCAGAACGCCTCGACCGTCTGCCCCGACAGCGTCCGGCCGCTCAGGTCGACGATCGTCACCGAGATCCACAGCGGCAGGTGCGGTGCGACGTCGCGGGCGGCGGCGATCGCGGCCTTGCAGTTGAGGGTGTCGAAGATCGTCTCGATCAGCAGCAGATCGACGCCGCCTTCGGCGAGCGCTTTGATCTGATCCGCGTACGCGGCATACACCTCGTCGAAGGTCACCGCGCGGAACGCCGGGTCCTCGACCTTCGGCGACAGCGACAACGTGACGTTCAGCGGCCCGACCGACCCGGCGACGAACTTCCCGCCCGCCGCGTCCGCCGCCTCGCGCGCGATCTGGGCGCCGCGGAGGTTCATCTCATAAGCGAGGTTCTCGAGCCCGTAATCCGCCTGGCCGATGGTGGTGGCGGTGAACGTGTTCGTCGTCGTGATGTCCGCGCCGGCGTCCAGATACTGGCGGTGGATGTCGAGGACGACGTCCGGCCGGGTGATGTTCAGCAGGTCGGGGTCGCCGGTGATGTCACGAGGGTGGTCCTGGAACCGCTCGGTGCGGTAATCCTCAGGTTCGAGGCCGGCGTTCTGGAGCATCGACCCCCACGCGCCGTCGAGCACGACGATGCGCTCATCCAGCAGCTTTCGCAGGGCGGTCGTTTCCATCCAGCGCTCCTCCCATGTCGTGGGAGGCGCCCTTGCGGTGATGTCCGGGGCCGAGCGTGGCGGACCCCGCGGTCCGTTGCAGCGCCTCTCGACCTTGGCGACCAGAGTACCGGACCCGCACAAGGGTGATCCGCCCGAATCGCTCAGCCGCTGGCCAGAGCGGGCTCGGCTTCCCGGATCGTGGGATCGGGCAGGACGGGCCGGCGCCGGGCGACCACCTTGCGGCCCACGTCGATCATCGGCACCTCGACCCACCGGTAGAGGACGTCGGAGATGACGAGTGCGACGACGGTCACGACGATCGCGGTCAAGGTCCGGTGGACGCCCAACTGAGGGATCGACAAGGCGACCACGGTCGCCGCCACCCCCTGCAAGAGGTACACCGAGTACGACCGCTCGCCGATGAACCGCATCGGCGGGGTGGAGAAGAGCCAGGCGATCGGACCGCGCGGGATCAGCGAGGTGATGAACAGCGCGACCAGGACCGCATACGTCGTGCCGCCGATCGTGCCGCCGTCCTTGAAGAAGGCCTCGATGTCGGTGATGTGGATCTGGAGGACCACAAGCGCCGGGAGCAGGACGAAGCAGGCCAGCGGGTGGGTGAAGAAGCGGAGGACCGCGAAGCCCTTGCGGTAGTGGAGACCGATGGCGAGGGCGCAACCGATGATGATGGGGGAGTAGGCACCGGCGTACGGCATCACCGGGATCAGCGCGATCATGAGCGCGATCAGGCCGATCGCCAGGCCGAGCCGCTTCGGGAAGCTCAGCGCCGCGATGCCGAAGGCGAGGAACGGCCAGACGAGGTAGAACTTCTGCTCGACGCCCAGCGTCCACGATTGACCGAAAGGCGCGTTATGGGCGAATTCGTTGGTGAACGTCAGGAAGTAAGGCATCGCGCCGGAGAGTCCGCTCGAGGTGTACTGGCCGCGCAGATAGGTGAACACCACGATGATGCCCAAAACCGCGAAGTACACCGGAAGAATACGAAACGCGCGACGGATGTAGAAGTCGGCGAGCGAAATCCTGCCGTTTCGGTCTTCTTCGCGCAGTGCCAGCGTGGTGATCAGGAAGCCCGAGAGAACGAAGAACAGGTGGACACCGATCCATCCGTTGGCCATGGCCCACGACGGTCCTCCGTAGTGGAACACCACCACGAGGAGCGCGGCGATCGCACGCAACCCGTCGAGGGCCGGGAATCTTTTGGTGGACAGGTACTGCTCGTGAGTCATCATCGTGGCCCCCAGGAACGTCACCGGCGGACTGGCCGGTAAGGATGCGTCACTCTAAAGGGTGAATCGCGCGTTCCTGTGAGGGGGCTGTGGTTTTCCTGTGGACATTGTTGGAGATTTGCGTGCTGTCGAGCTTTATGGTTCTTTTGTCGCCGAATCTGGTCGGCGAACAAGCTACATGGCAAACGAGCGGGGAGGATTTAGGACGTTGAACGTCCCAAATCCTCCCCGCTCGGCCTTTTCGCTATCAATGGGGAGACAGCGAATGAATCAGAAACCCACAGACGCTTTCTGGATCTTCACCGGCTTCGCGGGCAGGCCGTCGGCGGGACCGTTCGGATCGGTCGGGATGATGCCGTTCGCCACGATCCGGTCCAGCACCTCCATGCCCCGCACGACCTTGCCCATCACCGAGTAGTTCTTCGGGATGTTCGCGAAGGAGTGCACGATGAAGAACTCGCTGCCGTTCGTGCCGGGGCCCTGGTTGCCCATGGCGATGGTGCCGCGTTCGTAGGTCTCGGTGCCGTCGACCTCGTCCGGGAACTTGTAGCCCGGACCGCCCTTCTCGGCTTCGTAGATGTCGCCGCACTGAAGGACGCCGAGGCGCGACGAGTTCGTCAGGCGCCAGCACTGGCTGCGGTCGTAGAAGCGCTGCACGGCCAGGCTCGCCAGGTTGTGGACGGCGCACGGAGCGGCGCCGGCGCGGTTCAGGCGCACGGTCACCGGGCCGTAGTTGAAGCGGAACGTGACGTCGACGGTGCCGCGGGTCAGCGCGAAGGGGAGCGGGCGCAGGACCGGCCGGGCCGCGGGGTTTTCGGGCGTCGGCGTGAACTCGCAGCGCACGATCGGCGCCGAAGACGCGGGCGCGGCGGTGGCGATGCCGGGCAGGAGCACGGCGGCGAGAGCGGAAACGACAACGGTGACACCCCAGCGCAGCTTCATGAGGGGGAACCTAACTCAAAAGGGTGGTCGTCGGGTAGCGGTTCACGCGGCGCGCTGCCCTTGCTGCGGCCGAGTGGTCGCGAGTGGCGATCTGGCTGTGGTGATCGCCACAACCACCCCAGGTGCATCAGCAGTCACAGGGGCGTCGCCTGTCCAAGTACATGAAGGGGGCCTTCATGTACATCGGGCGGGTGAGAGTGGCGGTGAGTCATCGGTCCAGGTGGTGGGGGGGGGGGGGGGGGGGGGGGGGGGGGGGGGGGCCCCCCCCCCCCCCCCCCCCCCCCCCCCGCCCCCCCCCCCCCCCCCGCCCCCCCCCCCCCCCCCCCCCCCG